>MPMT01000043.1 GCA_002238645.1 Alphaproteobacteria bacterium bin52 | reverse complement strand
CGTTGTACAACTGCCGCTGGCTCTCCAGGACCCGCTCCAGGCGGCGCCAGTTGCCCCGCGTCTGCGGCAGCAGACGGTACGTGACCTGGCGGTGTGCACGCTGCGGTTTCGTCCCGGGTCTTGTCTCGGACGGCATACGGCGTCTCCTGAACAATACGGGAAAAATATAGGAAATAACGTGGAACATGCAAGGAGAAAGCGCCTGCAGGTCTTCGATTCAGGCCCTGCAGGCGGCATGACGCTGTCAAGTTTTCTTTGTAAGTCCCGAAAGTTGCTCTGGCGCGGGCCTTGTCCACCCTGCCGGGCCGGACCACGCACGCGCCCGGAGCAGGGACTGCCACGGGTGCCTGGAGCCCTGCTGTCGCTGCCGGTCGCGGAGTGCCGTGACACCCTCGAAAGCTCCGCTGCTTGCCCCGGACCGCCGGTGGTCATCCTGGAGCAGGGTGTCCGGACCCGCCGGTATTCGCCTTGACAGCCGGCGTCAAACCGTGTGCAACCGACCCGAACCGACACGGTGGACGAAGACGTGGAAGACGAGACGCGCGAGGAGGCAAGCAAGCCCGCGAAGTCGGGTATCGACGGACGTGAGACCAGGCGCGCGGCTGCGCTGCGCCGCAACCTGCATCGACGCAAGGAGCAGGCGCGGGCGCGCTCTGCGGAGACGCCGCGCCGGCGGCCGGACCGCATCGAGTGAGCGCTGCGCCGCGACGGGGCCGCGGCCTTGTCTGGCCCGGCCCCGTCCAATACAAACGGTGCCGCATCCGGTTTGACGTGGCAGGTGTGCCGGAACCCCGGAAGGAATGATGGACAGGATCAGGATCCGAGGCGGCAACCGACTGGTGGGAACGATCCCCGTGAGCGGCGCCAAGAACGCCGCTCTGCCAATTATGGCCGCGAGTCTGCTGACGAGCGAACCTGTACGGCTGGAGAATGTCCCGCGGCTTGCCGATATCGAATCGATGCTGGCCCTGATCGGCGAGCTCGGGGCGACGATACGCCGGGCGGGTTCTCCGGGAGAGCCCGAACTGGAGATCGGTGTTCCCCGGGTGACCGCAACCGAGGCACCCTACGACATCGTGCGCAAGATGCGCGCGTCGGTTCTCGTGCTCGGACCACTGGTCGGGCGCTGCGGCCGGGCGCGGGTATCGCTGCCGGGCGGATGTGCGATCGGGACCAGGCCGATCGACCTGCACCTGGCCGGACTGCGCAGGATGGGCGCGAACATCGACCTGTCCGGCGGATATGTCGAGGCTGCGCTGCCCAGGGGCGGTCGCCTGCACGGGGCCAGGCACGTCTTTCCCATTCCCTCGGTCGGGGCTACCGAAAACCTGATGATGGCGGCCGTGCTCGCGCGGGGCGAAAGCGAGCTGGTGAACGCCGCGCGCGAACCGGAAATCGTCGACCTGGCGGACTGTCTCGTCGCCATGGGCGCGCAGATCGAAGGTGCCGGGACCGACGTGATCCACATCAGCGGCCGCGAGACGCTTGGTGGCGCCACGCACCGCATCACGGCCGACCGGATCGAGGCCGGGACCTACGCGATTGCCGCATGCATCACCGGCGGGGAACTGGAACTGACCGGCATCCGGCCCGGCCTGCTGGAGAGGGTTTTCGACACCCTTTCCGCGGCGGGCGCCCGCATCGATGCGGCGGCCGACCGCGTCCGGGTGACGGCGCCGGACGGTGGGCTGCGCGCGGTCGACGTCGTAACCGAGCCCTATCCCGGCTTTCCGACCGACCTGCAGGCGCAGCTGATGGCGTGCATGACCATTGCCGACGGTTCGTCGCTCATCACCGAGACCATCTTCGAAAACCGGTTCATGCATGTCAGCGAACTGGTGCGCATGGGAGCTGATATTACGGTCCGGGACGGCTCGGCGCGGGTGAACGGCATCCACGGCCTTGCCGGAGCCCCGGTGATGGCGACCGACCTGCGGGCGTCGGTGTCCCTCGTCCTGGCCGGTCTCGCGGCGAACGGGGAGACCACGATCAACCGGATTTACCACCTTGATCGCGGTTACGAACGCCTTGTCGGCAAACTGGTCGCCTGCGGTGCGGTCATTGAACGCGAGACCGATGCTGACAGCGTGCAGGTGGCCTGATGACAACCCGGCGTATCGATCCGGGCCGCCAGTTCCGGGTCAGGGTCGAGTCCCGCGACGACCTGGAGCTCGTGTCCACGCTGTTGCAGGATGCGATCGTGCCGGTGCGCGAGATCGTCTACGACCCGGCACACCGGCGGTTCGCCATGATGGCTCAGCGGTTTCGCTGGGAGCTCGAGGAGGCTGGGCCGGTCGGGGAGGACGACCCGGTCTCGGAACGGGTTCACTGCGCCGTTCTTATCAACGAGGTCGACGCCGCCCGGACCCGGGGTTTCGACATCACCGAGCGGGGACGGATCCTCGAGCTGCTGTCCTGCAACCTTGCCGACGATGGCCTGTACCTGTGTTTTGCCGGCGGGACGACCATCGGCCTGTCGATCCGCCGGCTTTCCTGCCTGGCGGAGGATGTCGGCGATTCCTGGCCGACCTGGTCCCGGCCCACCCATCCGGATGATGCCGATGAGTGCGACTGATCCCCTGGTGCTTGCCGTGCCGAAGGGCCGTATCCTGAATGAGGTCGGCCCGCTGCTGTCCCGTGCAGGTATCGGGCCCGAGCCCGAGTTCTTCGACGAGAACGCCCGCCAGCTCATGTTCCGGACCGAAGATCCGGGTCTGACAATCATCCGCGTGCGCAGTTTCGATGTCGCGACCTTCGTCGCATTCGGGGCCGCGCACCTGGCGGTGTGCGGCAGCGACGTGCTGATGGAGTTCGACCATCCCGAGATCTATGCCCCGGTGGATCTCGAGGTCGGTCGCTGCCGCCTGTCGGTGGCCGAACCGGAGGAACTGGCCGCGCGCGAGGACCCGAAACGCTGGAGTCACCTGCGCATCGCAACGAAGTATCCGAAAGTAACCCGCAGGCACTTCGCCGCACGCGGCGTGCAGGCCGAATGTGTCAAGCTCAACGGAGCCCTGGAACTCGCGCCGAGGCTCGGACTGTGCCGGCGCATCGTCGACCTGGTGCAGACCGGATCCACGCTCAGGGCAAACGGCCTGGTCGAGGTCGAACGGATCGCCGAGGTCAGTTCACGCCTGGCTGTCAACCGGGCGGCACTGAAGACCCGGCCCGCCCTGGTCAACGACCTGATCGGCCGGTTCCGGGAGGTGGCCGTTGCCGCATAGACTCTCCACCCGGATGCCGGACTTCGAGAGCAGGTTCAGCAACTTTCTCGATGCGCGCCGGGCAGCCGACAGCGACGTCAGCGACGTTGCGGCAGCCATCATTGACGACGTGAGAACGCGGGGCGATGCCGCGCTCGTGGAGTATACCGAGCGCTTCGACCGCGTTCGCCACGAGCCGGAGTCATTCCGGGTTACCGGAGCGGAGGTGGCCGCGGCCCGCGCGTCCTGCGATGCCGGCGAGCTCGAGGCGCTCGAGATGGCGGCGCGGCGCATCGAGGCCTTTCACGCACGCCAGGTGCCCGGAGATCTCGAGTGGGAGGACGAGGAAGGGGTCGGTCTGGCCATGCGCTGGCGGCCCGTCGCCTCGGTGGGCCTCTACGTGCCCGGCGGCAGAGCGGCCTACCCCAGCTCCGTGCTGATGAACGCCATCCCGGCCCGGGTGGCGGGAGTGCCTCGCCGCGTAGTCACGGTGCCGGCACCCGACGGCGAGATCAGGCCGCTGGTACTCGCGGCGGTCGACATGGCCGGGGTGAGCGAGATCTATCGTCTCGGCGGCGCCCAGGCGGTGGCCGCACTCGCCTACGGGACCCGGACCATCAGGCCGGTGGACAAGGTCGTCGGACCGGGAAATGCCTATGTCGCCGCTGCCAAGCGGCTCGTGTTCGGACAGGTCGGGATCGACTCGATTGCCGGGCCGTCGGAAATCCTGGTGGTGTCGGACGGCGACAGCGATCCGGCGTGGATCGCGATCGACATGCTCTCGCAGGCAGAGCACGCCGAGGATGCGCAGGCGATCCTGGTTACAGATGATGCCGGCTTTGCCCGCCGTGTCGAAACCGAGATCGACGAGACGCTCGCGCGCCTTCCCCGGTCAGGCATCGCCGCTGCAAGCTGGCGCGATCACGGAGCGGTGATCGTGGTCGGGTCCCTCGATGAGGCGCCGGGACTTGTTGACCGGGTGGCACCGGAACACCTCGAGCTCGCGGTGGCCGACCCGGCGTGGTTCGCCGAACGGATCGGCAACGCCGGTGCAGTGTTCCTCGGACGTCATACTCCCGAAGCGATCGGCGACTACATCGCGGGCCCCAATCATGTGCTGCCGACCGGCCGGACCGCCCGGTTTTCGTCCGGCCTGTCGGTACTGGATTTCATGAAACGGACCAACACGATACGCTGTGATGCAGGAAGCCTGTCCCGGATCGGTCCGGCCGCCATGGTGCTGGCCGAGGCGGAAGGCCTGCATGCCCATGCCTGGTCCATCGCCTCGCGGCTGAATGCAATCGGGGACTGACCCGGTGTAGAGAGGACACGCAGCATGACACGGCGTGCGCTCACCATGCCCGACGGCGTGCCGGATCCGTCGAACCAGAATACCGGGGGGCGGATCGTCCAGATCACGCTGAACGAGCGTACGGTCCTGCGGCGCAGCGCGGAGGTGGAACACGAGCGTGCGGTGGCGATCTATGACCTGATCGAGGAAAACAGGTTCTGTCCGGTCGGGGTGGAGGAGGCAAGCTTCCACCTGCACCTCGCAATCGAGGAGCGCCGGCTGCAGTTTGACATACGCACCGCCGACGGGACCACGGTGGGCGATGTCATCCTGCCGATCGCGCCGTTCCGCAGGGTGGTGCGCGACTACTTCCACGTCTGCGAGAACTACTACGAGGCGATCCGCAACCTGTCGCCATCGAAGATCGAGGCAATCGACGTGGGCCGACGCGCGCTGCACGACGAGGGAGCGAGGATCCTGCTGGAGCGCCTCGATGGACAGGTCTCGATGGACTTTGCGACGGCGAGGCGCCTGTTCACCCTGATCTGCGTCCTGCACATTCGGGGCTGATACTCGTCGTGACCGGGATCGGAGAAGCTCCGTTCCTGCCGCGACCCGGCGCGGCACCGGGGGCGGTGCTCTTCGCCTGCGTGCAGAACTCGGTACGCTCGCCGATGGCGGAGGCCATCCTCAAGCACCGGTGCGGAACCAGCATGTACGTGGATTCCTGCGGGATCAGGCATGGAACCCCCGACCCTCTCGCGGTCGAGGTCCTGGCGGAACTGGGGATTGATCTCGCCGATCACCGGCCGAAGACCTTCGACGAGATGGAGGACGGTTTCTTCGACCTCATCGTCTCGCTGTCGCCCGAGGCCCACCACCGGGCAACGGAACTGACCCGTACCATGGCGTGTGACATCGAGTACTGGCCGATTCTCGACGTCACCATCTTCGAAGGCAGTCTCGAGATGCGGCGCGCCGGTTACCGGGAGGTGCGCGACGAACTGATCCGCCGGATCGAGAAGCGGTTTCCGTAGTCCGCGTCGGTCGTGTCGCCGGAACAAGCGGCTTGATTTTTCCGGTGTCGGGCTCCACCTTCGTGCCCGTCCGATCAACACAAACTGATGGTGCCATGGCGAAAGAAGATGTCCTGGAAGTCTCGGGAACGGTTTCGGAACTGCTCCCGAATGCGATGTTCAGGGTCAAGCTGGACAACGAACACGAGGTTCTGGCCCACACCAGCGGCAAGATGAGGAAGAACCGGATCCGTGTTCTTGCCGGCGACCGCGTCAACGTCGAAATGACGCCGTACGACCTGACCAAGGGTCGAATCACCTTCCGATTCAAGTAACGCAACCGGCGTCCGGCGGCCCTGCGCATGAACCCCCGCGCGGTGTTTCGGCCGCAGTCCGGCCTGCGCTGCGTGCTGGCCTCGGCGTCGCCCCGCCGGCGCGACCTGTTGCTCCAGATCGGCCTGGTTCCCGACCGGATCGACCGCCCCGGCGTCGACGAAACCCCGTCCAGGGGCGAGGTGCCCCGGACCTACGCTGCGCGCATGGCGGACGCCAAGGCCGATGACGTGGCGCCCCGGCACCCGGGGGCCTTCGTGCTCGCTGCCGATACCGTCGTCGCCTGCGGGCGCCGGATCCTGCCAAAGGCTCTCGAGCCGGCCGAGGCACGGCTGTGCCTCGGCCTGCTGTCCGGGCGCCGTCACCGGGTTCTGGGTGCAGTCACGCTGGTGCGTCCCGACGGCGCCAGGCTCCGGCGCCTCGTTGCGACCCACGTGCGGTTCAAGCGCCTGTCCGCCGACGAACTCGAGGCCTATCTCGCTGCCGGTGAATGGCGTGGCAAAGCCGGCGGCTACGCGATCCAGGGCATGGCAGCCGCCTGGGTCGCCTCGCTCAACGGGTCCTACAGCAACGTGGTTGGCCTGCCGCTCGCCGAGGTCCATGCCATGCTGGCCGGCAGCGGGTTTCACTACCACGTCTCCGACCGGCCATGACGGCGCGCAAGATCCTGGTCGACAGGTCTGCCGCCGAAACCCGGGTTGCGATCATCGAGGACGGGCGGCTGCGGGAGTTGCTGGTCGAGCGCCTGTCGCGGCCGTGGCGGCTGGGCCAGGTGGTGGTGGCGCGGGTCACCGCGGTGCGGCGCGGGCAGTGCTTTCTGGACCTTGGCGGGTGCGCCGGCGTGCTGGAGCGTGCCGGCGGGAACCCGGTGCACGAGGGCGCCTCGCTCGCTGTCCAGGTGCGTTCCGAGGGCTGGCGCGGCAAGGCGGCGCGGGTGTCCACCGGCTTCGGCCTCGACGGGGAGTTGGTCTCGCTTGTTCCCGGCCGCACCGGGACCAGCGTGTCACGGCGCATCGTCGATGCCGGGCAGCGTGAGCGGCTGCGCCGGGCCGTCGCGGACCTGGCGCCGGACGGAGCCGGCATCATTGTCCGCGCAACAGCCGGGAACCGCCGGTGCGCGGAGGTAGCGGCCGATGCACGCGCCGTGGTCGACCGACTGCTCCGGGTACGAGGGTGGTCGGGCGAGGACCCGGTGGGAACTGTGCTCGATTCCGCTCCCGGACCGGTGGCGCGCTCGCGCCTGCGCGCGCCGTCAGCGATTCTGCGCGAGGGACGCGACGGCAAGCTGTTCGATGACTTCGACGTCGAGGACGCGCTTGAACTCGCGCTGCGGAGGACCGTGGCCATGCCGGACGGGCTGCGGCTGGTGATCGAGGAGACCGAGGCACTGAACGCGATCGACATCGATATCGCCGACGGCGCCCTGACCGCGGGCCGGGCCGCGGCGCTCGGTGCCGAACTCGCCTGGCAGGTCCGCCTGCGCCAGCTGGCCGGGCTGATCATGATCGACGTGCCGCGGGCGCGCCGGGTCCGTGACCGGGTAGCGGATGCGTTCGCTGCCGCGTTCGACGGCGAGCCGGACGCTCCGGTGGTCCACGGCTGGACCCGGACCGGGGTTCTGGAAATCACCCGACCGCGTGGCCTGCCAACGCTGAACGAACTCTACACAGACCCGGATCACGGTGTGCGTCCGAACTCCGAGACCGTCGCCTGTGACGTCCTGCGGCGGATGCCGGACCGTGTCCGCACGCTGGCACATCCCCGGGTCCGGTGCGCGCCCGAGGTGGCGGCGCTGATGGCCGGTTCCCTGCGCCCGGCGGCGGTCGAGGTTGCCCGGCGGCTCGGCTGCGAGCCCCGGTTCGAGGCAGTCTCCGGCCTGGCCCCTGGCGAGTGGTGGATCGACGGGGAGTGACGGAAGCCATGGCGCGCAGCTGTCCGGAGTGTGGAGCCGCGACGGTGCGGGCGCACCGTCCCTTCTGTTCCGCCCGCTGCAGGCTGCGGGATCTTGCCCGCTGGCTCGATGGGACGTACCGGGTGCCGGCCGATCATCCTGACGAGATGACGGACTTTCCGGTGCCCGGGCCCGATGACGATCCGCAGGCCGGCTGACCGGTTCTCATCCGCGCCAGGGATGCACCCGCATCCAGTGCCGCGCAATGTCCATCCGGCTGCAGATCCACACGTCGTCGAACTGCCGGATATGGTCGAGGAGGCGTGCCAGTCCCATGGCGCGCGCCGGATGCCCGGTGAGGCGCATGTGCAGCCCGACCGACATCATTCGCGGGTGTGACCGGCCTTCCTCGCGCATGAAGTCGAACGCATCCCGGCAGAAGGCGAAGAAGTCCTCTCCGGTGGAAAACCAGCCGCGGCCGAACTTGGAGTCGTTGTTGGTGAGTGTGTACGGCACCACGAGGTGCGGGCGGTCCGCGACGGTCACCCAGTAGGGCAACTCGTCGTTGTACGCGTCGGAGTCGTAGAGAAACCCTCCTTCCTCGACCAGAAGCCGGCGGGTATTCACGCTGGGTCCGGTACGGCAGTACCAGCCGTAGGGACGCTCGCCGAGGGTGCTGGCAAGAGAGGCGACGGCACGGCGGATGTGTTCGCGTTCGACGAATTCCGGCAGCTTGAAGTGCTCGATCCAGCGCCAGCCATGGCAGCAGATGTCGAGGCCCGCCTCGCGGATCGCGCGGGCCGCTTCGGGATGGCGTTCCAGCGCCAGGGCACAGGCGAAGATGGTCACCGGCAGGTCGCGGTCGCGGAACAGCCGCAGCAGGCGCCAGAACCCGACCCGCGAGCCGTATTCGAACAGCGACTCCGCCGCAAGGTCACGGTCTCCATGCGGGATGATGGAGGATGGTGCCTCGGTCAGGCTGGCCTCGGAAAACCCGTCTCCGTCGTGCAGCGAGTACTCCGAGCCCTCCTCGTAGTTGATCACGAAGTTGAGTGCCAGCCGGGCGCCGTTCGGCCACTGCGGGTCCGGCGGCGACGCTCCGTAGCCGACGAGATCTCGAGGCGTGAGTGTCATGGCGCGGCTCCCTGGGGTCCGGTCGGGGTGCTCATGATACGGCGTCAGGTCCGCCCTGTCGCGTCGGCGTCACGCGGCAGTGTCGCGCACAGGACCGATGCCAACGCCATTGCCGTGCCACCGGCGAGGAAGACCGGCGTGTGGCTTCCGGTGCGGTTGAACAACTCGACCAGCACCGGAGCGCCCAGAAGCTGGGCGGCGCCGACCGATATGGTCATCCAGCGCCACAGCGGTGTCATGGCGCCGGTGCCCATCACCTGCTGGGCGCGGCCGGCGATCACGGCGCTGGAGCCGGGCTGGGAGCCGAATACCAGGGAGGAAAACAGCAGCACGAGCCCGCCGGGAGCAAGGACCGGGAGCGCGATGGAGGCCGAGAGCATGGCAAAGATCACGACCAGTCCGGGGGTCAGCCCGATCCTGTCGGCAAGCCGGCCCCAGAGAAGGGTGCCGAGTACGGCGCCCGCACCGACCAGGGTCCAGTGCAGGGCGCCGTGGGACATCGGGTGGCCGAGCCCGCGCACGATGTAGTCCACCCAGTAGATCGAGTGCGGGATCAGCCCGACCGAGAACAGGAACTGGGCGGCGACCAGCTTCCAGCCCTCCACCGGAATCCGCACGCGGTGTTCCGGGACGTGTGTCGCCTCGAGACGTGGCGCCCCCGACCAGGCCCACAGCCCGACCCCGGTCGCAACCGCGCCGACCGCGGCTGCACCCGCCCACGCGGCCGCGACTCCCGCGTCCAGCAGGAACGGCAGTCCGACGGCTGAGAAGAAGATGCCGAGCCCGACGCCGGAGAACGCGATCGATGTCGCCCGGGCGACCCGGTCGGGCGGTGCGAACCGGGTAACGTAGGAAATGCCGAGGATCATCATCACCGCGACGACGATGCCGACCAGCAGACGCCAGGATGCCAGCCACAGGTAGCCGAACGGCAGGATGCTGGCGACGAGCGACAGCAGGGCCAGCACCAGGCAGGTTCGCAGGACCGCGGCCTCGTGCCAGCGATGACGCAGCCGGGCGGTGGCAACGGCGCCCAGCACGTAGCCGGCGAGATTGAGCGCGCCCACCCGCCCGGTCTCGAACTCGGCCAGCTGTCCCGACTCGATCAGAACCGGGATCATCGGCGCGTAGCCGAACCGCCCGATTCCCATGCCGACCAGAAGGCAGGCCTGGGCTCCAATCGCGTATCTCAGCCAGATCGGCATGACGGGCGTGGGGTCACGATCACGCAATCCATCGCGGGTAATGACAGGCTGTCTCCAGCCGGCGCACAATGCCACCCGGTATGAAACCGGTCCACGGCGCGAAGGGCCGGTACGGCAACAGGGGACGGCCTGATGAAGATTGCCCTGGTCCAGGACCTGCACTGCGGCGCCGGGTGGCGTGACTTCTCCTTCCTGAAGATCGTGACAGACACCGGCATCGTTGGTTACTCGGAATATCTCGAGGGCTTCGGCAGTCCCGGCCTGACCGGGGTGATCCGCAGGCTGGGCGAACTCGTCATCGGCGAGGACCCGAGACCGGTCGAGACCGTGGTCACCCGGCTGCGCCTGGTAACCCGGCACGTTCCGGGCGGCATGGCCGCCCAGGCAATCGCCGCATTCGAGAACGCGCTCTATGACATCAAGGCCCGTGACCTCGGGGTGTCGGTCGCCGCCCTCTTCGGGGGTCCGTACCGGACCCGGCTTCCCGTCTACTGGTCGCACTGCGGCACCTTCAGGCTCAATCACCACGAGGCGATGGGTGTGCCGCAACCGCGCTCGCTCGACGACATCTGTGCGCTCGGCCGCGAGGTTCGTGACAGCGGCGTCGGTTCGCTCAAGACCAACATCTTCCTGTTCGGGGACGGCGAGCCTCAGGTCTACATGCCGGGCTTCGGGCGCACCACGGGCGGTCCGGAACTGAATGCCGAGCCGTGGCTGGTTGACACGATCTGCCGGCAGATGCAGGCGTTCCGCGACGGTGCCGGTCCGGACATCGGACTGAAGCTCGATCTCAACTTCAACTTCCGAACCGAAGGCTACCTGAGGGTGGCCCGGGCACTGGAGCCGCTCGGCCTCGACTGGCTCGAACTCGACATCTTCGAGCCCGACGCGCTTGCGCGGATTCGCAGCCGGGCGCCGATGTCGATCGCCTCCCTGGAGTCACTGTTCGGCCGACGCCAGTACCGGTCGTACTTCGACGCCGGCGCGGTGGACGTCGCGATCGTGGACGTGCCGTGGAACGGGATCGCGGAGTCGATCCGGATTGCGAACCTGGCGGAGATCCACGAGGTCAACGTCGCGGCCCACAACTTCAACGGACATCTCGGCACGCTGATGGGAGCGCATTTCTGCGCCGCGGTCCCGAATTTCAGGGTGCTGGAAACCGACTACGAGGACGTGACCTGGAAGGACGAGATCTTCGATCCGCCGCCGGTGATCGAGAACGGCGAACTCCTCCTTCCGGACACGCCAGGGTGGGGGACCACCATTAACGAGGAGGCGCTGGCCGCACATCCCCCTGCCAACCGGTTGTGGATCGGAAGCCGGGACGGGTAACCGTCCTCCCGCGGAACCTACGGGTAGGCGATGCGCATGAACGCGACGCGCTGTGACCTCGCCTGTCCCGTCCCGCCCTCGCGGGTCACCGTGACCTCGCCCCGGTAGGCGCCCTGCCGGAGCGTTCCGTCGCTCACCTGCACACCGACAGCAAGCCAGATCCGCGGCTGGTCGTCCTCGGCGCGTTCCGACCTGAGTGCAACCGGCTGGCCCGACGGGTCGGTGAGCCGCATCGAGATCAGGTCATTCTTGCGCAGGCCGGCAATCTCGGTCCAGAAAGCGAGCGAGTCCGCCCCGGGAGCAAACAGCGTCTGGGTGAGCTCGCCCGAGCGGATGGCGGCGGCATCCGGAATGGTGTCGGAGAACCCGACGTTGTGGATGATCGCCGAGCGATAGGGCAGCCGGTCCAGCACCTGCCGCTGCCACAACGGCGCGCGGCCGATCGTGCAGCTGCGTGCGCCGGACACGCCGGTGAACGGATCGACCACGCGGTTCTGGTACATCACGCCGAAATGCAGGTGCGGAAAGTTCGTGTACCCGGACAGGCCGACGTCGCCGATGTGGGTCCCGGAACGCACCGTCTGGCCCGGGTTGACCCGCACGCTGTCCCTGTGCAGGTGACAGTAGGTCGAGGTCCAGCCCGCCTCATGGTCGATGATGACGGCGTTGCCACACTGGCGTTGCGCGACGTCGGGGGAGTCGGGGCGGCCCTGCGGGATGTCCGGCATCTCGTCGCGGATCGCGCGCACGATGCCGTCGGCTGCCGCCCGGACCGCGACACCTTCCCCGATCCTGGCGAAGTGCGCCAGCGCGATGTCGGTCCCCTTGTGCCCGTCGTGCGTGATCGACCCGCAGCCGAAGTCCGCGGTGCCGGGACCGGGATCCAGGTCGACGTACTTGAAGATCCAGCAGTCGATGCCCGGTTCGCAGTCGATCGGCAGGTCGAAGGCGATCGGCGGGGCATCGATGCCTTCCGGCACCGGTGCGACGATCGCGTGTGGCTCCGAGGCCGAGACGGACGCGCCTGCTGCCAGGACTGCGAGCAGGGCCGCCGCCGCAATGGGGCGGATGATCATGACAGGTCTCCACGTCCGACAAGCGAGAGCAGGTATTCGCCGTAGCCGCTCTTCCTGAGCGGGGCCGCAAGCCTTCGTACCTGCTCGTCATCGATGAACCCCATGTGCAGGGCCACCTCCTCGACGCAGGCGATCTTGAGCCCCTGGCGATCCTCCACCGTGCGTACGAACTCCGATGCTGCCATCAGCGCATGATGGGTGCCGGTGTCAAGCCACGCGAAACCGCGGCCGAGGCGTTCGACCCGCAGTGCCCCGCGTTCGAGGTAGATGCGGTTGACGTCGGTGATCTCGAGTTCCCCGCGAGGCGAGGGCCGCACGTCGCGGGCAATGTCGAGGACCTCGTTGTCGTAGAAGTACAACCCCGTCACCGCCCAGTTGGACTCCGGGTTCTGCGGTTTTTCGACAATGCTCCGGGCCCGACCCTCCTCGTCGAACGACACCACGCCATAGCGTTCGGGGTCCCTCGTGTAGTAGCCGAACACCGTCGCGCCGTCCGTGCGCGCCACGGCCGCCTGCAGTTTCTCGGTGAGGCCGTGGCCGTGGAAGATGTTGTCGCCCAGGATCAGGCAGCATGGATCGTTGCCGACGAAGGTCCGGCCGATGATGAATGCCTGGGCCAACCCGTCCGGCGACGGCTGAACGGCGAAACTGATGCTGATGCCCCAGTGCGACCCGTCGCCGAGCAGGGCCTGGAACTGGTCCTGGTCCTCCGGGGTGGTGATTACCAGGATGTCCTTGATGCCGGCCAGCATCAGCGTGCTCAGCGGGTAGTAGATCATCGGCTTGTCATAGACAGGCAACAGCTGTTTCGACACCGTGACGGTCAGCGGGTAGAGGCGTGTGCCGGATCCCCCGGCAAGGATGATCCCCTTCATCGCAGGCTGTCTCCCTCGACACTGCCCTGTTCGAGCAACCCGTCCAGCACCCGGGAAAGACTGGCCGTCCACTGCGGCCGCTCGGGTCCGACCAGCCGGTCGATCCTGCCGCAGTCGAGGCTCGAGTTGGCCGGCCGGCGCGCGGCGGTGGGCCAGGCGCTGGTGGGAACGGGATCGACCCGTGGCCGGCGTCCGGTGACGGTTGCCGCCCGCTCGACGATCGCCTGCGCCAGGCCGTGCCAGCTGGTCCGTCCCCTGGCCGTGTAGTGGAAGGTTCCCCAGTCGGTGAATTCCTGGTCGATGATGCGCCCGGCGATGCACAGTGACGCGGCCGCGATGTCCCCGGCCCAGGTCGGGGCCCCATGCTGGTCGTCGACGACCTGCAGCACGTCGCGTTCGCCTGCAAGCCGCAGCATTGTTCGCACGAAGTTGGCGCCATGGGCGGCATAGACCCACGACGTGCGCATGACGACGTGACGCTCCAGCAGGTCCGCAACCGCGCGCTCGCCGGCAAGCTTGCTGCGGCCGTAGACCCCGACGGGATTGGGCGGATCGGATTCCAGGTAGGGGCGCGACCCCGATCCGTCGAACACGTAGTCGGTGGAAAGATGGATCAGCGCGATGCCGTGCCCGGCGCATTCGCGCGCCAGGATCGCGGCACCGCTCTCGTTGACAGCGAAGGCGGCGTCCCGGTCGGTTTCGGCCCGGTCGACCGCGGTGTAGGCGGCGGAATTGATCACGACTTCGGGACGATGCCGATCCAGCGCCCGGCGAACCGATGCGGCGTCGGTGACATCGAGCCCGGTCCGGGGCTCGGCGGTGACCTGCAGTCCGGCCAGGCCGTCGCGCAGGGCCAGTTCCCTGCCGACCTGCCCGCCGCCGCCGGTCACGAGGATACGCGGCATCAGCCCCGCGTCCCCAGCCGTCCGCCGGCATAGCGCGTCTCCAGGATCGCCTGCCACCAGTCACGGTTCTCGATGTACCAGGCAACGGTCCTGCGCAGTCCGGACTCGAAGCTCTCGCGCGGACTCCAGCCGAGTTCGTTTTCCAGCTTCGCGCAGTCGATTGCGTAGCGGAAGTCGTGTCCGGGCCTGTCGGTGACGAACTCGATGCGCTCGAGGTGAGAGGCCCCGTCCGCTGCCGGCGCGAATTCGTCGAGCAGGCGGCATATGCCGGTCACGACGTCGATGTTCCGCAGTTCGCTGCCGCCGCCGACGTTGTAGCTCTCCCCGGTCCGGCCCCGCGTGAGGATCTGCCAGAGTGCACGGGCGTGGTCCTCGACATGCAGCCAGTCGCGGACGTTCTCGCCGGATCCGTAGACCGGGAAGGGCTCGCCGGCCAGCCCCTTGATGATCATGAGCGGGATCAGCTTTTCCGGAAACTGGTTCGGTCCGTAATTGTTCGAGCAGTTGCTGAGCACGACCGGGAGGTCCCAGGTCTCGTGCCAGGCCCTGACAAGGTGATCGGACGCGGCCTTGCTGGCGGCGTAGGGCGAGCGCGGCGCGTAGGGGGTCTCCTCGGTGAAGGCGGGATCACCCGTTGCCAGCGACCCGAACACCTCGTCGGTAGAGATGTGGTGGAAACGGAAGCGCGACCGGTCCCCGGCTCCGAGTCCGCTCCAGTAGCCCCGTGCTGCCTCGAGCAGGGTGTAGGTGCCGGTGATGTTGGTGCTGATGAAATCGTCCGGGCCGTCGATCGAACGATCGACATGGCTTTCCGCCGCCAGGTGCATGATGGCATCCGGGCGGTGGCGTTCGAGGATGTCGGCAAGCGCCTCGCGGTTGCGGATGTCGGCGTGCTTGAAGCTGTAGAGCGGCGACGCGTCCACCTCGGCCAGCGAGGAAGGGCTGGCGGCATAGGTCAGGGCGTCGACATTGATCACCCGCACACCGACGTCGCCGACCAGATGACGGATGACGGCCGAGCCGATGAAACCTGCGCCACCGGTGACCAGGACGGTCCCGATTCCGCTCATCCCCCGGGTCCGAAACTGAAGTACGCCTGGCAATCGGCGAATGTCGGGTAAACGGTATCCTTCTGTGACAGCACCGGATCACCGCCGCCGAGTGGCCAGGGGATCGAGAGGTCGGGATCGTTCCAGATGATGCCCGCCTCGTGATCCGGCGAGTAGGGTGCCGTCACCTTGTACAGGACCTCGGTATCGGGCTCGATGGTGCAGAAGCCGTGGGCGAACCCTGCCGGGATCAGCAACTGATTCCACTCCCCGGCACTGAGGGTCCGCGCGACGTACCGCCCGAAGGTGGGAGAGCCGTGACGGATGTCAACCGCAACATCGTAGATGGCGCCGCGGGCGACCCGGACCAGCTTGTCCTGGGCAAACGGGGGGATCTGGAAGTGCAGTCCGCGGAGTGTTCCGACGGTTGCCGACATCGAGTGGTTGTCCTGGCAGAAATCGAGCACAACGCCGTTCTCGGCCAGGCTGGCGGCGTTGTAGGTTTCGGAGAAGAAGCCTCGATGATCGCCGAACCGGCGAGGGCGGATGACCAGCACCCCCGGGATCTCGGTCTGCTCCAGATGCACGGCGCCGCCTGTCAGTCAGTGGCATTCGGCGCGCTCTTATCACTTCCGTGACGGCGCCGCAATCGCCAACGGCCCCGGGTCGTGGTAGGGTCCGGGCGCCGGTGCCGCCGCTTCACGGCGCCTGAGACCGGTTCGGTTGGGGGGAGCGGTGAACCCACGGGCGGCGCAGGTTTCCACCGGGGACGTCGCGCCGACAGGACGCTGGGCAGCGGACTGCAGCGTGGTGCTGGTGTCGTACCGGACAGGACCGGTCCTGCTCGAGTGCCTGGCGTCGGTGCTGCGCCAGAACGGTGTGCGGGAAGTGGTTCTGGTCAACAATGGCAACCCTCCCGGCCTTCTGGCCGAGGTGGACCGTCTTGCCGCTTGCGATACCCGTCTCGTGGTGATGACCGGACACGGCAACGTCGGGTTCGCGCACGGCTGCAACCTGGGAGCTGACCGGGCCACACAGCCGACCCTGCTGCTGCTCAATCCGGACACGGTTCTCGAGCCTGGTGTGCTCGAGGCGGCCCTCGATGCACTCGCCGGGCGCGAGGACGTGGCGCTGGCGACCGTCCGGCTTCTCAACACGGACGGGACCGAACAGCGCGGATGCCGTCGCAACCTGCTCACACCGTGGAACTGCGTGGTGGAACAGCTGCGTCTCGCCAGCCTGATCCCGGGCCTGTCGGGGGTCAATCTCAACACCGCGCCGGTCCCGGATCACCCAGTGGAGGTTCCGTGTATTTCCGGGGCGTTCATGCTCATGCCGCGGGATACCTGGGAGCGCGCCGGGGGTATGGACGAGGGGTATTTCCTCCACGTGGAAGATGTCGACTTCTGCCTGCGGCTGCGGCGGGACGGGGGCCGGATCCTCTACATTCCAGGCGTCAGCGTGACCCACGTGCAGGGAACGAGCCGGGCAAGTCCGATGGTGGTCGAATGGCACAAGGCCCGAAGCCTCGTGCGGTACTTCTTCACCTATTTCCGGTCAGGATGGCAGGCGCCGGTCGTAGCCCTGATCGCGGTTCTGGTGCAGCTGAGGTTCGTTGCGATCGCCCCGGCCCGCACACTGCTGTGGATGCTCCGGGAACGCCGGGGCGTTCACCCCCCGCCCGAGGCACGGTAACGGTCACGCAGCAGGCGCTTGTAGAGCTTGCCGTTCTCCTGTCTCGGCAGGGCATCGTCGAAGTCGATCGAGCGCGGGCACTTGACCCGGCCCAACCGCTCGCGGCACCAGGCGATCAGCTCCGTCTCGAGCCCGGGCCCGGCGACGGCCATGTCGACCGGGTGGACCACCGCCTTGACCGACTCGCCGAACTCCTCGTCGGGCACTCCGATCACGGCTGCATCCAGGACGCCCGGATGTCCGAGGAGAAGGTTCTCGATTTCCTGCGGGTAGATGTTGACCCCGCCGGATATGATCATGTTCGCCTTGCGGTCGGTGAGGTACAGGAAGCCGTCCGCGTCGACGTAGCCGATGTCGCCCAGGGTGCTCCAGCCACTGGCGGTTCGCGATGACCGGGTCTTTCCGGGATCGTTGTGATAGGAAAACTCGGGTCCGTCGGCAAAAAATACCACGCCCTCGCTCCCCTGCGGCACTTCGGCACCGTCGTCGTCACAGATGCGGAGTTCGCCGATTATGGCGCGTCCGACCGAGCCCGGATGCTCCAGCCATTCCTGCGTGGTGATGAGGGTCAGGCCATTGCCTTCCGACCCGGCGTAGTACTCCAGGATGATCGGTCCAAACCATTCGATCATCGCGCGCTTGACGTGTTCGGGACACGGTGCCGCAGCGTGGATGGCGCACCGCAGGCTCGAAAGGTCAGGCCCAGTGCGACTGGTCCGGGGAAGGCGCAGCATGCGGATGAACATGGTCGGGACCCACTGTGCGTGGGTGACGCGGTAGCGCTCGATCAGTCGCAGACATTCCACGGCATCGAACCGCTCCATCACCACGATGGTTCCGCCGAAGCGCATGACCCGCATGCAGAACATCAGTGGCGCCGCGTGGTAGAGCGGGGCAGGCGAGAGGTAGACCGTCCCGGCATCGAACCCGAACAGCCGGGCTGCCAGAAGATAGCCCGGGGACGGAATGCCGAACGGGCCGTCGGGCATGGCCCTCATGATCCCCTTGGGCCGGCCGGTGGTGCCGGACGAGTAGGGCATCTCCACACCTTCCGACTGGTCGCTGACCGGATGGGCCGACATGGCTTCAAGCGCGGCGTCAAGGTCCGCGAAGCCCGCGACGCCGGGCGCGATGGCGAACCGGGCGGTCGCGGGTATGGTGGCGAGATCGAGACGCCTGGCTGTTGCCGCGAGGCCGGGTGAGGTCACCAGCATTTTCGATCCGGAGTCCCGCAGGATGTAGTCGACCTCTTCCGGGGCGAGATGGGTGGCGATCGGGACGACCCGCAGGCCGGCCCGCTGGGCACCCCAGGCAAGCACGAGGTAGTCGAGGCAGTTCCCGAGCAGCAGTGCCACCCGGTCGCCGGGCGTGATCCCGAGCGACCGGACAAGGTGTGCGAAACGGTTGGACCGCGCCTCGAGACCGGCAAAGTCCAGCGAGGCGCCCGACCCCCCCATGATCAATGCCGGGCGATCGGGAGTGAGTTCCGCATGGATGCCGGCATGCATCGGGGTAGGGGTCATCTGTCCGGTCCCGCTGTGGCCCGAGGGGAACGGCTGCGCCTGGTGCATCAAGAAAACTCCGAATGGAGTCCGATGGGCAATGGTGTCCTGCACACTGTCATCAGCCGGGACAGCCGACGCCGCAAGTGTCTGGAGGCGTCGCGGCGATTGAGCGAGACGACCGGGCCGCAATCTCGGTGCGCGTTTCGCGTTGTCTTCCCGACCGTAGAGGTAACAGAAGGGAATCACATACGACAGTACCAACATCCCGCCGCCAGCCTCGATCGTTTCCCGTCTCCCGAACCGCAGAACGGTCGCCGCGCATGTTCCCGCGGCTCAGCGGGCACGAGAGCCGCACCGCGTGCGTCTGCATCTGCGGCGGGCAATGAAGGAGTAGATGGCACGCGCCGATGCACCGGACGAAGCGGTCGTGGCTTGCGATCAGCGCCTTGATTGCATTGCAAGCACTGCGTGGGTTTGCGCTCATTCCACGGACGGGAGGGCATGGCCATGGCGAGCATCACCATTCGCAATCTCGACGAAGATGTGAAGACCGGGATTCGCATACGCGCGGTGGTCAATGGCCGTTCCATGGAAGAGGAAGTGAGGGTGATCCTGCGCGAGGTCGTCGGACGCGAGGACATGCCGCACTGGGGCCTGGGGACGGCAATCCACGAACAGTTCGGGCGTTTCAGCGGTGTCGAGTTGGAGTTGCCGCCGCGCGGACGGATGCTCGAACCGTCGCGCTTCGATTGAGGCGATCACACGGCCCCGCCGGGGCGGAAGTGTGCCTCACCTTTGCAATTCGGCGCACCGCGTCCGGTTCACAATTCGAGCGTCCGGGTGTATCACCGCAGGGTCCAACGCGCGGCGCGATCCGCAATACAGTCGGTCTCGCGGTCCGCGGCCCGTCCGCGGATGCGGCGGCCGGGGCGGTCCCGCCGCGCGAAGGCGCCGAAAGAATGCCGAGGAAAGACCGATGGCCGTGTGGAACCAATGTCCCGCCGTCGAACGGGACCCCGACAAGGTGAGCGGGGCGTGGTTGTTTCGCGGGACCCGGGTGCCGGTCGCTTCGCTGTTCGAGAACCTCCGGGACGGCGCGACAGCCGAGCAGTTCCTCGACTGGTTTCCCGGGGTCGAGCGCTGGCAGGTCGAGAGCGTGCTGGATCATGAGACGCGGAGCCTGAGAGACACCGCGGCTTCATGAGGGTGCTGTTCAATCAGGGCACGCCGGTTCCGCTGCGCAGGCGCCTGCCGGACCATTGCGTGGAGACCGCTTACGAGCGCGGATGGTCGGACCTGCGCAACAGCGCGCTGCTCGATCGCGCCGAGGCGGAGGGCTTCGATGTTCTGGTGACGACGGACCAGAGCCTGCGCCACCAACAGAATCTCGCCGCGCGGCGGCTGTCGGGTGCTGGTCCTGATGTCCACGTCCTGGCCGCGGATCGAGGCGCGCGTCGAGCGGTTCGCGGACGCGATCGAGCGGATCGGGCCGGGCGAGTGCATCGAGGTCGCGATCTGAATGTCGAACCGGGCGGCCCCGGCGGGCGCAACACCTGTGGACCGGAAGGCATGAGAGTCGCGGTGCGCACACGTTGCGGGCGCCGAATTCCTTCATGACGCGCTCTCTTCCATCGTCTCGGTCATCGTCCTGCGGGCCTCGGCGATGAGGTCGCAAAGCTCGTTTTCGCGCCCGGCGTCGAGCAGATCCTCCCGTCTGAGCGTGGCCATCACGTAGACCAGGCGGTAGGTCGCCTCGACGAGCGCGGCGTGTCCCTTCGACAGGGTCGCCGGCGGCGGCTCGCCGAGGCGGTCCTCGGCGAGGGCGAGCGCGCCCGCACGGACCACCTCGCCGGCCGGAATGCCGTGCCGTGCGGCGGCCCGTTCGACGAGTTTCCACTCGGAATCGGCGAAGCGGATGGAGCGCGGCTTGCGCGCATCGCACCGCTTCCGGTTCGGTTTGCTTCCGGTTCCGGACCTCTTCCGGTCGCTTCGGGGCATTATTCTGCGCGCTCCAGGTCCATCCAGGGGTCGCCTCCGGCCAATTCCTCGCCCGGAAACGGTACGCCGGCGGTCCGGTCCCGGTCGGGGTCCAGGCGCCTGCGGGGCTGTCGGAAGCTCCGGCAACTTCCGCGCCGGGACTACCGCCGGGCGCCTGTCGGCCCGCGTCCGCCACACGGATACGAGCCCCGACAGGGTGTGTTCGAAGCGTGTTAGGGCGACGACAATCCGCCTACCGGGCGTATTACGTCGTCATACGCCTGGCAACCGGGGGCACCGATCGGTGCTTTCGACGGGCAAGCGACGCCTGAGCTGCACCGGCTACGACAATCCGTGTCGTCGCGAAAGCATACGCTCGTTCCGCGTTGCGCCTGGAGGGTTTTGGCCTCCCATGAGTACGCCAGGCGGCGCCAGAGTACGCCAGTCTGCGCATGCCGCACCCTTGCAGCCTGCTGCGTTCCGGTGTGTGACGAGACAGCGCCCTCCGGGCGTGGAAGGCACCAAATCGTGCAGCGATTTTTGTGGGGGAATCGTCGCCGGCGAGAGCGGCGGATCGGAGCCGCCACGGCGATTGAGTGGCGGCTGGTGCGGACACTACGATGCGACGGAGTGTCGAGCGCAGCGACGGCGGGCTCGGCGGGAGCGCCGACACGAAGATCGGCACGAGTGCCGGAGGTCGCGCGCCGGGCGATGCGCGAGCTTGCGAGCGCGAGGATGGGCGTTGCCGCGCCACCGACGTGCGCACGCGAAAACGGGCCGCGCCGCCACCGCCCGTTGCCGGGGATGACGACGCGGCCCGCGATGCGCTGCGGCCTACGCGTTGCAGCGGTGGACCGGGATGCCGAGTTCCCGGGCGCGGTCAACGAGGTTGTCGGTGATGCCGGAGCCGGGAAGGCGATGACGCCCCTGGGCAGGAGGTTCAGCAGCTCCTCGTTGCGGCGGAACGGGGCAGCGCGACCGTGCGCGTTCCAGTCGGGCTTGCAGACGACCTGGTGGACGCCGTTGCGCTCGGCCCAGCGCGCGCCGCGATCCTCTGGACGCCGGGGCCGCCGCCGTGCGCGAGGACGATGTCGGCGCACTTTGCCTTCGCCGTGTCGAGGCGCGCGATCACCGCCGCCGGGTCGGCGACGTCCTTGCCGCCGTCGATGGCGACCAGGGTTCCCTCGGGCAGGTGGGCCGTCGTCTCACGGTCCTTCCTCGCACGGATGAAGTCGCGGGCGTCGATGGCCGCCGAGGTCAGCTTGCCGGTCTGCGAGACCTGGCTGCCGTGCCGGGGCCGCCAGGTCTCGCTGCGGTACTGCTCGGCCACGGCGTCGCACATCTTCTCGAAGGCGTCGCGGCGGTCGCCGAGGTTCCGCGCACGGTCGGTGACCGGCTCCAGCTCGCGCGACTTGATCTCGGTGCCGTCCTGCGCGCGCTGGAGGTCGCGCAGCTCCGGGCTGAGCCGGTCGACGGCGCGGTCGAGGCGGCGGACCTGGGCGTCGAGCATGTTGACGAAGGCCGGATAGACGACAGCACCTGACCGCACACACTGAGCCCGACTGAAACTGTGCTTGCATCTGACGGGGCGTCCATAGACGGTTCGCTGGAAAGTGGCGTGATGCGAAGGGGGGCAGTAGCTGGGTCGACGGAGAGAACTTCTTCGACCGCGAGACGGAGCTGGAAGCGCTGGAAGAGCGGGTGCGGGAAGGAACTCACACACTGCTGGCCGTGCAGCGTCGGGTGGGCAAGACGAGCGTGGTGTGGAAGCTGCGGCACCGTCTGGCCGAAACGGGAGAGTTCGCGGCCGTCTTCGTCGATCTGGAGGCGGCCCTCGATCCGGTTACATGACTGACCAGAACCTGCGTGTTGACGGCGGCATCACACGCGGCGTCCGAGCTGCCGGCCGGGATCACGCCATCAGGGCGAGGACGCTGGCGGGCAGCGCGAAGGCCGCCGCGTGGACTTCCGGGGTGTAGTAGCGGGTCCCGAACCCCGCGTGTTCGAACCGCCGGGTCAGTTCGGCCACGCCGGTCCGGCGCAGCGCCACGGTGTCACTGGCCCAGCCGAAGGCCATGTGTCCGCCCTGGTAGGTGGGCACCGGGGCGAGGTAGAACCAGACGTCGGCGAACGAGGGACCGAGCCGCCGGTAACTGCCGGTCAGCTCCTCGGCCTGCACGTGCGGAACCCCGTTCTGGGTCACCAGCACCCCGCCCGGCGCCAGCCGGTCCCGGCAGGCGCGGTAAAACGCCTCGGAGAACAGGACCTCCCCGGGGCCGACCGGGTCGGTGGAATCGATGATGATGACGTCCCAGCTCCGGGAAGTTTCGGCCACGAAACGCGCGCCGTCGGCGATGACCAGCTCAAGGCGCGGGTCCGACAGGGCGCCATCAGCGAGGGACGGCATCCAGGTGGCGCACAGGTCGACGACCTCCCGATCGATCTCGACCATGGTCAGTGCCTCGACGCTGCGGTGCCGGAGCACCTCGCGTGCCGTTCCACCGTCGCCACCACCGATGACGAGCACGCGCGAGGCGTTGCCGTGGCCGAGAATCGGCACGTGGGTCAGCATCTCGTGGTAGATGAACTCGTCGCCCTCGGTGGTCTGGACGATGCCATCGAGCGCGAGGACCCGTCCGAACAGCCTGTTCTCGAAGATCAGCAGCTCCTGCTGACCGGTTGAGGAGCGGAACAGGACCCGGTCCATGGACAGCCCCTGGGTCAGTCCCGGGTGCAGTGCCTCCTCGAACCACTCGGTCACGTGACGATCCCGCGGCGATGGTCCCCGACCTGGACGGATTCGGGACTGAAGGCTGCCGTGAGCACCGGGATTGCCCGGTGCGGGTCGGTGTCGCCGCACATGAACACATCGAGCGCGGCATAGCGTCGTTCCGGCCAGGTGTGGATGCTGATGTGCGACTCGGCCAGGACGGCGATCCCCGACACGCCGCCTTCGGGCGAAAATCGGTGCAGATGCAGATGCAGTATGGTCGCGCCGGACGCATCCACGGCCCGGATCAACGTGTGCCGGACATGTTCCACGTCGTCGAGATTCGACGCACCCCACAGATCGATGATCAGGTGAGTACCTGCAAATGTCATGCCGTCACGGCGTGTGAAGTGGTCGGGGTGGCCGTTGTCCACGGCTTCGGGCCGGGGAACAACAACCGGCCGGTTCATGGGCCGGCTCCTGGCACCTCGGAGCAGGCGGTCAAGGCGTTGCGACGGGTCATTTGGCCGATGCCGTCCGCCGGGCCCGGCGGCGGGTGACGCGCCGCGCACGCGGCGCCGCATCGCCGCGCCGCTTGTGCAGCTCGTCAAGCACGTCGCGCTTTTCCTGGTCCGAGAACCGGGACCAGCGGGCCACTTCCTTCAGCGTGCGCCAGCACCCGAGACAGTACCCGGTCTGGGCATTGATCTGGCAGACGCCGACACACGGTGAAATAATCGGAAAATCCTGCTCCATGAGCTCCGTGTCCCAGAACCGGTACGGACGCCCACACATGGCGTGTCAACGCCTTGAGAGCAAGAGGAAAATCGACCCTTCAGGCAGCGAGGTGGTCGTCTTCCCGCCGGTAGGCGGCCACGAGTCCTGCAAAGGCGTCAATCGCCGCACCCGCACTCTCCGAGCCCGCACCGGTCACCAGGGCCGTGTCGGTCACGACCGGTTCCTGCTGCCACGTCGCTTCCGACGTAGTCATGATTTCCTCCAGGGACGCGGTACCGGTCACCGTGCGACCGGCCGCACTCTCGGCCAGGACAAGGAGACCGACAGCATCTCCGATCAGCGCAACCGGCATGCTGGCACGCATGAATGCCTTCAGGACCCTGAGGGAATGCGGATCTTCCGCCATTTTCTCCACGCTGCGCTGCCCGCCGGGTATCATCAGGCCGTCGTAATCGATCGCGAGAGTGTCGACGAGGTCGACATCCACCGGGAAGAAGTGGCCCCAGCTGTCGTCGTACCAGCCGTGAACCAGGCCGTTGGCACGGGAAACGACCCTGATGGTTGCCCCGAGCTTGATCAGGCGCTTCTGGGCGCCGGTGAAATCGATCTCGTCGAATCCGTTGGCGACCATCAGGGCAATGACTTTTCCAGCGAGCGGCGTGTCACTCATATTGATCTCCAGTTGGTTGAATGGCGATGCACCGGGTGGATCGTCCGCGATCCGCAGGAATCGACCGCGAACCGCGATGGCATGAATGCCCGCCCGGGAACCGTCGACGGTACGGGAAGTAACGAGTATGGCGTGTAGGTCAGAGTGCGTGACCTACTCCGAAGCGCCGCATTTTGCAACACCCGGAGCATCGAACCCGGTCGGTTCCTGTGGCGGCCGCCGCAATTCGTGGAGCGGGTGAGGGGAATCGAACCCCCATATCCAGCTTGGGAAGCTGGCATTCTACCGTTGAATTACACCCGCCCGGTCCGTTCAGGCTAGCACGCCCTCCAGCCCGCTGCCAGTCCACCGCGGGCCGGTTGCCTGTCGCCGACGGGCGGGCCTATCGTGTCCGCCGGCGCGGGCGCCGCGGGGGAGGGACATGGCGGAAATCGCCCTGACCGGGGAAGAACTGGCCATGCAGGCCGGCGAGATGGGGTGGCCGTTGTCCTGGGCGATCAATCACCAGCTCCAGGTGGGACGGATGTTCGATGCCCCCGACCTGGTTGCGGTGAGCCAAGCGCACATGATGGCCGATCCCGAGGCGGTCGGCGAGGCCGGTGCGCAGTTCATGGAGGACCTGGCCCGGTACGGCGCGCGGGTCAGGGTCCCCACGATCACCGATCCGCGCGGTGTCGATCTCGCCTCCTACCACCCGCTCGGACAGACCGAGGAGATGGCCGGACTCGAGCGGCGCATCATCGCCGCCTGCACCGGGATGGGCATCCTGATGACCAACACCTGCGTCAACTACCAGACCATCATGCCGCCGGTCATGGGCGAGCATGTTGCCTATGGTGACACCGGTGTCGTGATCTACAGCAACTCGGTCTGCGGTGCGCGGTCGAACTTCGAGGGTGGTCCGTCGGCGCTTGCCGCCAGCCTGACCGGCCGGACCCCCAGGTACGGACTGCACCTTGACGAGAACCGCAGGGCGACGCGGCGGTTCGTCGTGGCCGAGCAGCCGCGCGAACTGACCGACTGGGGCGTGCTCGGCGCTGTCGTGGGCGAAAGGGCCGGGTCGTACTGGCAGGTTCCGGTGATCGAGGGACTGGAAATGGTCCCGAACTCCGACCAGCTGAAGCACCTGGGCGCGGCGATGGCGAGCTACGGGTCCACGCCGTTGTTCCATCTGGTCGGGATCACGCCGGAGGCGCGGCGACTGTCGGATGTCGGCGGCGACCGGCTCGAGCCGGAGACTGTGAGCGCCGGGATGATGAACGCCCTGCGCTCGCGGTTCGGGGCAACCGGCGAGAAGGTCGACGTGGTGGTGTTTGCCGCACCCCAGCTCTCCATCGTCGAGATGCAGCAGGTTGCAGCGCTGTGCCGGGGCAGGACGATGGCGGTGTCGCTCATCGTGTGCACCTCGCCGCAGGTCTACCCGGACGCCGTGCGTCACGGGTTCGTGAACACGATCGAGGCATCCGGCGGAATGGTCCTGCAGGGGACCTGCTTCTACAACCAGTTCGCCCGCGAGATCGGCGAGGCCAACGGCTGGAAGCGCCTGCTCAGCAACTCGGCGAAGATCGTCAATATCCTGGGCGGATACGGGTATGAGCCGGCACTGGCCAGCATGGAGCAATGCGTGGCGTCCGCCGTTGCCGGGGAGATCCGCTGATGATCACGCTCGCCTGCCACACCGGTATCGGTCCGAAGGCGGAGGGTTACGCGCTGGTCGCGCGCGACAACTTCTCCGCCCGCTACGACCTGGATCGCCGAAGGGGGATCTTCTCGCGTCCCGGGCACGTCCTCGCCGGACGATCGTACCGTGACAAGATCCTGGTCATGAACACGGTCAAGGGTGGTGTGGCCACCGCGTGGATGCTGTACGCGATGAAGCGGAGCGGGGTGTGTCCGCGGGCCTTCCTGTTCAACACTGCCAACGCGATCATGGCCCAGGGCGCGGCGCTGGCCGACCTCGCGCTCTGCGACCGGTTTGCCGGGGGCGACATCACCGAACTGGTCCGTGACGGCGACCATCTGGTCGTGGACCCGGCCCGCGGCCTGGTTCGGGTGACCAACCGGAGCTGATCGTCCGCCCACCTCCCTTTCTCCAGTCGGGCATGCCCAGTGGTCCTCGAAACCCCACCTTCCCGATCCGGTCTGCTGCCGGACTTGCGCGAGGCACTCGACCGGCGAACGGTGACCGCCGGAGCGGTGGCCGCCCTGTTCGCGACGACCGGACCGCTTGCCCTGCTGCTGACCGTCGCACGCGAGAGCGGGCTGTCCGCCGACGAAACCGTCGGCTGGATCGCTGCGGGCTACGGTTTCGGCGGCGTGCTCAGCATTCTTGCAAGCGCCCTGTACCGTCAGCCGATCGGACTGGCCTGGTCGATACCCGGAACGGCGATGCTGCTTGCGGCACTGGATCACCTCTCGTTTGCCGAGGCGGTCGGCGCCTACCTGGTCTGCGGCCTGGTCATGGTGTTCCTCGGCCTGTCCGGCCTGATCGGGCGCCTGACCGCACTGGTGCCGTTACCGGTGGTGATGGGCATGGTGGCCGGCGTGTTCCTGCCGTTCTGCCTGACCCTGGTCAGCGGCTTCATCGATGTTCCGGTGGTTGCAGGCGCCACTATCGGTGCCTTTCTTGTGGTCTCGGCCGTTCCGGCGCTGACCCAGCGCATCCCCCCCGTGTTGGCGGCGCTCCTGGTTGGTGCGGCGGCCGTCGCCGTGACCGGGGGAATGGCAGATATCGAGCTGCGGTCGGACTGGATCTCGATGCCGTCGGTGCACCGGCCGGAGTTCACCCTGGCCGCGATGGCCGAACTGGTTCCCCCGCTGCTGGTCTCGGTGATCGCGATCCAGAACCTGCAGGGTTTCGTGATCCTCACCAGGGCGGGGCACGCGCCGCCGGTCAACGCGCTGACCGCCGCGTGCGGATACGGCACCCTGGCAATGGGGGCCTTCGGTTCGGTTCCCACCTGCGTGACCGGCCCGGTCAACGGCATCCTCGTGACCACCCACCCTGCCGGGCATCGCTGGGCCGGCGGCATCGTGTTCGGTGTGCTGATCGGCCTGTTCGGACTGTTCGCGCCACTGACCACGGCAGTGGCGTCCGGGTTGCCCCAGGCATTCATCGGCGTACTCGGCGGGCTGGCGATGCTTCCGGTACTTTCGGGCGCGTTTTCCGGTGCGTTTTCGGGCAGGGCGCTGCTGGGACCGGTCACCGCGTTCATCGTGACCATCAGCGACGTGGTCCTGCTCAACATCGGTGCGCCCTTCTGGGGCCTGGTGTTCGGAATCCTGGTCTGGCTGCTGCTCGAACGTCCGCGTCCGGTTGCAGGCGACGACGCCTGAGTGCCGCTCCGTCAGCCGATCAGGGTCCGCCTGACGCGGGTCCCGGCCTTGGCAAAGTCCATCCGGCCGGGGTAGCGCTGCTTCAGCAGGGCCATGATGCGGCGCATGTCCTTCATGCCGCGTGCGCCGCATTCCCTGATCGCCTCGCTGATCGCGCTGTCGATCTCGCCCGTGTCCATCGGGGCGGGGAGGAAGCTGCGGATGACCGAGACCTCGTCGCGCTCAAGCTTCGCAAGGTCGCTGCGTCCCTTCGCCTCGTTGACCGGAATGGCCTCCTGGCGCTGGTGGACCATGGTCTGCAGCAGCGACAGGATCTCCTCGTCGGTAATCGGTTCCTCGGTACCGTTCGACCGCGCCAAAATCTCGCGATCGCGTATCGCGGCGAGGATGAGGCGGATGACGCGAACCGCGCAGGAATCCCGCTTGCGGATGGACTGCTTCAGGGCGTCCGACAGGTCGGTGCGGAGCAAGGCGACGAACTCCCCAACCACACCATGCATGGCCCGGACCGGCCTGTGTGGCCAGCGTTCCGGATACCGCACGATGGCTTGTGAAACTCGATATAGTTTTCTAGTCCGCGGCCGGTCCTGCGCGCAACCCGGATTCGCACTCCGTCGCGGAAAGATGACTGAAAAGGCCGGTTCCGCACGGATTTTCCGCCCGGATACGTGAACTGCGGCCTCGGCGCAGGCGCGAGACCCGTTCACCGGGCGGCTCCGTCTCGGCGCCCTATCCGGTTGACCGGACCGGCCGGTTGCCCTAATCAACGCGGGCGACATCACCCCCCGGAGACACCCGTTCCATGGCGGATGCAGTTCCGCCAGCGACCGCTGGCGACCGGTTGCACACGCCCGAAGGGGCGACCGCGGTGCTCGTTCTCGCGGATGGTACCGTGTTGTGGGGGCGCGGCTTCGGGGCTGTGCGCAGCACGGTGGGGGAGGTCTGCTTCAACACCTCGATGACGGGCTATCAGGAAATCGTAACCGACCCGTCCTACGCCGGCCAGATCATCACCTTCACCTTTCCGCACATCGGCAACGTCGGCGCCAACCGGCTCGACGTCGAGACCGCAACCCCGCACTGCCTCGGAGTGGTGCTTCGCGCCGAACTGACCGAACGGTCCAACTACCGCTCAGAGTGGGAATTCAACCACTGGCTGGGGTCGGTGGGCCTGCCCGGCATCAGCGGGGTCGACACGCGCCGCCTGACCCGCAGGATCCGCGACCGGGGCGCGCCGTCCGGCGCGCTTTGCCATGCACCTGACGGCGTGTTCGACCTGGAGGCCCTGCGCCGGATGGCGGCGGACTGGCCGGGCCTGGAAGGGATGGATCTCGCCTCGCACGTATCGTGCACCCAGAGCTACAGCTGGTCGTGCGGCCCGTGGGACGCATCGCCCGGATCCGACCGGTACCTCCCGGCACCCGACCCGGAGTTTCAGGTGGTGGCGGTGGACTTCGGCGCCAAGCAGGCGATCCTGCGCAACCTCGCGCACCGAGGCTGCCGGGTTACGGTGGTCCCTGCCGGGAGTTCCTGCGAGGACATCATGGCTCACCGCCCGGACGGGGTCTTCCTCGCCAACGGACCGGGCGATCCGGCCGCGACCGGGCGCTATGCGGTACCGGAAATCCGCCGCCTGCTCGAAACCGGCATCCCGGTGTTCGGCATCTGCCTCGGGCACCAGCTGCTTGCGCTCGCGCTCGGCGCGCGTACCGAGAAGATGCGCATGGGCCATCGGGGCGGCAATCACCCGGTCAGGCGGCTCGAGACCGGCGCGGTCGAGATCACCAGCCAGAATCACGGTTTCGTGGTGAGCGAAGACACGCTTCCCGCGACCGTGGAGGTCACCCACCGCTCGCTGTTCGACGGGACGATCGAGGGATTCCGGATGCGTGACCGTCCGGTCTTCGCGGTGCAGTACCATCCCGAGTCGTCGCCGGGACCGCACGACAGCGGCTACCTGTTCGATGCCTTTGCCCGGCTGATGCGCGGGGGAGACTGAGACGACCATGCCGAGGCGCCAGGACATCTCCACGATCATGATCATCGGCGCGGGTCCGATCGTCATTGGGCAGGCGTGCGAGTTCGACTATTCCGGCACCCAGGCCTGCAAGGCGCTCCGGGAGGAGGGATACCGGGTGATCCTGGTCAACTCCAACCCGGCGACGATCATGACCGATCCCGACATGGCGGATGCGACCTACGTCGAGCCGATCACTCCCGAAATGGTCCGCCAGGTCATCGCGAACGAACGCCCCGACGCGCTGCTGCCGACCATGGGGGGCCAGACAGCGCTCAACACCGCGCTTGCGCTGGCGCGCGACGGAGTCCTCGAACGGTTCGGGGTGGAACTGATCGGCGCCGACCTGGCCGCGATCGAGAAGGCGGAGGACCGCCTGCAGTTTCGCAGCGCCATGGAACGCATTGGCCTCGAGTCGCCACGCTCGCACCTGGTCTCGAGCGAGGAGGAGGCCAGGGACGCGCTGGAGTCGGTCGGGCTGCCGGCGATCATCCGCCCGTCGTTTACCCTGGGCGGCACCGGCGGCGGTATCGCGTACAACGCTCCCGAATTCGAGGAGATCGTGCGCTCGGGCCTGCGCATCTCGCCGGTCGGCACGGTCCTGATCGAGGAGTCCGTGCTCGGCTGGAAGGAATTCGAAATGGAGGTTGTCCGCGATTGCGCGGACAACTGCATCATCATCTGCTCGATCGAGAACGTCGACCCGATGGGCATTCACACGGGAGACTCGATCACGGTCGCGCCGGCGCTGACGCTGACCGACAAGGAATACCAGCGCATGCGCGACGCCTCGATCGCGGTGCTTCGCGAGGTCGGGGTCGATACCGGCGGATCGAACGTGCAGTTCGCGATCGACCCGCAGACCGGTCGCCTCGTGGTGATCGAGATGAACCCGCGGGTGTCGCGCTCCTCGGCGTTGGCCTCCAAGGCTACCGGCTTCCCGATTGCGAAGATCGCGGCGAAACTGGCAGTCGGCTACACGCTTGACGAACTCGACAACGACATAACCGGGGTCACGCCCGCGAGTTTCGAGCCGACCATCGACTACGTGGTGACCAAGGCGCCCAGATTTACCTTCGAGAAGTTCCCTGGCACCGCGGCTACGCTCACGACCTCGATGAAGTCGGTGGGCGAGGCGATGGCGATCGGCAGGACCTTTGCCGAATCCCTGCAGAAGGTCATGCGTTCGATGGAGACCGGGCTCGCCGGGCTCGACGACGTCCCGTTGCCCGGCGTCGGTCCGGACGGCGCCGTGATCGACCGGGAGACCGTGATCGCGTCGCTGTCGGAACCGGTCCCGGACCGCCTGCTGCGCATCGCCCAGGCGTTTCGCTGTGGCATCGGACTCGAGGACGTGCACCGCGCGTCATCGATCGACCGCTGGTTCCTGCGCCATGTCATGGACATCGTCGATGCCGAGAACCGGGTCGTGTCCGCCGGATTGCCGGACCGGGCGCAGGCGATGCTGGGCCTGAAGCAGCTCGGGTTCTCGGACGCCCGGCTGGCACGGCTTGCCGGGGTCACGGAAGCCGCGGTGTCCGAGCGGCGGCGGGCCTTCGGGGTACGACCCGTCTTCAAGCGGGTCGATACCTGTGCGGCGGAATTCCCGGCGAAGACCCCCTACATGTACTCGTGCTACGAGGGCGACGGCGTCTCGCCGGCGGAATGCGAGTCCGATCCGACCGACCGGACCAAGGTCGTGATTCTCGGCGGTGGCCCGAACCGGATCGGGCAGGGGATCGAATTCGACTACTGCTGTGTCCATGCCGCATACGCGCTCACCGAGGCCGGATACGAGACCATCATGGTCAACTGCAATCCGGAGACGGTCTCGACCGACTACGACACCTCAGATCGCCTCTACTTCGAGCCCCTGACCGGCGAGGACGTGATCGAGCTCGTGCGTGCCGAACAGCGCAGGGGGACCGTCGCCGGGGTGATCGTGCAGTTCGGAGGGCAGACGCCGCTCAAGCTGGCGCACGCGCTGCAGTCTGCCGGGATCCCGATCCTGGGAACCTCTCCCGACGCCATCGATCTCGCCGAGGACCGCGAGCGTTTCAGCACCCTGCTGCGCCGGCTCGGACTGCGCCAGCCCGAAAATGGAATCGTGACCTCCACTCCCGAGGCCGAAGCCGAGGCGGCGCGGATCGGCTATCCGGTGGTCATTCGCCCCTCCTATGTCCTCGGCGGCCGCGCCATGGAGGTGGCCCATGATCTGGCATCGCTGCACCGCTACATGGAACAGGCGGTGGTGGCGTCTGGCGACAACCCGGTACTGATCGACGGGTTCCTGTCTAATGCCACCGAGGTCGATGTCGACTGCGTGTCCGACGGATCGACCGTGCACATCGCCGGCATCATGGAACATATCGAGGAGGCGGGAATTCACTCCGGCGACAGCGCGTGCTCGCTGCCGCCGCAGTCGCTCGCACCCGACGTCATCGCGGAAATCCGCCGCCAGACCGACCTGCTGGCCCACGGGCTCGGGGTGCGCGGGCTGATGAACGTGCAGTTTGCGGTCAAGGACGGCACCGTCTACGTGCTGGAAGTCAACCCGAGGGCCAGTCGGACGGTCCCGTTCGTAGCCAAGGCGACCGGGGTGCCGATTGCCAAGATCGCGGCCCGGGTCATGGCAGGCGAGGCGCTTGCCGACCTCGACCTGCCTTCGAACGAACTGCGGCACGTCGCCGTCAAGGAGGCGGTGTTCCCGTTTGCGCGTTTCCCCGGCGTGGACCTCATCCTCGGGCCGGAGATGAAGTCCACCGGCGAGGTGATGGGGGTGGACGAGACCTTCCCGGCCGCCTTTGCCAAGAGCCAGATCGCGTCCGGGACCAACCTGCCCCAGGGCGGGACGGTGTTCGTTTCGGTCAAGGATGACGACAAGGCACACCTGGTCGACATCTCCAGCCAGCTGGCCGGAATGGGGTTCGACCTGCTTGCCACCAGGGGGACAGCACAGGCGCTGGCGGCGGCCGGTCTCGATGTCACCCTGGTTCGCAAGGTTCTCGAAGGTCGTCCGCACATTGTCGATGCCATGTTGTCGGGTAATGTCGATCTCGTGATCAACACGACCCAGGGACTGCAGGCGATTGCGGATAGTTTCAGCTTGCGCCGGACTGCGCTCACCCACAATATTCCTTATTACACGACTGTGGAGGGCGCTCGGGCAGCGGTGCGTGCAATCAGCGCCATTCGTGGTGGCCGGCTCAGGGCAGCGCCGCTGCAGTCGTATTTCGGCGGGTCATTCTGATCTGCCGTGCGCGACCCGGCGCAGGCGCGCCGGTCGGGAAGCGAGCGTGTCCTCAGGCGACTGGAAACCCGTATGGACAAGGTTCCGATCAGACGTGAAGGCCTGGAACGTCTTCAGGAGGAACTGCGGCAGCTGAAGAGCGTCGATCGCCCGCAGATAATCCGCGCGATCGCCGAGGCGCGCGAGCACGGCGACCTTTCGGAAAACGCCGAATACCACGCCGCCCGCGAGCGACAGAGCTTCATCGAGGGCAGGGTCGCCGAACTCGAATCGGCGATCAGCCGCGCCGAGGTCATCGACGTCTCGCAGGTCGGCGGCGGGACGGTCACATTCGGGACCACCGTGACCGTGGCGGACGAGGAGACCGACGAGGAGACCGCCTACACCATCGTCGGCCCCTACGAGGCCGACATTTCCCGCGGACTGATTTCGACATCATCTCCCATCGCCCGCGCCCTGATCGGCCGCCAGGTCGGCGACAGTGTCGAGGTGATTACCCCGCGCGGAGCGAAGAGCTTCGAAGTGCTCGACATCAGCGTGTCGTGACACCCCGGGAGCCTGCTCCCGCCTGCTGGGTCGTGAGCGACGGCACGGCCGGCATGGAGGTGCAGTCGGTGGCGCTGGCGCGCGGGCTCGGGTTCGAGCCCCGCATCCGCAGGATCACGCCCCTGTCCCCGCTCAGGCTCGCGCCGTGGCTGGGCCGGGTTCCGGGCATGCCCCCGGCCGGACCGGGGCATGCCATGCATGCGCCGTACCCGCAGGTCGCAATTGGCTGCGGCCGGCGCAACGCCGGCGCGGTGATCGCGCTGAAACGGCTGTCCCGCGGGCGGACCCTTGCGATCCAGATCCAGGATCCGCGCAGTGCCCGCGGGCTGTTCGACATCCTGGTGGTTCCCGACCACGACCCGGCGGCCGGGCCCAATGTCGTGACCACCAGGGGGTCGCTCAACGACATCGACGACGGCACGCTGGATGCCGCCGCACGTCGCGTCGAGGACCGCGCCGCCGGACTTCCGCGACCGCTGGTCGCGGTGAACGTCGGCGGAGATACCCGCGACCACAGCGTGGGCCCCGATGGGGCGGCGGCCCTGGCCGAGGCCTTGCGCGGTCTTGCCCGGGATCACGGATGCGGTCTCCTGGTGACGACGTCGAGACGGACCGGGTCACATCTGCGCGCCGCCCTCGCGGAACTGGCCGACGAGGGCGGCTGCGTCCTGTGGTCGGGATCCGGCGATGGCCCCAACCCCTATCTCGGGTTTCTCGGACTGGCCGACCGTGTGGTCGTGACCTCGGACTCCGTCAACATGGTCTGCGAGGCCTGCGCCACCGGCAAACCGGTCCACGTCATCCCGCTCGGTCGGGCGCCGCGGCGCCGGCGACGGTTCCTCGACACGATGGTTGCGGAGGGATATATCAGGTGGTTCGACGGTCGGCTTGGCGTGTGGGACTACCCGCCCCTTCGAGAGACGGAGCGGGTTGCCGGTGTGCTGCGCGCCCGTCTGGTCCAGGCGGGTGTCACCGCGCAGGTGCGTGACGCATCGACCTGACCATGTGACCAGTACCAGCCGGCAGGTCGGGATGAACACCGGACCACAGCACAGTGTCGAGGTTCCCTACGGGTGGGTGGTGATCATCGCGTCGCTGCTGCTCAACAGCATCGGTCTCGGTGCGCCGAACATCCTGTTCGTGGTTCTCAAGCCGATCGCCGCCGATCTCGGTACGGACCGCTGGGTTCCGTCGCTTGCCTACTCGCTGATGATGATCGGGGCCGGTGTCGGCGGGATAGCGATGGGCTGGTGGATGGACCGGAAGGGGATCATCTTCCCGGTGATGTTCGGGTCGGTGATGATCGCCGCCGGCGCCTTCATGGTCAGCTGGTCCGAGACCATGTGGGGGCTGTGGGTGGCGAACGGCCTGTTGATCGGCCTGCTGGGCAAGTCGGCCATGATCGCTCCCCTGATCGCCAACGCGACCCGCTGGTTCGACCGCCGGCGCGGACTGGCGGTCGCGATCATCGCGTCGGGCCAGGGGCTGTCCGGCGCGGTCTGGCCATCGCTGATCGGCGTCATGGTCGCCATGGTCGGCTGGCGCGAAACCTACTTCTGGTACGCGGTGTTCTCGCTGGCCACCATGGTGCCGCTGGCCTGGCTGATCCGCCACCGGCCGCCGACGCCGCCGCCAGGTCGCATCGAGCTTGGCGCCAGCGCGGACGGCCTCGTGCTCGGCTGGTCGCCCGCACGGGTCCAGGTCATGCTGTGGATCGCGGTGGTGGGGTGCTGCACCGCCATGTCGATGCCGATCGTCCACCTGGTCAGTCACGCCAGCGACCTCGGGTACTCCCCGGTACGCGGGGCGGAAATGCTCTCGGTCCTGATGGTTGCCGGCTTCGTCAGCAGGATCGGGTTCGGAGTCCTGGCCGACCGGATCGGCGCGGTCCCGACCCTGCTCATCGCCTCGGTCTGCCAGATGGTCATGCTCGGTGTCTTTGCGGTCGTCGAGGGCCTGGTTGCGCTCTATGTTGCCGCCCTGCTGTTCGGTCTCGGGTTTGCCGGGATCATGCCGTGCTACCCGCTGATCCTGCGGCTGTGGTTCCCGGTCGGGCAGATGGGGTGGCGTATCGCGGCGCAATACCTGTTCGGCGCCCTCGGAATGGCGCTCGGTGGCTGGATGGCGGGCCAGGTCTTCGATCTCACAGGATCCTATTCGCCGGCATTCGTGCTTGGCATGCTGTTCAATCTGGTGAATTTCGGACTCATCTGGATGTTGCACCTGCGTGAGGCCGGCGGCCGGTTCAGCCCCCGGCCGACCTAGCGCCCCGCCCCGCCCCTGAGGGCAGGTGGCGTCGGCGCCCGTGCGGGCCGGGGCTGTCCGACCGGGTGTCGGGTCCGCTTGCCTTTGGCATAGGGTTTCGTCATCTTCGCAAGGCTACCCGGCCGGCCCTCGACCGGGCCCCGGGAGCGCGTGGTACGAGGGCGAGCGATGTCGAGCGTGCTGCAGGAGTTGCTGCGAACCCGCAACTGGGTGCTGGCCGACGGCGCAACCGGAACCCGCCTGTTCGAGATGGGTCTGCCGCACGGCGAGGCGCCGGAGGTGTGGAACCTGGAGCACCCCGAGCGGATCCGGGAACACTACCGCGCCTTCCTCGACGCGGGTGCGGACCTGGTGCTCACCAACAGTTTCGGCGGAACGGCGAACCGGCTGAAACTGCACGGACTTGCCTCGGCCGTGCACGACGTGAACGCCCGTGCCGCGCATCTGCTGCGCGAGATGGTCGACCGGCACGGCCGCCCGGTGGTGTGCGCCGGTTCCATCGGCCCGACCGGCGAACTGTTCGAGCCGCTGGGCCCGCTTACCCGCGAGACTGCCCGCGCCGCGTTTCGCGAACAGGTCGAGGGCCTCAAGGACGGTGGAATCGACGTGGTCTGGATCGAGACCATGTCCTCGCTGGACGAGGTGGAGGCCGCGATCGCAGCTGCCGGCGAGGCCGGGGTTCCCGCCTGTTGCACGATGTCGTTCGATACCAACGGCCGCACCATGATGGGTGTGGAACCGGGCGTGTTTGCGGCCTGGCTGGAAGGGCAGGTGCCGAGGCCCGTCGCCTACGGCGGGAACTGCGGCACCGGGGCTGCCGACCTGCTCGCCAGTCTTGTGTGCCTGCGAGAGCGGATGCATGCGGGAGACGTGCTGATCGCCAAGGCCAACTGCGGCATTCCGCAGTATGTCGATGGCGCCATCCGGTACAGCGGAACGCCCGAGCTGATGGCCGGGTTCGCGGTACTGGCCCGCGATCTCGGGGTCCGGATCATCGGCGGATGCTGCGGAACCGCGCCGGAGCACCTCTCGGCGATGCGCCGCGCACTCGAGCAGTCGCCGCCCGGACCGGTGCCGTGTCTCGAGACCATCATTGCGCGGGTCGGTCCGCTGACGACGGCGTTCGGCGGCGGACCACCGCAGGCGCGGAAGGGCCGGCGCCGGCGGGCGGAACGGACGGGGCCGGCAGGCGAGAGGCGATCGTGAAGGCGTGGCAGATCACCCGGTGGGGAGAACCGCTCGAGGAGCGCGAGGTACCGGTTCCGGAACCGCGCGGGACCGAGGTGCTGCTTCGGGTCCGGGCGTGCGGCGTGTGCCACTCCGACATCCACATCTGGGACGGCTACTTCGACCTCGGCGGTGGCCGGCGGGCTCGTCTCGAGGACAGCGGCATGGCGCTGCCCTTCACCATGGGGCACGAGCCGCTCGGAGAGGTGGCGGCGCTCGGTCCTGATGCCGAAGGAGTGGTGGTCGGTGACCTGCGGGTGGTCTATCCGTGGATCGGGTGCGGGGCCTGCGATGACTGCGCCAGGGACGAGGAGCTGCTGTGCGCGGCCCCGGCCATCATCGGCACCCGGCAGGCGGGCGGCTACGCCGAGTACCTCGTCGTCCCGCACCCGCGCTACCTGGTCGCGTTCGACGGTGTCGACCCGGCTGTCGCCGCGACCGCTGCCTGTTCCGGGATCACCGCCTACAGTGCACTGACCAAGGTTCGCGGTCTGCGCGAGGAGCAGTCGCTGCTCATCATCGGTGCCGGGGGTGTCGGGCTTGCGGCCATCGGCATGGCGCGCGCCGTGGTTGGCGCCCGCCTGGTCGTCGCCGATATCGACCCGGCCAAGCGCGAGGCGGCGCTGCGGGCCGGTGCCGATCACGTGATCGACAATTCCAACGCCGCGGCGCGGCGCGAGCTGAGGTCACTGACCGGCGGCGGCCCCGCCGCGGCCATCGACTTGGTGGGTGCACCGGCCAGCGTGCGGTTCGGCTTTGACGGCCTGGCCCGCGGAGGAACCCTGGTGGTGGTCGGTCTCTTCGGCGGGTCGGTGGAGATCTCGACCTCGATGTTCCCGCTGAAATCGGTCAACATCCTCGGCTCCTACGTCGGGACACGCCAGGACCTGGTCGAGGTGCTGCAGTTGATGCGCGAAGGGCAGATCACACCGGTCCCCCTCGTCAGGCGCCAGCTGAGCGATGCCCCGGTGGCGCTCCAGGACCTGCGCGAGGGCAAGGTGCTCGGCCGATGCGTGCTCATCAACTACTGAACTGCCCGGCCGAAGTTTGATATTGACACTCATTCGCAATCGTGATTCCATGCCGGTCGAACACTGACGAGGTTCGACGATGTACGTTTGCCTGTGCAACGGTTTCACCGACCGTTGCGTCGACCGCGCCGTCGCTGGCGGTGCCAGCACACCGGCGCAGGTCTACACCAGCATCGGGGTCGCCCCCCAGTGCGGCCGCTGTGTGACGGAGATCAGGCTGCGGATCAGGGAAAGCAGGACAGACAGTCAGCATGAGCCGGTTGGCGGCGTGATTGCCGGGCTCCAGCTCGCCTGACGGACGCGGCCGGCGCGCGTCCCGCCGGATCACTCCTCCTGTACCCGTCTCGGCGCGTCCGGTGCAGCAGGACCGTGTCGCGGTCGAGGCTGTGCGCCAGGGTATTGTTAAGCGTGGAAGATTGACCCCCAGCTCGATTTCGCCTCGCTCCGTCACCTCCTGCCGGCCGTGCCGGGCGGCGTGGCGCCGCTCGCAGCAGCTGCGTGTGCCGTCGCCGGGCAGGAGCTGCGCGTCGAGATCGATGGATACAGCTCCGTCCCGGAAGCGGCTGGAGCAGGGATCTCGGCCGCCCGCGTCGTGCTCAGCGCGACAGGTGTGCCCGCAGAACCCCGGGCGGCCGCGCAGGCCGGAACGGCGTGCGCCCTCGCTGAAATCTGGCGAACGGCCACCGGGCGGGCATCGGTCGACTTCAACCTGCAGGTCGAACGCTCTCCCGCCGTCCCCCGCACCTTGTGCTGCTCGCCACCCTGCTGACCCTGGCGGGCTGCACACTGTCCCCCGCGTCCTGGTCCTCCCGGGGAAACCCTCGGCGCCGACGCACAGGAGCTCCGGATGGCGCGTGAGCGCCGCCTGCACCAGGTCGCGTGGCCCCTGCTGGGCCAGGCGGCCCAGAGTCAGACCCGGGCCAGGTCGGTGGGCCTGAAGGTCGCGGAGGCGGGCGATCTCCCCCCGGCGCTGGCGCCGCCGCTCACCGCCCGCGATGGGGCAGTTTGCAATCCTGTTCGAAGATCGCTTTCCGGCCTCAGCGCGCTGAGGCCGGAAAGCGCAACGCCCATGGCACTGCTTACACAGATGATCGGACATACCCGGAACAAGATCACCCGGCGATGGGCGAAACGCGGCACTCGCCCGGCGGCGCCCAAGGACCAGAGAACGACCTCGGCCTCTATCTTCGGCGCCATTTGCCCGAACAAGGCCAAGGCGGCCGCGCTCGTCATGCCCCACGCCAATACGAACGCGCTCAACGCTCATC
>MPMT01000042.1 GCA_002238645.1 Alphaproteobacteria bacterium bin52 | reverse complement strand
GCAGGGTCTGGACCTTTTCCATGGGCCAGGAGGAGAGGTTGGCGATGGTCCGCTTCCTGATCTTTCCGTTCTCGCGCCATCCCTCGCGCAGGAGGACGGCCGGCGGGGAGTTCCGGTTGGGGACGATGTCTATGTACATGGCAACATGTATAGGCCATGACGCAAGCGCTGTCAACAGACAAATGCATTATTACATGGGAACATTCATGTGATGACATCATGCCATTTTGCGGCCAAAATCATATGTTTAGAGCGATCCGGCCGCTGGAATCAGAGGGAACTTCGGGCTAGAACCACGCGCCCGACTGCTGTCGGAGGAAGAGCTCGAGGCCCGTATCCTTCTCGGAGACCCGGCTTCCGTGAGCGGCCTCATCGCAGCCGAGGCCCCCGGCATCGCGGAAGAGCGTCGCCGCTACCTGTTCGAACAGACACCGCGGCGCAAGCTACAGCATGTCAGGGAGCTGCGCGAACTGTACGGAGGCATGTGCCAGCTGTGCAAATGGAATCCCAGGTCCCTGTACCGACGCGATCTCTGTGAAGCACATCATGTCCACTGGCTCAGCCGCGGCGGCCAGGACGAACTCCACAACATGGTGCTCATCTGCTCGAATCACCACCGTGCCGTACACCGGGTCGATGCACCCTTCGACTGGGCCGATAAGAGTTTCGTATTTCCGGGGAAGCCGGAACGCGTGCGGATCTCCTGCCACGAAGTCCAGGTGCAATGAGAATTGCGAAACGGCTGGAACGTTGCTTCATGCAGCGGGGCCCGCTGCCATCACGACTTTTCCACCTGCCAACGACGTGATTGTTTCCTTCCTTCGCCCTGCAGGCTGCCGTCCTTGTGCCCGGGGATCCGACGGCCGGCGTAACGCGCTTCGTTCGCTTCTCCAGGGCCGGCTGCGCCGCGATCGTGAGATCCACCCATGGGCCGGAAACCGGGGAGCCAGGGAACTCTTGCTTGATGTCCGCAACATCCAGCCCGATCTGGCCTCAAGAGGCAGGAAGCAAGGGCAAGACAGGAGCGGCGCTCCGCGCCAGTGGCGCGACTGTAGATCGTGTTCACACCAGGCAATGGTGCCGTTGCCGGGGCCCGCGCAGCCCCTCACCAGGGAACACCGGGGCCAACGCTGTTCAACGAGAGCGGGATTCCGTCCGGTCCGATCCATGCCGTGGACCGGGCATTCGAGGATTCCCGGGCTCGTCATCTCGCCATGGCGGCCACCGTGAAGGGCCGTTGCCAGTGAGCGTGCCATCCGCCTGTCCGGCGAACTGCTGACCGGTCGGACTCCTGTCGGGCAGTGCGACGGCAAGGCCGTCCGTGGTCTGGTTCCGCGCCGTGAGGGGGCCGGGTGATCACCGGCTTCGCGGTGCGCCGCGAGACAAGGGGGATTGCCGGCACCCGTCCAGGCCGGTCCGTCCTGCCGGGATCCCGCGGATGAATTTCACGGTGCACAGGTCGGGGCGGAGGTTGCCGGAGCCGGGGTGCCTGAGCCGCCGGTCCGGTCCCGTCCGCGTCAGCCTTTCGGTCGGGTCAGGCTGTCGCGGGTGGCCCGCAGCCGTGCGAAGGTGCGTTCGGGCAGGCGGAACGCCCAGCCGTCGATGCGCGCCCGGATCCCGGCCGCTTCGTCCAGCACCTTCCGCTCGGCGTCCGGGGCGGTGTCAACGGCGAGCAGAGCCCACGGTGCCGGGTCGTTTCCGGACCCCGGCGCCAGCGCAAGAGTGAGCACCAGGCCGTCGACGGTCTGCCAGGTCGCGCCGCCGAGTTCGGGGTCGGGCGTGAGCCCGTCCGCGCTACGCACGTCATCCAGCACCAGGGTCTCGGCCAGCATGCCGACCTGGAGCAGTTCGTAGCGCGAGGCGATCTCCCGGTCGTCGGACAGGTCGCGGATACGGAACTGCCGGGTCCTGTTGTCCCAGGACAGCTCGAGCGGGTCGGCGCCGGGTGGTGACAGGCGGGCGAGTGCGATCCGGGTCCTCTCGATGCGTGCGAGCACGATCGGGACCCAGTCGAGGTGCCCGCCCCTGATCCGCAACTCGCCGGTTGCAAGCCAGCTCTGGGCCTCTCCCGACCGGCGTACGTACATCGACGGCGTGTCTCCGGACAGGCTCGGAACCGACTTTCCGAACAGCGCATCGATCAGTACCGCGCCCGTCGCGTCCTCGAGCACAATGCGGGTCGCACGCGAGCCCGGGGTGTCGGTGTCGGACAGGTGCAACCTGTGATAGCGGGCAGGGGTCCGGGTCCTGGCGTCGATCAGTTCGAGATCGGCCAGTCCGAGCAGGAGTTCGCGGACCGCTGCCGGCCGGGTCCGGTAGCCGTCCTTCTCGGCCACCGTCCAGTGGTCCGCCGCACGGGTGATCGTGAGACTCCCGTCGGGGTTGTCCGCGGCGCGCATGACCCGGATGGTTGTCACGTCCTCAAGCCGTTCGGCAATACCGGGGAAGGCGGGCTCGGCATCGACGCTGCGGATGGTCTCGTGCCATCGCTGCCAGGTCAGTCCGGCGGCGGCGGCGAACGCCGCGACGCTCAGCAGCGCAAGGACGAGGATGAAACGTCTGGTCAGCATGCCGGCTCACTCATCCTGCAACCGCCTCATGGACACGGTCACGCCGGCGGAAAGCACGCCAGACCGCAAGCAGGATGGCGGCCAGGGTCACGACCAGCGGGGCCAGCGCGATGTTGAGGAACCACAGCCTGGTCTGCAACCGCTCGAAGTCCAGGTTGAGCGACCGCTGGATCTCGCGCAGTTCGGAGCGCAGCTGCAGCCTTTCGCGCTGGAACCGTTCGATCTGCCTGCGGTCGCGCTCCGGAACCACCCGTGCCGCGTCCTCGGGATTGCGGACCCTGAGCGCGTGGAGTTCCTGCTCGGTCTTCTCGAGTGTCTGGCGGAGTTCGCGTTCCTTGTCGGTAAAATTCCGCTCGGCCGCGCGCCGGATCTCCTCGACGACCTCGAACGGTCGGCTGACGCTGCCGCGGCCGCGCAGTTCCATCAGCGTGCTCGATCCCGACAGGGCCTCGAGCGTGTTGAGCACGAGGGTGCCGTTGCTCGCGGTCGGAACCGGGATCTGCCCTCCGACGTAGTCCTGCATCCTGATCCAGAACCGGTCCGACAGCAGGTCGGCATCCCCGAACAGGACCACGTCCAGCGGCCGCACCGAGGTCGCGAGCACCGGCCGCGTCCAGGGCGGAGGCGGTGTGCCCCGGGCCTCATCCCCGTCCGGGGGCGGTGGCGGCCCGTCCGGAAACGCCGTTTCGACCATGCCGGTCACCCGGGCGCCGAGGACGTAGCGCTGGCTGGCCCTGTACTCGTCGAGCAACCGCTCCGGATCGCGGAAACCCTGGACCTTGGCGGCTTCGATCAGCATCGATCCGGGCGAGGAGGTCAGAAGCGGCGTCAGTGTCACCGCAGCGTCATCGCGCAGGGTGAAGTGGCCGGCGCTTGCCATCGCCACCACCTCGACGCCTGACATGATCGGCGAGGAGGCGTTGATGCTCGGCCCGCGCAGTTCCAGCCAGGGCACGTACTCGACCAGGCTCGCGCTGTCCTGGGAGATGACCTTGCGGGCACTCAGCTTGTCGCCGACGACCGTGCCGACACCAAATTCCACGCCCCAGGCATCGAACATCGCCTTCAGACTGCTGCCCTCGACCACGGTTCCGAGCAGCTGCCCCTCCATGCCCTGGGTCTCCGAGAACGGATCGACCAGGACCACCGCCCTGCCGCCTGCAAGCAGGTACTGGTCGATGGCGAACCGGGTCCGCGGCGTGGCATCCTTCGGGTGCGCGACGATCAGGACATTCACGTCCTCAGGCACCTCGTCGGCCTGCCGGCCCAGGTACCGGGTCTCGAACAATTCGCCGATCCGGGTCCGGATCACGTAGGGTGGCACCTGTTCCTGCACCCCCTGCGGGTTCATCCGTACGGTCCCGTCGGTGGGCAGCGACGTGATGATCCCGACCACCGTCGGATCGGCAGTCGAGAGCGCGTGCAGCATTCGCGACAGCTCGTACTCGAGGAAATCCTCGAGATCCACGCGCATGAACGGGATCGTCTCGATGTCGTCCGTGGTGTTGGTCCCCACCAGCCCGAAGTAGAGATTCTCGCTGCCGCCTGTGGCGGTCACGGCCTGCAGCCCGGCCGCGACGGCACGATCCTCGATATCGGAAAACGGCTCGGGATCCAGGACCTCGAGGCGCACCAGGCCTCCCGACACGGTCTCGTACTCGCGCAGCAGGTCGCGGACCCGGCTTGCGTAGAGCCCGAGCCGCGGTGCCGCCTGTGCCAGCGAGCCCGAGAGGTACAGCCTGAAGGTGACCGGTTCCTCCACCTTCGCCAGCAGGGCGCGCGTCGAGGGTGACAGCGTGTAGAGCCGGTCCTCGGTCAGGTCGAGACGGGCCGAGGTCAGGAGCGACGAGGCGATGGTGTTGATCGCGACGAACAGGACCGCCAGCAGTCCCAGCACGAGGACGACCGTTCCGGTGCCGCCGGGGGGTCTCGATGTCGGGGCTGCCATTTCACATCGCCTTTCGCCAGTCGACGATCACCGCATTGGCGGTGAGCGCGATCATGATCACCGAGACGAAGAACACGATGTCGCGCAGGTCGATCACGCCGCGCTGGATCGACTGGAAATGCGGCAGGAACCCGAGACCGGCCACGATCTCCACCACGGTGGTCGGCGCCCAGGCCGACAGGAAGTCGAGCACGAAGGTCGATCCGGCAAGAGTGAGGACGAAGCAGGCCGCGGTGGTCAGCACGAAGGCGATCACCTGGTTCTTGGTGGCGGCCGAGATCATCGATCCGATGGCGAGGTAGGCGCCGGCCATGAGCAGGCTCGCGACGTAGGACGCCACGATGACGCCGTTGTCGGGATTTCCGAGGTAGTTGACGGTCAGCCAGAACGGGAAGGTCAGCGCCAGGGCCGTCCCGGCAAATGCCCAGGCGGCAAGGAACTTGCCCGCCACGGCCTCGACCATCGAGACTGGCAGGGTCAGGAACAGCTCGATGGTGCCGAGCCGGCGCTCCTCGGCCCACAGGCGCATGGACAGTGCGGGAACCAGGAACAGGTAGAGCCAGGGATGGAACTCGAAGAACGGCACGAGGTCGGCCTGGGCGCGTTCGAGGAACCCGCCGAGGAAGAACGTGAGCAATCCGGCCAGCAACAGGAAGATGACGATGAAGATCGAGGCGAGCGGAGTCGCGAAATAGGCGCTGAATTCCCGCCTGAAGATCAGCCAGGTGTTACGCATTCCGGGTGACCCTCCGGAATACCTCGTCGAGATTGTCGGACTCCCACTGCGATCTCAGCGTGTCGGGCGAGCCGTCGGCCATGATGCGGCCGCGTGCGATGATCATGGCGCGGGTGCACACCGCGTCCACCTCCTCGAGCACGTGGGTCGAGATCACGATGCACTTGTCCCGCGCCATCGTGCGGATCAGTTCGCGCACCACCTGCTTCTGGTTCGGGTCGAGACCGTCCGTCGGTTCGTCGAGGATGAGCACCTGTGGATCGTGCAGCAGCGCCTGGGCCAGTCCGACCCGGCGCTTGTACCCCTTCGACAGGGTCTCCACCGGCTGGCCGGCAACCTCCTCGATCCGCGTGAGCTCGATGACCTGTCCGACCCGCTTGCGGCGCTCGGCCCCGTCATATCCCCGAATCCCGGCGATGAAGTCGAGGAAAGCCTTCGGTGTCATGTCGGGATAGGCAGGCGCTCCCTCCGGCAGGTAACCGACGGCCGCCTTGACTCCCAGCGGATCCTGGAGGACATCACGTCCAAGGACCCGCGCGGTGCCCCGGGTCGGGGCCAGGAACCCGACGATCATCTTCATGGTCGTGGACTTGCCGGCACCGTTGGGTCCCAGAAAGCCGAGGACCTCGCCGGTGTCGGCAGTGAAGGTCACTGTGTCGACGGCGATCCTGGAACCGAAATACTTGGTCAGGCCTTCGATGTGCAACGCATGGGTCACGGTGTCGCAAGGTCCGGCTGGAGGAGGCGCGGCTTTATCGCGCAGGTCGACACCGAGTTCAAGCGCAACCGCTCGGTGATCGGCTGATGGCGGACATGTCGTCCGAAGCAACGCGAAAGGGCCCCCGACAGCTGGTGCAGCGGCTGCGGCTGGCTACCGGCCTGGTGCTGATGGTCTACGTGACCAGCCACCTCGCCAACCACATGGTCGGACTGTGGTCGCTGGAGGCACTCGAGGCCTCCCGGCTCTGGTTCATCGCGGTCTGGCGTTCCGGACCGATGACGGTGCTGCTCTACGGCGCGCTGGCGATCCACATGGTGCTTGCGGCCGGGAGCATCGTGCTGCGCGAGAAGCTGAGCGGGCTGCCGGCGCTTCAGCAGATGCAGTACGTTCTCGGACTGCTCGGACCGTGGCTGCTGCTCGCACATGTCGTCGGGACGCGGGGACAGCATCAGCTGTACGGAATCGACGACACCTACACCTATGTCCTGCTGGGGTTGTGGCACGACATGTGGTCGGGTGCCGCGATGCAGGCGGTGGCGCTGGTGGTGGTGTGGACCCACGGCTGCATCGGCGTCCACCAGTGGCTGCGCTACTCCGCGTTCTATCGCCGCTCCCGGGCGTGGTGGTTTGCCGCCGCTCTCCTGGTCCCGGCGCTGTCGCTTGCCGGTTACGTTGCCGCCGGCGCCAGGGTGATGCAGTTCGCGGCGGATCCCGAGTGGCTCGCCGCCGCCGAGGCCGCCTTCAGCCTTCCGGGCCGCGGAACGGACATCGATCCCGAGGGTCGCGTGATCGCGGTTGCAACCGGCTACCTGGTGCTGCTCGCCGCCCTGGTCGGGGTGCGATGGCTGGTGCTTGCCCTGCGCCGGCGCCGGCGCAGCGTGATCGTGCGTTACGCGTCCGGCCAGGAGGTCGCGGTTCCTCAGGGGGCGACCCTGCTTGAGGCGAGCTGGCTGGGCGGGATCCCGCATGCGAGTGTCTGCGGCGGGCGGGGACGGTGTTCGACCTGCCGGGTCCGTATCTGCGCCGGGCTCGAACAGCTGGCTCCGGTCCTGGAACCGGAGCGCCGGGTCCTGCAGCGCATCGGGGTTCCGCCCAACGTGCGTCTTGCCTGCCAGACCCGCCCGGAGACATCCGTCGAGATCCTGCCCCTGCTGCCGCCTCAGCAGTCTGCACCGGTGCCTGCCGGATCCAGGGCGGCGTATACCTATGGGCAGGAGCGCGACATCGCGGTCATGTTCGTTGATATCCGGGGGTTCACCGGACTGGCAGAGAGTCGTCTGCCCTATGACGTTGTCTTCATTCTGAACCGCTATGTCACCGAGATGGGGAGTGCGATCGAGGCGGCGGGCGGCCGGATCGACAAGGTCATCGGTGACGGGATCATGGCGCTGTTCGGCGTGGACGACAGCTACGCCGCCGGATGCCGGGCCTCCCTCGACGCGGCGCGGCGGATGGGAGAGAACCTGCGGGAACTCAACGACAGTCTCGCCAACGACCTGGAGCATCCGCTGCGGATCGGTGTGGGCATTCACGGCGGATCGGCAATCATCGGCGAGCTCGGCTATCGCGAGAGCCGCTCGCTGACCGCGGTTGGCGATACCGTCAACATCGCCAGCCGGCTTGAGGCGATGACCAAGGAGTTCGCGACCGAGCTGGTTGTCTCGCACGCGGCTGCCGATGCGTCGGGGCTCGACCTCGCCGGTTTCCCCAGCCGGCAGGTGACGGTGCGCGGTCGCGACGACAGCCTGCCGGTCCGCCTTGTCGACAGTCTCTCGGCACTGCCCGACACTCGCGACCCGCGGGTCGCTCGCGGCCGGCCACGCGTCACCGGTCACTCGTCGTAGGTCACCAGCGAGACCAGGGGAACGTCGAGCCTTTCCCGCGCACCGAGAAAGCCGAGTTCGATCACGACCGCGGCAGCGATGACCTCGGCACCAGCGTCCGTCAGCAGCCGGATCGCCGCGTTCATGGTTCCGCCGGTTGCGAGCAGGTCGTCGACGACCACCACGCGCTGGCCGGAGCGCACGGCGTCCTGCTGGATCTCGATGGCGTCACTGCCGTACTCGAGGTCGTAGCTCAGCGCCGAGGTCGGTCCCGGGAGCTTGCCTGACTTGCGGACCATGCAGAACCCGACGTCGAGCCTCACGGCGAGCGGCGCTGCGAGCAGGAAGCCGCGGGACTCGATGGCCGCCAGGACCGCGGGTCGGTGCGGCGCGATGGCATCGGCAAGCTGCTCGATGGTGGTCTGCCACGCTCCGGGATGGGCGAGCAGGGTGGAGATGTCGCAAAAGTTGATGCCGGGCTCGGGAAAGTCCGGCATCTGCCGGATATGCTGCTTGAGGTCCATTCCACTCTCCGGGTGCGAATCCGGACCGGGCCGCCGGGACTTCACTTCCCGCCCGCCCGCAATTCCGCAAGTGCCGAGCGTGCCCGCTCTCGGGTGGAGGAGGAGCGGTGCTTGAGCGCGATGTTCTCCAGCGCGACCAGCGCCTCGGGATCGCCGGCCTCGCCCATCTCGATCGCTCGCATGTCGCGCCGGTCGTACCAGTGGTAGGTGAAGCGCTCGACGGCAAGGTCGAGGTTCCGCCAGTAGTGCCGCAACGGATCGTCCTCGTCCCAGTCCGCGTAGAGCTCGTCCCAGGTCTTCATCTGGTGCGACACTCCCAGGTACTTTTCCCCGACCGGTTCGGAGAGTGGCTGGTAGCGACAGTCCATGGACACCCGCATGGCGCCGGAGGCGTTCGCGCATCCCTTGTGGATCGTCTGGCAGTTGTGGATCAGGACATCTCCGATCCGCATCGGGCTCCAGCGCCAGTCACAGGTCCCGAGGTCGGCATCGATCACCATCTGCCCGGCACCGAGCGCGGGACGCATGTCGAGGACTCCGCCCCGGTGTGACCCCGAGGCAACGGCGAGGCCTCCGCGCGCCTGGTCGATATCGACGAACGGAATCCACGCCGCCCAGTTGCGCCGGCTGCCCTCGAAATGGGTGTAGTCCTGGTGGGCCGGCGTTGCGTAGTCGTCCCTGTAGGGGAAGGCCATGCGCATCACGAAGTGGGGCGGGCAGAAGACCTCCTCGCCGAACAGCGCCGCGAACAGGCCAACGAGGTTCTTGTGATGCTTGAGCGCGTGCAGCGAGCGCAGCGACAGCAGCCGGTAGAACACCTCCATGAACGGTGGCTGCGGCTCGACGCAGAACCGCGCGGGATCCGCGTGCGCCGCCGCAAGCGGCTTGCCCGGCTCGATCCAGCCGGCCTCGACAAGCACTGTCGATATCTCGCCGGCCAGTTCCTCGATCAGCGTCGCGGGCAGCAGGCCGCGAACGAGGAGGTAGCCGTCGGCTGCCGCCTGACTGCGCAATCGGTCAGTATCACCCATCAACCGGGTCGAATCGACGAGCGGCTTCACCTGATGCGCCCTCCCTGTTCCGGCCGGCGGCCCGACATTCAACGCGGCAGCCGCCCTGTCGGTCAACCCCTGCGGGGGGACCGCGGCATACCGGTCGGCCGTCAGAAGCCGTAGCGGAGTGAGAGGCGGATTCCGTGATCGCTGAGCCGGGCCCGGGTTTCCGCAATGTCGAGCGGGATCGGGGGCTTGCTGGCATCGTGCCAGACTACCTGCCCGGCGCCGCGACCGGTGCGAACCTCGCCGAAATCGGTGTACCGCCACGCGAACTCGACGGCTATCCGTTCACTGACGGCAGCCGACAGACCGGCGGTCACCATCCAGGCAAGCGCCGTTCGCGATGCGCCGGGTACCTCGGTGTAGGTCCGCGGGAAGGTCATTCGGGTGGTGCCGATCCGCAGTTGGGCGACACCGGCGCCGGCCCCGAGAAACGGGACGATGCTGCCATGGCCGAGGACGAGCGGCAGGTCTCCGTAGCCCGCCACCATGGCAGAGAGCGCGGCGACATCAGCAGTGACCGACTGCTCGCGACTGGTTTCCAGGAAATTGGCTGTACCCTGGAATCGGAGGCGTGGCAGATACTCCAACCGGGTCTCGACCCTCATCCCGGGCACGGGTTCGTGGCCGAACGCGAGTTCGAACGCCGTTGCGGTGTCGAAGTACCCCGTCGTGCGGGTCGGCGCCCCGTCGCCACCGCTGCCGCAGCCGTAGAGCGCCACCGGGGATTCTGACCCGCAGTGCCGGTCCTCGAACACGGTGTCGTCGACCCATTCCAGTCCCACACCGGCCCGCAGGTAGAACTCCGCGGCGGCGGACGGGGCCATCGCCGCCATGGCTGTCGCGAGAACGAGTGCCGCCAGACCGATGACGCGACCCTGCAGTTCCCGTGCCATTGTGACCCCCCAGCCGGTCCGGAAACACCGCGTGTTTCTTCAACCAAAGGATCAGAAAACTGACGTAACTGGTAAAGATGTCACATGTAAACTGTTACAAGTACGTGCAATATCGATGACGGTACCGACCCCGGGAGCCTGCGAATCGTCAGCGATACGGCACGGCGCGGGCCCGCAGGCGCTCCTTGAGCAGCTCCAGTCTCTCACCTCCCCAGAACAGTTCGCCGTCGAGCAGGAACGAGGGCACACCGAACACGCCGAGTTCCATCGCCTGTTCGCTCAATCGCCGGAACTCTTCCCTTCCCTGTCCTGCCTGCCAGTCCGCAAAGCCCTGCGGATCGGCTCCGCACCCGGCCAGCACCGCTTCGATCGCGTCCGGATCCTCGATGTCGAGGTCGCGGCGGAAGAACCGCTCGAACACGGTGTCGATGAATGCCGTCTCGGCGCCGTGGCGCTGCGCCCAGAGCAGGCCGACGCAGGCAACCGTCGAGTTGTAGACCTTCTGCGGGCCCAGGATCGTCATGCCGCGCTGGTTGGCCAGCCGCCGGCAATCCATGTAGGAGTACTTCACCCGGCGCCACTGGTGGTCGTTACGGGTTGCGACCTCGCCCAGAAACTCGCCGATCGTCAGGTTGAACGGATGCCAGTGGAGCCGGACATCGTACTCGAGGGCCATTGCGCGGATGGGCCGGATGGCGAGGAAGGCGTACGGGCTCTTGAAGTCGATGTAGACCGGGATTTCCGTCTGGCTCATCGGTCAAGCTCGCTGCGAGGCCCGTCCTTCGGGGCGGGGAGGAATGCGGTGCTGCGCGTGTCATGCATGATCGTCTTCTCCTTGTTCCGGAACATGGCCGGCGAGACCATCGCCGGGCCGGGTGATGCGGCAGTGCGTGCGGGAGATGCCATGAACCGCAGCGCCTGCAGTCCGCATGCCGACGGAGCCGGAGGCACACTCCCGCGACGCGCCAGGCATGGACGCCCCGGCGCTTTCCCGAGGGCACGGCCCTACCCACGGTTTCCCCGGTCCGGGGTCCCTGGCGTCAGGGAGCCGGGCGGAAAGCCGGACCGGTCTCGCCGTGTCCGCGCGCAGGATCTCCGCCCCGGGAGCGCCGGGGCGGATCTGTCCGGTACGGTTCGGGGCGGATCGGATAGTGATCTCCCTGGTCATGTGCCGATCGGCATGGCTCCCGCAGCCTGTGCCTGCAAGGAGGGATCGCTGACTGCCGCTCCCTGATCAGGAACCCGGATGGTCACGGCGCAGGCGGATGCCGGCGGCCTCGCGGTCCCAGGTGTCGGAAGTAACCCCCGCCTGGCGCAGGCCGGTCTTCTGAACCTTCTCTGTCGGTGTGCGCGGGAGGCTGTCCATCACCCGGACATAGCGCGGAACCATGAAGTGCGCCATGCGCGGGCGCAGGAATTCGATGAGTTCCACCGGGTCGATCACCGCGCCCGGTTGTGGTGCCAGCACCACCATCACCTCGTCCTCGCCGTGCTCGCTCGCCACCGGAATGGCGGCACACTCGCGCACTGACGGGTGGTCGCTCACCACCACCTCGATCTCGAACGACGAGATGTTCTCGCCGCGGCGCCGGATCGCGTCCTTCAGCCGGTCGACAAAGTGGTAGGACCCGTCCGGGTCGCGGCGAAACGCGTCACCGGTATGAAACCAGCCGTTGCGCCAGGCCCGCACCGTTGCCTCGGGGTCGCGGTAGTAGCCGTGGTTCAGCGCCCAGGGCAGTTCTGGACGGATTACCAGCTCGCCGACACTGCCGTCTGGCATCTCGATGTCGTGCTCGTCGACGATCCGCAGCCGGTTGGCCGGCCGGGCCTGGCCGGCCAGCCCTGGGGTGCGGGGATTCGGCCCGGAGATGATCGGGGTGTTCACCTCGGTCATGTTGAAGATGGTGCAGATCCCTGTCCCGAACCGATCGGGAAACTGCACGGCCTCCTCGGTGAGCGGCACGGTGAAGGCAATCCGTAATCCGTGCGACCGATCGTCCGGGCGGGGCGGCTGCTTGACCAGGAAGTTGCACATGACGCCAAGCAGGAAGACGGCGGTGCTGCCGGTGCGCCGGACCACGTCCCAGAACTCCTCGGTCCGGAACCCCGGGTTCATCGCCACCGATCCGCCGCGACACAGCATGGCGTGGACGATGAAGCTGCCGCCGATGTGGAACATCGGCAGGTTGATCAGGAACCGGTCGTCGGCACGCACCGGCGACCACGCCTCCTCGTTCATGCCGTTCCAGGCATGGAAATACGACGACATCACCCCCTTGGACGGCCCGGTGGTGCCCGAGGTGTAGATGATCGACTGCAGGTCCCAGGGCATGATGGCGCGCCCGGGATCCCGCGGCACTCCCGCTGCGGCCAGCACCGTGTCGAACCCGAACGGCTCCAGACCCGCCGGTACCGCGCACTGTCCACCGCACACGACAATTCGTTCGAGCCTGGCGAGCGGGACCTCGGACAGCCGGGGGACGAGATCGCGGTGGGCCAGGATCAGCCGGGCATTGGAGTTCTCGATCACGTGCGCGAGCAACTGGCCGCGATAGCCGGTGTTGATCGGGACGTAGACCGCGCCGATGTAGCAGATCGCGAGGTAGGCAAGCAGGGCCTCGCGGCCGTTCGGCAACCAGACCACGACATGGTCGTCCTGCCCGACACCGAGCTGCTGCAGAGCCGACCCGGCACGCCGCGTATGCCCGAGGGTCTCGGCCCAGGTCCAGCATTCCCCGGAGTCGAAGACCGCAAAGATCTCGCGGCCCCGCTCGTGCGCGTGCCGGTGCAGCACATCGCGTGTCACGCAACGGTCCGGGGGTGGCAGCAGGTCCGGCATGGCGGCCCGTCCGCTAATCGAGCAACTGCTCGAGACGGGCGATGGTCCGGTCCGGCGAGACCGTGGCGTGACCGGGCAGGATGCCGCGGCCCCTCGGGTCCCGCCAAATGCCGCGGATGCCGAGCCGTTGCGGTGCCGCGACTTCCCACTCGAGGTTGTCACCGACCATCCACGTCTCATCGGGACGTGCATCGAGTGCTGCGAGCGCGCGGCGGTAGGCTTCCGGTTCCGGCTTGCCCACGCCGGCCTCACCCTCGATCTGGACGTGGCGAAAGTGGCGGGCAAGCGCGAACCGTTCGATCTTCTCGCGCTGGACCGCTCCGGCGCCGTTGGTGACCAGGGCCAGCCGCACGCCCTCCGCGTTCAGGGCCTCGAGCGTTGCGATGGCGTCGGGAAACAGCCGGGTCGAGGCGTGCATAAGCCGGCCGCAGCGATCGGCGATCTCGGTTCGCAACGCGGCAGGGAACCGGTCGTCCCGCCCGAGGCCCGCATCGAGAATGCGCAGCCTGGTGGTCGCGAGGTCGAGCCGGCCGTTCCTGTGGCGGACCGGATCCGACCAGAAGTGGCGTGCCGCCCGGTCGACCGCATCCACCAGCCGGTCAAGGTCGCCGGGCAGCGGACGGTCGCCGGACGGGTCTTCCCGCCACGCACCCGCGATCGCGTCGTTCCAGAACACCGTGCGGTGCAGGTGTGGCGAGATCAGCGTGTCGTCGAGGTCGAACAGGATTGCGCCGGGCCGCATCGGGGATCGTCAGCCCTCGCGCAGACGCCTGGCCGCGTCGCAGGCGAAATAGCTGAGCACGCCGTCCGCACCGGCACGCCTGAAGGCCATCAGGCTTTCCAGCATGCATGTCTCGCCGTCGATCCAGCCGCGGTCGGCCGCCGCCCTGATCATCGCGTACTCGCCGCTGACCTGGTAGCCGTAGGTCGGCATTCCGAAGCTGTCCTTGACCCGCCGGATCACGTCCAGGTACGGCAGGCCGGGCTTGACCATCACCATGTCCGCGCCCTCGGCGATGTCGAGCGCCACCTCGCGCAGTGCCTCGTCGCCATTCGCCGGGTCCATCTGGTAGGTCGCCTTGCTGGCGGAGCCCAGCGTCGGTGCCGATCCGACCGCCTCGCGGAACGGTCCGTAGAACCCGGACGCGTACTTGGCGGAGTAGGCCATGATCTGCACCTGGTCATGACCGGCGGCATCAAGGCTGCGGCGGATGGCGCCGATCCTGCCGTCCATCATGTCCGACGGCGAGATGATGTCGCACCCGGCCTCGGCCTGGACCAGCGCCTGCCGACACAGGATGTCGACCGTCCGGTCGTTGCTGATCTGGCCGTCGGGATCGAGCACCCCGTCGTGGCCGTGGCTGGTGAACGGGTCAAGTGCGACGTCGCACTGGATACCGATATCGGGATGCGCCTGCCTGACCGCCCGGACGGCCCGGCAGACCAGGTTGTCCGGCACGAGCGCGACCGATCCGTCGGGGTCCTTGGTGTCGGGTTCGATAAAGGGAAAGATGGCCACGACCGGTATCCCCAGATCGCGTGCCATACCCACCGCGTCCACCAGGGTGTCGCAGGAGTGGCGGACCACGCCGGGCATGGCGTCGACCGGTTCGGCCAGGCCGTGGCCCTCGCGCACGAACACCGGCCAGATCAGGTCGTCGGCCGCCAGGGTGTTCTCGCGAACCAGCCGGCGCGACCAGTCGGTGCGGCGGTTGCGGCGCATCCGGGTTGACGGATAGGCCGGTCCATGCCGGGACTGCTCGATCAGCGGGGTGGTGGTAGTGTAGTTCATCGGCACACCTTTCCGGCCGGAAGAACCGTTCCTGTCCCGGCACGGCTGCTATAGTAGGGTGCCGGGCGCCCGGATGGGAAGGACGGAACACCGGGCGCACCCACCTGGGCAGGGAGAACGCAGATGCGCATCGTCATCAACGGCCAGCAGGCCTTCGGCAGGGCCTGTCTCGACGCCATCGTCGCAAGGGGAACCGACGAGGTGGTGGCCGTCTATACCGCGCCCGATGTCGAGGGGCGTCCGCTCGATCCGATCAAGCAGGCGGCACTGGAGCACGGCCTGCCGGTCCACCAGCCGGCCGACTATTCCGACGGGGCGGTTCTCGACGGCCTGCGGGCGCACGACGCCGACCTCATGGTGCTCGCCTATGTCACCCTGTTCATCCCCGAGGCGGCCCGGCGGGTGCCGAAGTCGGGCACGATCTGCTTTCACCCGTCACTGCTGCCGCTGCACCGCGGTCCCAGCTCGATCAACTGGCCCATCATCTGGGGGGCCGAGCATACCGGCCTGACCATCTTCTGGCCGGACGACGGGCTCGACGAGGGCGACATCCTGCTCCAGAAACAGGTGGCGATCGAGCCCGACGACACCCTGGGTTCGGTGTACTTCGGCAAGATCTTCGAACTCGGTGTCTCGGCGGTGCTGGAGGCGATCGACCTGGTCCGGTCGGGATCGCCGCCGCGCATTGCGCAGGACGAGTCGCTGGCGACCTACGAGAGCTGGTGCCGGGCCGGCGACGTCGAGATCGACTGGAAGCGATCCGTCGGGGAGGTCTACAACCTGATCCGCGGTTCCAATCCGCAGCCCGGCGCCTGGACGACGCTCGACGGCGAGACCCTGCAGATCTTCGACTGCGAGAAGGCGCCGGCCTCGGGCCGGGTGGGTCGGGTGTGCGCCGTCGACGGGGAGAGCTTCACCGTGGCTGCCGGACGCGGCGGCATCCGGGTCAGGCGGGTTCGCCTCGGCAGGGGCGCGAAGGTCGCTGCCGCCGACTTCATCCGCGAGGCGGGACTCGAACCCGGACGCCGGCTCGGGACCTGACCCGCCCGGGCGATCCTTCGCCATTCCCAGTCGAGGACGACATGCCATGAGAGAACATGCACGAGACCGTCTCTCCCGCCGCGGCCTGCTTGCCGGAGCTGCCGCCGCCGCGTTCGCGATCCGGCCCCGGCCGGGCCTCGGCGCGGAGGAACCGCGGCTCAACTTCTACAACTGGGACACCTACATCGGCGAGAGCACGCTCGCCGACTTCCGTGCGGCCAGCGGCATCTCGGTCAAGATGGACCTGTTTGCCGACAGCGACGAGCTGTTCGCCAAGCTGCGCGAGGGCAATCCCGGCTATGACGTGATCGTGCCGACCAACGACTACGTCGAGCGGATGATCGCGGTCGACATGCTTCAGCCGCTCGATCATTCGCTGATCCCCAACCGTGCGAACCTGCAGGATGCGTTTGCCGATGCCGCCTTCGATCCGGGCAGGCGGCACACCATGCCCTACATGTGGGGAACGCTGGGCATCGGCTACCGCAAGTCGAAGGTCGACGGCGTTCCGGACAGCTGGAAGTGGCTGTTCGATTCCGATCGCTACGCCGGACGCTGCGCCCTGCTCGGCGATGCCAGTACGGTGCTGGGGGCGGCTATCAAGTACCTCGGTCATCCGCTCAACTCCAGGGACCCGGCGATCATCCGCAAGGCCGAGGAACTGCTGACCGGGCAAAAGCAGCACATCAGGACCTTTGCTCCCGACAACGGCCAGGACCTGCTGCTGTCCGGCGAGGTCGACATCACCATGGAATGGAACGGCGACATCCTGCAGGTGATGGAGGAGGATCCGGACCTGTCCTACGTGGTTCCGCGCGAGGGTTCGATCATCTGGCAGGACTGCCTCGCCATTCCGGTCGGAGCCCCGCATCCGCTGAACGCCCACGCCTTCATCAACTACATTCTCGACGCGCGGGTCGGGGCCGATATCGCGGACTTCATCCGGTACGCCACGCCAAACGCGGCGGCCAAGGTACTGCTTCCGGCCGATTACACCGAAAATCCGGGAATATTCCCTCCGGACGCCACCCTGGCCCGCTGCGAGGCCGCGATCTACCAGGGTCCGGAGGTGGTCCGGCTCTACGACGAGGCCTGGACCCGGATCCAGGCGGCCTGACCCGGCCGGCGGCGACGCAGCCGGCAGTGAAACCGGGCACCGGACCGCTGCTCCGGGTTGCCGGCGTCGTTCCGGGCCTGTGGCTTGCCGGCTTCTTCCTGCTGCCGCTCGCCTTCGTCTGGATCCTGAGCTTCGGGGAGAAGCAGGGGCTGGTCGCGGTCGACATAGTCTGGACCGCCGACAACTACCTTCGCGCACTCGATCCCCTCTACCTCGGCATCCTCGCCAAGAGCCTGTGGATTGCCGCGCTCACCACCGTGATCTGCCTCGCGACCGGGCTGCCGGTGGCCCTGGGGATCGTGTTTGCTCCGCCGCGCTGGCGACCGCTGCTGCTGCTGCTCGTGATCCTGCCGTTCTGGACCAACCTGCTGATCCGCACCTACGCGCTGATCGCCGTGCTGCGGACCCGAGGCCATGTCAATGCCACCCTCGGGTGGGCGTCGGAGCTGTTCGGCCTGCCGTTCGAGCCGTTGTCACTGCTCTATACCAACACGGCGGTCGTCGCCGGGCTGGTCTACGTCCACCTGCCCTTCATGGTGCTGCCGCTTTACGCAACGCTCCACCGTCTCGACCGGTCCCTGGTCGAGGCCGCGGCGGATCTCGGTGCCGGGCACCTGCGGGTGTGCATCACCATAATCCTGCCGCTCGCGGTTCCGGGCATCGTGTCCGGATCGCTGCTGGTCTTCGTTCCCGCCCTTGGATCCTACCTGACCCCGGACCTGCTCGGCGGCCCCGACAGCCAGATGATCGCCAACGTCATCGAACGACAGTTCAAGAGCGCCAACGACTGGCCGTTCGGCTCCGCGCTCTCGTTCCTGCTCATGTATGTCACCTTCGGCGCGCTCGCGCTCAGGTCACTGTCGGTCCGCCGGCCGGCTGCCCGATGAGGATCCCTCCCGGTCCGCTGGAGTTCACCCGCCGTACCTGGATCAGGCTGGTCCTGCTCGCGACCTTCGCGTTCCTGTACGCGCCGATTGCAACCCTGGTTGCCTACTCGTTCAATGACAGCCGCCGCAACATTGTCTGGCGCGGGTTCACGACCCGCTACTACGAGCGGGCGATGGCGAATGACGGCCTGGTCGAGGCTTTCGGCAATTCCCTGCTGATCGCGCTTGCGGCTACCGTCGTGAGCACGGTGCTCGGGGCCATGACCGCCTATGCGCTGTGGCGGTTCCGGTTTCGCCTGAAGCCGCTGTGCGAGGGTGTGGTGGTGCTGCCGATCGTCATCCCGGAAATCTGCATGGGGGTCGCGATGCTGGTGTTCTTCGCGCGGATCGGCTGGCCGGGCGACCTGCCGTGGCCGATCAGCCTGTCGCGGATCACCATCGCCCATGTCACCTTCTGCTTTCCCTTCGTCGCCGTGGTGGCGCGCGCGCGCCTGTCCCGCTTCAACGACGAACTGGCCGAGGCTGCGCGCGACCTCGGCGCCGGCGAGTGGGCGGTGCTGCGCGACGTGATCCTGCCGCACATGCGCCCCGGCCTGGTCGCCGGCGCGCTGCTCGCGTTCACCCTGTCCCTTGATGATTTCGTCATCACCTTCTTCACGTCCGGGCCGGACACCGTGACCTTCCCGGTGAAGATCTATTCGATGGTCCGCTTCTCGGTGACGCCGGAGGTCAATGCCGCCTCCACGGTGCTGATTGCGGTCACTGTCACGGTGACGGTGGTGGCCATGTGGCTGCAGAACCGGACACGGCCCGGAGCGGCACCGTGACCGAGGCTGTCAGGGTCGGCGGGATCTGCAAGCGGTTCGGGGCGGTGACCGCGCTCGCGGAGGTCTCGCTGCGGATCGAGGCCGGGGAGTTCTTCGCCCTGCTCGGGCCGTCCGGCTGCGGCAAGTCGACGTTGCTGCGCATCATGGCCGGGCTCGAGCATCCGGACCAGGGCTCGGTCTTCATCGACGGGATCGACGTGGGGCGGACACCGGCCAACCGGCGGCCGGTGAACATGGTGTTCCAGTCCTACGCGCTGTTTCCGCACATGTCGGTGCGCAGCAACGTGGCCTACGGCCTGCGCGTGACCGGCACGGGCCGCGCCGAGGCGCATGAGCGTGCAGAGGCAGCGCTCGGCCTGGTCCGGCTCACCGGCTATGGTGAGAGGATGCCGCACCAGCTCTCGGGCGGCGAATCCCAACGGGTGGCGCTCGCCCGCGCGCTGGTCAAGCGGCCGCGGGTGCTGTTGCTCGACGAGCCCCTTTCCGCCCTCGATGCCCGGCTTCGCGACGAGATGCGGCTCGAACTGGTCACGCTGCAGAAGACGGTCGGCATCACCTTCATCATCGTGACCCACGACCAGGAGGAGGCCCTCTCGATGGCCGACCGGGTGGCGGTGATGGAGACCGGGCGCATCAGGCAGGTGGCGCCCCCGGCCGAACTCTACGAGGCGCCGGCCGACAGGTTCGTCGCCACATTCATCGGCCAGGTGAACCTGTTTCCGGCCACGATCGGAGCCGATGGCACCGCGCAGGCACACCCGTTTCCCGGCGTTACCGCCCGGGCTCGCGGGATCGGGGCCGGTCGACAGGTATGGATCGCGGTCAGGCCGGAGAAGATCACCATGGCGCCGCGGGGCGGAGTTCCGGCGGGGCGGCTGTCCGGAGTGGTGGAGGAGGTCGTCTATCGCGGCGACCTGTCGGTTTACCTGGTCCGCTGCATGGCGGGTCCGGATGGACTGGTCAGGGTGTCGCGCGCCAATGCGGCGCGCACGGCGGACCGGCTGCCGGGGCCTGGAACCGAGGTTGTGCTCGACTGGGCGGAGGACTGCGCGGTGGTGCTCGCGTCATGACCACGCGCCCCACGCCCCCGTTTGGCGTTTCCTCGATCCGCGATCACGGAGGCATCGAGCACTGCTGGACCGCGCATGACGGGACCCGGCTGCGCTATGCCGTCTTTCCGCCGCGCCTTCGCGGTCCGGGGAGGGCGCGGACCGTCCTGCTCCCGGGCTTCAGCGAGTTCATCGAGAAGTACCTGGAGACGATCGGCGAGCTGCAGGCGCGCGGGCACGAGGTGCTCTGCCTGGACTGGCGCGGGCAGGGGCTGTCGGACCGTGCGCTCTCCGACCGCGGGCTGGTCCATGTCGAGGCGATGGATGACCTCCTGGCAGATCTCGACGGCATCCTGCGGGCAAGCCGGTTTGCGGTGCGCGATGGCCGGAGCCTGTTCCTGATGGGGCATTCCATGGGGGGACACCTGGCCCTGCGTGCGGCGCACCGGATCCACCCCGACCGGCTGATCCTGCTCTCGCCGATGATCGACATCCTGCCCGACGGGGTTGGCGGCAGGGTGCTGCGGCTGCTGATCCGGCTCGCGGTCGCCCTCGGCCTGTCGCGACGCCTGGTCGCCGTCACTCCCCGACGGGGCCGGTTCGAGGGCAACCGGCTGACCCGTGACCGGCGCCGGTTCCACCGCACCCTGTCGCTGGTCGAGCATGATCCGCGGCTGGCCGTTGTCGGCCTGACCTATGGCTGGCTTGCCGCCGCCTATGCCTCCATCGCGGCGCTTGATCGCGAACCGGCGGATCCGGGCGTACCGGCGCTGATCCTGCAGGCGGGAGCCGACCGGATCGTCTCCAACCGGGCGCAACAGCGGCTTTTCCGGAACCTGCGCAGAGGCGAGCTGCGGGTGATTGCCGGCGCACGGCACGAAATCCTGTCCGAGATCGACGCGGTCCGGGACTCAGCCTGGGCTGCGATTGACGGTTTCGTTGCCGCGGGCCGTGAAGGCGCGCCGGATCAGCCTGAAGCCGAGCGGCGCCAGCAGCACGATCATCCCGATGCGGCACAGGTGATGGGTGGCCACGAAGGCAACGTCCTGGCCGATGCCGAGCGCGACCAGGCTCATCTCCGCCAGCCCGCCGGGCGCGTAGGCCAGGGTGACCACGTACCAGGGAAGCCCGGTAAGTTCGGCGACCAGCAATCCGAACCCGGTGGCGGTTGAGATCAGCAGGAAGGCGGACCCGAGCGAGGTCCGCAGGATGCGGAGCACCTCGGTGTATCCGGTTCCGGCAAACCGGCATCCCACCGCGGTTCCGAGCACGACCTGGGCGGCCGCCACCAGGACGACCGGGGGCGACGCGTCGCTCCATCCCGCGATATGGGTGGCGGCGCTGAGCAGCAGCGGCCCGAGCAGGAAGGCGGCCGGCAGCCGGCAGGCCCGCGCGATTGCCGGGCCGAGCAGCGCACAGCCGAGCAGCATGCCCCATTCCGCGAGCGGCAGGTCGCCGAAGCCCGGCCCGTCGGCGATCAGCCCCTCGGGAGGCTCGTAGCCGCCGAAGATCCGGAACAGCACCGGGATGGTCAGAACCACCAGCAGAATGCGCGAAGCCTGGGTCAGCGCGATGACCCGGTCGTCACCGCCCATGTCGCGGCCGATGATGGTCATGTCGTTGAGTCCGCCCGGCGCCGACGCAAAGTAGGCGGTAACCGGATCGTAGCCGCCAAACCGGCGCAGATAACCCAGCACCAGCGTCATCGCCGCAATGCCGTAGACCAGCAGTCCGCCGACCGAGACCATCCATTCTCCGACCCGGTCGAGCAGCTCGGGCGTGAACTGGCTTCCGAGCATGGTGCCGATGAACACGACCATGCACTGGCGCAGCATGTGGGGCAGGCGGACCGGTGCCCCCGCGATCGAGGCGACGGTCACGAACACCATGGCGCCGAGCATCCACGGCAGGGGCAGCTTGAGCAGGGCGAAGACCGTGCCCCCGGCGGCGCCGATGATGATGGCCAGCAGCATCGAGCCGCCGGTCCGTCCAGTGGTGAGCTGTTCGCCGCCGCGCCGGTCCGATGCGGTATCGGAAGCCGGCTCCTCCCGGTCAGCCAATGATGCGGCCCAGCCGCACCGCGGTCTGTCCCCGGCCAAGCCGGCGGGAAGGCATGATCAGCACGCAACGGTCGTGCGGAGTGCGCACCTCGCGGTCACCGTCGTGACCGATCACGGTGCCCGCCTTCTCGATGATCTCCATGCCGAGGTAGCTGCGGGAGAACCGGAACCGGTTGGTCTCCACCGTGACCGGCTGGGTCACTTCGATCACGGTCTGCTCCGGACACGCGACCGGGTCGAACCGGTCCTGTCCGGCAACACCGGCCGCGACCAGGAACCGCACCAGGGTCTCCCGGGCGACGGTCACGCTCGTGGCTGCCCAGTGCTGACCGCATTCGACCAGCAGCGCCGCCCCGGGGGCCTCCGGGTCCGCGAACCGTCCGTAGTCGCGCATGCGTCGACCCGCCGCGTGGCCGGCGTCGAGCACGATCGTGGCCGGTACCCCGACGCTCTCGGCCAGCCGGCGTCCCTTGTCGAGTGGTCCGGCCAGCATCAGCGGTTCGGTGGGGTGCTGCATCGAGTGGATGTCGAGCAGCATGTCGACATCATCGAGGAGCGGGCGGATCTCCCTTGCGCGCTCCAGTTCCGGGCTGGTGCGGTCGCCATCGAGAACCGCCTCATCCCATACCCGGTTCAGGTCCTCGTCGACGTAGCGGCTCAGCGTCGGGCAGTCCGGGTCGAACTGAAGATAGGCTGCGACGTTGCAGAAACCCAGGGTCAGCCGGCCCCGGTCGGGCCGGAAGCCGTCCCGCAGCAGCCGGTCGAGCACCACGGCACCGCACAGTTCGTTGCCGTGCATCAGCGCGGTCACCATCACATGGGGTCCGGGCCGTGGTGCCGCCAGGGTGGTGAAGTAGGCAACACCGGTATTGCCGGCACGGTGCGCCGACAGGTCCGGGGGTGCGATTTCGACCGGGTAGGGCCGCAGGTCGGTGCGACCGGGCGGGGGCGTGGTCATGTGGCACCGGGCTCGCGGCTGTCGCGGTGCAGCAGGCGGATCCCGGGTGGCACGGCCGGGGCCGGTTGGACCGGGACTCCGGCGACGGAACTGCGTGGCGGCATGGAACCCCGACCCGATCTTTGGTGCGGTCTCGCTCCCGGCCAAGGTGGCGCAACGCCGCGCCCGCTGTCAATCTCCCCCGGTCCCCGCACCCGACGCGAGGGCCCTGGCCACCGCAACCATGAAGCGGTGCGTGAGCCGGTCGTGTGCCTCGGTCAGGATCCCGCCGGCGAACGCATCCGACCGGCGCCCGGACTGCATGAGTTCAACCACGCCGACATCCTCTGCAAACACCAGTTTCCAGGTATCGACCAGCCGTTCCACCGCCCGGTCGTGGTCCTCGCGGTCCGGTCGGTCGCCGACCAGGTACAGGTGGATGCGCTCGCGGGTTCGGTCGGCTGCGAGCGGGTCGATGATGATGGCGTAGAAATGGTCGGGCTGCAGTCCCAGCAGCAGGTTGGGAAACACCAGCGGGTACTCGCCGCACCGCTGCTGTTCGGGAGTCAGGCCCGGAAACGGCGTGAACGGCATCTCGCCCGACGACAGGGCAGAGAATTCGGACGTGACCTGGCCGAAGACCCGGTCGCAGACGACGACCTGGTGATGGTTCTCCAGCGGCGAGCGCGAGGTCAGGTTCGGGTGGATCCAGGGCAGGTGGTACGACTCGAGGTAGTTCTCGATCGCGAGTTTCCAGTTGGCTGCGAGTTCGAGTTCCCAGCTCGCCGCATGGCGCAGGCGTGACATCTCGTAGCCGGACCAGCGCTCGTCGAGGGGTCCGAGCAGTGTCGACAGCGGCTCCGCGGTGCCCGAGAGATCCGCGAAGATGAGGTCGTTCCACACCTCGAGCCGGACCGGGGCGAGGCCGAGAGCCGACTTTTCCAGCGCCGGGCAGCTGTCCAGGTTCCAACCGCCGGCGTGCGGCGTGCGCACCAGCCGGCCGTCGAGACCGTAGGTCCAGGAATGGTAGGGGCAGCGCAGCGAACTGCGGTGACGTTCCGGGCCGGTGACCAGCAGCACCCCGCGGTGACTGCACACGTTGTGAAACCCGTTGATTGCCCCGGTGCGGTCCCGCACCAGCACCAGCGGCATGCCGGCGAGTTCCACCGGACGGACATCGCCGGGCTCGGGAATGTCAGCCCCGACCCCGATGCAGGTCCAGGTGCGCGCGAACAGCGAGTGCGCCTCCAGCAAGTGGGTCTCGGGGTCGCGGTAGCAGGCGTTGGGCAGCCCCCGTCTGGTTTCGGCCGGGGCGGCGAGACCCGCCATGATCGCGCCGACATCGAGATTCGACATGCGGAACACCCTCCGACACGGGGCCTGGAATTCCGCTTGTGCATGACGAACGGGTGTTGCTGCTGTTTCCGGTCCGTCACGATTCTTGCCAGAAACCGCCGTTTGCGGGGTCAGGCGTCGATCTCGAGCCAGACCGGCGTGTGGTCGGAGGCTTTCGGCCTGCCCCGCGGGGCGGTGTCGATCCCGGCGCCGAGCAACCGGTCGGTGGCCCAGGGCGAGACCAGCAGGTGGTCGATGCGCACGCCGTGATCCTTGTGCCACGCGCCGCCCTGGTAGTCCCAGAAGCTGTAGCGATGCGGAGTGTCGTCGAACACCCGGAACGCGTCCGTGTAGCCGAGGTTGAGGATCTGACGAAACCGCGACCGCGACTCCGGCTGGCACAGCGCATCGTCGGCCCAGGCCGCGGGATCGTGCACATCCTCGTCGCCGGGTACCACGTTGTAGTCGCCGGCGAGCACCACCGGCATCTCGAGCTCGAGCAGGGCGCGGGCCCGGTCGATCAGGCGCTCCATCCATCCGAGCTTGTAGGAAAACCGGTCGGTGCCGATCGGGTTGCCGTTCGGCAGGTAGATCGAGGCGAACCGTACCGGTCCGACCGTGGCCTCGAGATAGCGGGCCTGGGCATCGTCATCGTCGCCCGCAAGCCCCGCCTCGACATCCTCGAGCGGGTCTTTCGAGAGGATGGCAACACCGTTGTAGCTCTTCTGACCATGAACCGCGACGTTGTAGCCGCGGTCTTCGATCTCCAGGCGCGGGAATGCTTCGTCGACCGTCTTGGTCTCCTGCAGCATCACGACGTCAGGCCGGGCCTGATCGAGCCAGTCGAGAAGGTTGGGCAGCCGGGCGCGGATCGAGTTGACGTTCCAGGTGGCTGCCTTCACGCCTCGGGATCCCTGATCGAGAACGAGGTCCCGCAGCCGCACGACGATGCCGCATTCGGATTGGTGATCTGGAAATACGACCCGATCAGCTCCTCCACATAGTCGAGCACGCCACCGCGGACCAGGTCGAGCGACACTGGGTCGACCAGGACGGTGACGCCGTCGCGTTCAAAGGCGAGGTCGTCGTTCTCGCGCCGGGCCTCGAGCGAGAAGTTGTACTGGAACCCCGAGCACCCGCCGCCCTCCACCGAGACCCGCATGTACGTGGGCGCGCCGTCGCCGCCGGCCTGTTCGTCGCGCAGCAGCGCGCCGACGCGCCGTGCCGCGCTCTCGGTGAGGTCGAAGGCCTGGACGGATGCGGGATGGCCATCGGGCATGGTGCGCTCCGAGTTTCGTGTGGGAATGACCGGAGCAGTATACCGGGATCGCAGCCGCTGCTTCAATGGGCGCCGCTGCGCCCGGCCGTGGCGATGCGAAGGGCACCTGCCGCGCCCTTGCGGTGCCGGGGAGACGGGAGAGCGCCTTCCTGCGGAACGCCGTTCCCGTTGCCGAAGCGAGCGCAGGCCGACTTATGCACTGGCGCGCTCAACCTGTATCGTCGCTACAGGTGAAATGAGTGCCGCCGTGTCGAGCTTCAGTGACATCAAGGCGCCCTCGGACGAGAAGGCGACCGACCGCATCCGGATGCGGGCAAGGCCGAGCGACAGGGAGCGTATCGCACGGGACGCCGGGCTGTCGGGCGCGACGCTTGCGATGTTCGTCAGGGCATCGGCCGTCCGGGAAGCCGAGCGCATCCTGCGCGAGCATCGCACGACGACGCTCTCGGAGCGCGACAGCCGGGCTCTGCTGGAGGCGCTCGACAAACCGCCGCCAATGGCGGCGGCCCGGGACGCGGTGCGCGAGTACCGCTCCCGGATTACCAATGCGGAGTGATGATGATCGGCCGTCCGTTGCCGGCATCGCCATTGAGCCACTCGACCCCGGCCGGCATGACCGGGCGGGACTGCCCGCAGGGCGGATCGCCTCGACAGCTGTCTGCGGTTCGCCGCCAGGAAGCGGCACAAGGACGAGTTTACGCGGGTATTCGTCGGGAACTCGTACCGAAAGGCTGACAGCGTCACGCTGGCGCCCCCGATCCGTTTCGGGGGTCGAGGGTGTCGGCAAGCCCGAACGCTCCTCACCCCGTGCCGCTGCGCCGGTTTCCGGCGCCGCCCGGCAAGCTTGCCCGGGCCAGCCGGCACGCACGAATTCCCGCAGTTCCGCGACGGAGTCAGTCTCCCTGACGCTTCGATTCAGCTTCCCCATTTCTTGCGCGCAGGTACCCGGGCCGGTAGACTGCGGACCGACCGTGACACCGGGAGAGACAGATGAGGATCGCGGTACGCCCAGGTGTGGTGGTGCCGGCCGCCCGTTGTGCCGTTGTCCTCTGAGAACCGGATGCCGACCGGCACCGCGACGCGGACCGGGGACTGATGTCGGACGAGCTGTCGCATTCCCGGTACGGGGCGTTTTCCGCCTACGCCTGTGCGCCGTGGCAGACCCGGGGACGACTGCATCCGGAGCCGGAGGCGCGGGAGAGGACCCCGCACCAGCGGGACCGCGACCGGATCGTGCACTGCGGCGCCTTCCGCAGGCTGCAGTTCAAGACCCAGGTCTTCGTCTATCACGAGGGTGACAATTTCCGCACCCGGCTGACCCACAGCCTGGAGGTCTCCCAGCTGGCCCGCTCGATCAGCCGGGCGTTGGGCCTCAACGAGGACCTGGCCGAGGCGCTGGCGCTCGCCCACGACTTCGGGCACACGCCGTTCGGCCACGCCGGGGAAGACGCGCTCGACACCCTGATGCGGCCGTGGGGCGGTTTCGATCACAACGACCAGTGTCTGCGGATCATCACCCGGCTCGAGCAGCGATACCGGGGGTTCGACGGGCTGAACCTCACCTGGGAAACCGTGGAGGGGATCGCGAAACACAACGGCCCCGTCACCGGTCCGCTGTCACCGGTTCTGGCCGCGGTCGACGCCGACTACCGCCTTGACCTTGCGAGTCACGCTTGTGCCGAGGCCCAGGTCGCGGCGATCGCCGACGACATCGCCTACGGCTCGCACGACTTAGACGACGGAGTGCGCGCCGGACTGTTCGGGCTTGACGATCTCGCAAGCGTTGGCGTTGCCGGTGTGGAACTGGCCGGAGTCGAGGGAACCGGTCACACCAGCGGCGATCATCGCACGGTGCACGAACTGGTGCGCCGGCTCATCGACACGCTGGTGACCGACCTGCTCGACAACACCCGGGGCGCGCTTGACCGTCTCGGGCCGGCGGGTCCCGACGACATCCGCCGGGCCCCGTGGCCGGTGGTTGCGTTCTCCGACGACATCCGCTCCGGAGTTGCGGACTTGAAGTCGTTCCTGTTTGCGCGCATGTACCGCCACGAACGGGTCAACCGGATGACACGCCGCGCGCATCAGCTGGTCACGGGTCTCTTCGAGCGCCTCATGGAAGAGCCGCAGCGACTGCCCGGCAGGTGGCAGCAGCAGTCGGCCTTCGATGACGAGGCGATCAGGGCGCGGCTGGTTGCCGACTACATTTCCGGCATGACGGACCGGTTCGCCATCCTCGAGCATCGGCGGGTGTTTGGACGGGAAGGATAGATGGACGTCTTCAGGGAATTCGAGGCCGTGGTTCGCGAGGTGCTCGCGACGGTGCCGGAGGTGACTGCGGCCCTCGATCCTGCCCGGGAGCGCATCGTGGTCGAGGTGCCGCGCAGCGGCGCTCACGGCGATCTGTCGGCCAATGCGGCGATGACGCTGGCCCGGCGGGTCGGCATGCCCCCGCGCGATCTCGCCGCGCGTCTCGCCGCCGGGCTCGAGGACCGTCCGGAGATCACCCGCGCGGAAGTGGCCGGGCCGGGCTTCGTCAACATCACGCTTGCCGACGCGTTCTGGCGGGAGCGACTGCGCGACGTGCTGCAGGCCGGCGCGGCCTGGGGAGATTCGAAGATCGGCAACGGCCGGAGGGTCAACGTCGAGTATGTCTCGGCCAATCCCACCGGGCCGCTCCATGCCGCCCATGCCCGCGGCGCGGTGGTGGGCGATGCGCTGGCGCGGCTGCTCGACAAGGTCGGGTACGACGTGTGCAGGGAGTACTACATCAACGATGCCGGCTCCCAGGTGGACGTGCTCGCCCGCTCGACCTGGGCCCGCTATCGCGAAGCGCTGGGCGAGGAGATCGGAACCCTGCCCGAGGGACACTATCCGGGCGACTACCTGGTCGATGTCGCCGAACGCCTGGTGGCCCGTGACGGTGACCGGTGGCTGGACAGCACAGAGGAAGAATGGTTGCCCGTCATGCGAGGTCATGCGGTCGAGACACTGCTGGACGGCATCCGTGATGACCTCGAACGTCTTGGCGTGCATATCCAGGTCTGGTCGTCGGAGCGCGCCCTGGTCGAGTCCGGGCGGGTCGACGAGGCGATGTCCGCGCTCGATTCCGGCGGCCTGCTCTACACCGGCGTGCTCGAACCGCCGAAGGGGCGTGTCCCGGAAGACTGGGAACCGCGTCCGCAACGACTGTTCAGGGCGACCGAGTACGGGGACGACATCGACCGGCCGATCCGCAAGTCCGATGGAACCTGGACCTACTTCGCCTCGGACGCCGCCTATCACTTTGACAAATACCGGCGCGGTTTCGGCGAGATGATCGACGTCTGGGGCGCCGATCACGGCGGCTACGTCAAGCGCATGCAGGCCGCTGTCCGCGCGCTCACCTCCGGTCAGGGATCACTCGATGTCAGGATCTGCCAGCTTGTCAACCTGACCCGGGATGGCAAACCGGTGCGCATGTCCAAGCGCGCCGGGACCTTCGTGACCCTGTCCGACGTGATCGATGCCGTCGGCCGGGACGTGGTCAGGTTCATCATGCTGACACGGCGCAACGACCAGCCGCTCGACTTCGACCTTGCCCGGGTGACCGAGCAGAGCCGGGACAACCCGGTCTTCTACGTCCAGTACGCACACGCGCGGTGCCACTCGGTGCTGCGTCATGCTGTCGGTCTCGTGGACGCGGCCGCACTTGACTGCGACTCGCTCGGGTCCACTGATCTCGACCCGCTGACCGATGACGGGGAACTCGGGTTGATTCGGCAGCTCGCGCGCTGGCCGCGAACGGTCGAGGTCGCGGCCGAGACACGCGAACCGCATCGCATTGCGTTTTTCCTGACCGACCTTGCCGCGGGGTTCCACGCCCTGTGGAACCGGGGCCGGGACGACTCGCGGCTCAGGTTCATCGATCCAGCACGACCGGAGGCTACCCGGGCGCGGCTGGCCCTGGTGCGCGGCGTTGCCACCGTCATCGCATCGGGCCTGTCGGTCATCGGGGTCAGGCCGGTCGAAGAGCTGCGATCGTGAGTCGGCCCGACCATGGCGCGCAGAGTGGATATGGTATGCGGACGGCGCCGCGCTGGCTGTCGGTCGTGGTCGGGCTTGGCGCCCTGCTCGCATTTGGCGGACTGTTGGTGTACGCCTATGGCGACGCCTTCCTCAATCCGGTGGCGGAGGACATCCCGTTGATCGCGAGGGAACCCGGTCCGGAGCGGATCAGGCCGGCGGATCCGGGCGGGCGGAAGATCCCGTACCGGGACATGGAGATCCTGAAGGCCCAGTCCGGAGAGCGGTCTCCCGCACCGGTCGCAGAACGCGTGCTGCCGCCGCCGGAGAAGCCGGTGGACCCGTCGACCCTGATACCGGCCGCTGGCGATGCGGCACCCCCCCGGCGGGATCCCGCCGCGCCCGCTGACCCGGCTTCCGCCACCGGTCCCGCTGCGGACCTGGATGCGGGCGCGGGTCCGGGCACGAGCGAAGATCCCGTTCCGGTCGCCGGACCGGATAGGCGGGCTGTCGCCGATGCCGGGACGGACGAACCCGGCGGCGAACCGGTGGTCGCGGTCCCCCTGCCGCGCCCGAGGCCGTTTGCGTCAGCCGCGGTGCCGGTGGCCCGGGTCGAGTCCGGCGTCCTGCCGAGGTTGCGGCCGTTTTCCGGTCGGGCCGTTCACGGGCCCGGTGGACGGATCCAGGTCGGAGCGGTCAGGGGCAGGGACGACGCGATCATTGTCTGGCAGGAACTCCGGGCCCGCCATCCGGCCGAACTCGGCGACCTCACCCTGCGGCTGGAGCAGAGCGGGGGTGAGGATGGGTACTTCCGCCTGCTGGCCGGTCCGGTCAGCGCGGCGCGGGCACGGCAGATCTGCAGGACGCTGGTTTCGCACGGGCAGACCTGCCTTCTGGATTCGCCGTGAAGGCGTGTATCCTCGGCTGCGGCGGACCGGTCCTGACGCTGCGGGAAAGGGCCTTTTTCCGGGAGGCCGATCCCTACGGGTTCATCCTGTTTGAACGCAACTGTCACGCGCCGGACCAGCTCCGTGCGCTGGTTGCGGACCTTCGCGAGACCGTCGGTCGCCGTGCCCCCGTCCTGGTCGACCAGGAGGGGGGCCGGGTGCAGCGGCTCGGTCCGCCGGTGTGGCGCAGATATCCGCCCGCGGGCCTGTTCGGCATCCTGATGGAGGAGAGCGTGCCGGTGGCGGTGGAACTGGCCGGGCTCACCGCACGGCTGATCGCGAACGACCTGCGCAATGGTCCGGACATCGACGTCAACTGCGCCCCGGTTCTCGATCTGCGGGTCGACGGTGCGCACGGGATCATCGGCGACCGGGCGTTTTCCGGTGAAGCGGACCGGGTTGCGCTGCTGGGAACCTGCTGGATCAAGGGTCTGAAGGCAGGCGGCGTCGTTCCGGTCATGAAGCACCTGCCCGGACACGGCCGGGCCCGTTGCGACAGCCATCTGTCGCTGCCGGTCATCGATACCCCGGCCGAAGAACTTGTCTACGATGACTTCATGACCTTCCGCATGGTCGGCGGTCAGCATCCGGGTCTTCCCGGCATGACCGGTCACCTGCTGTTTACCGGCATCGACCCGCACCTGCCCGTGACGCTGTCGCCCATGCTGCTGGAGCAGCTGATCCGCGGTTACATCGGTTTGACCGGACTGCTGATCAGCGACGATCTCTCGATGCAGGCACTGGAAGGGCCACTCGCGGACCGTGCGGCCGCGGCGTGCCGGGCCGGGTGCGACGTCGCCCTGCACTGCAACGGCCGGCTCGAAGAGATGGAGTCGGTTGCGGACGCGGTTCCGGTGCTTGCCGACGCGGCTCTCGAACGGGCCGTCGCACTGATGGCGGACGCGGAGGCGTTGCGGACCGGCGCCGAACAGGTCGACGTGCGCGAACTCGAGGAGAAGATCGCCGCCTCGGTCCGGAACCTGCACGATGTCTGATCTCGCTTTCCAGGCGGAACGGGCGCTGTGGCTGCTGTCGATCTGGGCGCTGCCGGTGGTCCTTGCGGTCACGATGCACGAGGCTGCACACGGCTGGACGGCAGCGCGGCTCGGAGACACCACCGCGCGCGACATGGGTCGCGTGACACTCAACCCGCTGCCGCACATCGACCCGTTCGGGACGGTGATCCTGCCGCTGCTCTGTATTATCTCGCCGCTGCCGCTTGTCTTCGGCTACGCGAGGCCGGTACCGGTCAACATCGCCCGGCTGGGCGCGCCACGCCGCGACATGATGCTGGTTGCCGTTGCCGGTCCGGCGGCCAATGTCATGCTCTGCGTGATCTCGGCACTGCTGTTGGGCCTGGTCCCGCTGGTGCCTGACGTGATGGCGGTCTGGATGGCCAACACGCTGCAGTGCTCGATCATCCTGAACGCGGTGCTGGCGGTGTTCAACATGCTGCCGGTTCCGCCGCTCGACGGCGGGCGGATCGTGACCGGTCTGCTGCCGCCGGCGCTGGCGATCCGGTACGCGCGGCTCGGACGCTACGGGATCCTGCTGATCCTCGCTGTGCTGATCCTGCCCCCTCTGGTCGGCGACCTGCTGCGGCTCGATCTCGATTTTCTCTGGCCGCTGCTGGTCTTCCCGATCGAGGGGTTGATCGGTCTCGTCATGGCACTGGCGGGAGCCTGACGGCGCATGGCGGGGACCGGCACGCAGTTCCGGCAGTGCTTCCGGGAGCCGGTCCGGTGAACTGCGAGGCAGAGCGCGAGGATGACGGTCTTCTGCTCAGCCTCGACGGCTATCAGGGTCCGATCGACGTCCTGCTCGACCTGGCACGGCGCCAGGAGGTCGACCTGGTCCGGATCTCGGTCCTGCAGCTTGCCGACCAGTACCTCACCTTCATGGCGGCGTCCCCCGACCTGCAGCGATCAGCCGACTACCTGGTCATGGCGGCGTGGCTGGTGTGGCTGAAGTCCCGGCTGCTACTGCCCGAGGAGGAGGAGGATGAACCGGTCTCGGCCGAGGAAATGGCCGAGGTGCTGCGTCTGCGCCTTCGTCGCCTCGAAGCCATGCAGCAGGCGGGGCAGCGGCTCATGGACCTGCCCCGGCTCGGCCGGGACCGGCTCGCCCGCGGCATGACCGACGAGGTTGCCGACGTGGCGCGTACCCGGCACCTTGCGACCCTGCGGGACCTGCTCCGCGCCTATGCAAACCGCCGCATGCGACAACAGGACGCGACACTCAGCATTGCGCCGCCGCGGCTTCATTCGGTACGAGACTCCGCGACACTCCTTCGCCGCATACTCGGTGTGTCCACGCGCTGGCACCGCCTGTTCGACATGGTACCGGCGGGTGTCGGCGGCGGGCTCGAGGTCCGTTCGGCGATTGCATCGCTGTTCGCGGCCAGCTTGCAGCTCGTGGGTGACGGCGAGGTCGAACTGCGCCAGGACAGGCCGTTCGGAGAGATCGAACTGAGGGGAACGGGACGTCGGGAGGAGGAGACGTGAACGAGGAGCGGCCGGAGCCCGCGCGCCGGAAGGATGGTTGCCGGCTTGCCGAGGCGCTTCTGTTTGCCAGCGCGGAGCCGCTGGCGGAGGACTTCCTGCAGCAGAGGATGCCGGAGGGCGTGGTGGTCGGCGAGGTCCTGTCCGAGCTTGTCCGGGCCTACGACGAACGCGGGATCAACCTTGTCAGGGTCGGCGCAAGCTGGGCGTTCAGGACCGCGCCCGACCTGGCCGGGCGCCTGCAACGCGAGGTCGACGCGCCTCGCCGGCTGTCGCGGGCAGCCGTGGAGACCATTGCGATCATCGCCTACCACCAGCCGGCGACCCGTGCCGAAATCGAGGAGATCCGTGGCGTGGTGCCAGCCCGGGGGACCATGGACATGCTGCTCGAACTGGGCTGGATCCGGCCGCACGGACGCCGCGAAACCCCGGGCCGGCCGTTGCTGTGGGTGACGACCGAGGCGTTCCTGGATCATTTCGGGCTGACCTCGCTCGATGATCTGCCGGGCCTGGAGGAACTGCGCGCATCGGGCCTGCTCGACCCGGTTCCCGAGTTCGGATCCGATCCGGAACCGGAGGACAACGGTGGATAGTCCCGCATCAGGGAACGGGACTGCCCGTGCCGCCCGGCTCGAGGTGAGTGGTCTGGGTCACCGTTTTGCGGCGGTGCAGGCGCTTGTGCAGGTGTCGTTTGCGGCCGAGGCCGGACGGATCACCTGCCTGCTCGGGCCCTCGGGCTGCGGCAAGACCACCCTGCTGCGCCTGGTTGCCGGCCTCGAGCGCGTCCAGCAGGGAAGGATTCGCATCGGGGAAGAGACCGTTGCCGATCCCGGTGGGCAGGTCCCGCCGGAACGGCGCGGGGTCGGTCTGGTGTTCCAGGATCATGCGCTGTTCCCCCATCTTTCGGTTCTTGACAACGTGCTGTTCGGCCTGTCGCGGCGGGCGGAACGGCTCGATCGCGCCATGCAGACGCTGAAACGGGTGCGGATGGCGCGACATGCGCATGCGTTTCCGCATGTGCTCTCCGGTGGGGAGCAGCAGCGGGTCGCACTGGCAAGGGCGCTGGCGCCGGGGCCGGACGTGCTGCTGCTCGACGAGCCGTTTTCCAGTCTCGACTCGCGGCTGCGCGACGAGGTTCGCGACGAGATCCTGCAGGTACTGAAGGCTGCGGACTGCACCACGCTGATCGTCACGCACGATTCCGAAGAGGCCATGTTCATGGCCGACCGGATCGTGCTGATGCAGTCCGGAACGGTGGTGCAGTCGGGTACACCGCATGAACTTTACTGTGCTCCGGCAACCCCGTTCGTGGCCGACTTCTTCAGTCACATCAACCGGTTCGACGGCGTGGTTGCCCAGGGCGGCGTCGAGACCCCGCTTGGCCAGGTGGCGGCTGGCGGGCTCGCCGAGGGCAGCGCGGTCGAGGTGGCCGTGCGGCCCGAAGGAGTCCGGATCATCGGCGAAGCAGGCGGTGACGGGGTTCCGGTGGTGGTCCGCGATGCCAGGCTGCTTGGCCGAAGCAGCCTGCTCCAGCTCGCCTGCACGGGCCCCGGGGGCACGGTGGAACTGCAGGTCCGCACGCCCGGCGTGGTGACGCCGTGTCCGGGGACTCGGCTCTCGGTCCGGCTCGATCCGGCACAGACCTTCGTCTTTCCCGCCTCCGGGTGAGGCGGCCTGTTCAGGCCCGAAGCGGCGCTTGGACGTTGCGAAGGGCAGTGGAGTCGTGCATACAGTCTTGCTGTCAGCGCGTGAGCCGGTCGCACGGTTCGGGTTTCGGGAGCAGTTTACATGGGTTTCACCAGCATCTGGCACTGGTTGATCGTTCTTGCCGTCGTGCTCCTGTTGTTTGGCGGACGAGGCAAGATATCGTCGCTCATGGGGGATTTCGGCAAGGGATTGAAGAACTTCAAGTCCGGGCTGAAGGAAGAGGACAAGCCGGAGACCGCGTCCGGGGCGCTCGAAGGTGATGCGGTCGCCCAGGCGGAACCGGCGAAGAATGACCAGGCGGTCAAGAGCTAGCTTCCAGACCACCGCCCCCGTGGTGCCGGACCGACGACGCGGTGCCGGGTGCGCCGCATCCACGTAACGGACCGGCGGCATGTTCGATCTCGGTTGGCAGGAGTTTTTCCTGATCGCGGTCATCGGGCTGCTCGTGGTGGGTCCGAAGGACCTGCCCGGTGTGATCCGCACGGTGGTCAAGTGGATCCGCAAGGTGCGGGGGATGGCGCGGGACTTCCAGCACCAGGTGGAGGAAGTGGCGCGCGAGGCCGAGCTTGACGAGATCCGCGAGGAAGCCCGGAAACTGTCGCGCTCCGACATTGCCAGCACCATCCGCGACACCGTCGATCCCGACGGAGAACTGACCCGCAGCGTCGACGAGACCCGCCGGACGATCGAGCGCGAGGCCCGCAGCGACGACGCCGCGCCGGCGGTGCCGGCTGCCGACACGTCGGGCGCCGGGAGCGCGGAGACCGGCACCGGACCCGGCGTTCCGGATGACCGGGCGGAAGAGGAGGCCGGCGCCGAGCCCGTCGCCCGGGTGGGGGACACGGTTGAGGAAGCGGGCAGCGATCCAGGCTCCCGGGGCGAGGCCGAACCGGCTGCACCCGAACCCGCGCCTGCCGTCGACGAGCCGGACGATCGCGAGGTTGCCGCGGCGGCCGGGGAGCGACGGTAGATGGCCTCGGACGACCTCGACGAAAGCAGGATGCCGCTGCTCGATCACCTGATCGAGCTCAGACAGCGCCTGATCTGGTCCTTTGTCGCCCTGATCATCGCCTTCTTCGTGTGCTACGCGGTGGCCGGACACATCTACAACTTCCTGGTCCAGCCGCTCGCCGACATCACCGAGGGCCAGGAAGGGCGCCGGATGATCTTCACGGCACTGCACGAGGCATTCTTCACCCAGATCAAGGTCGCCTTCTTCGCGGCCATGTGCATCGCCTTCCCCATCATGGCGACCCAGGTATGGGGGTTTGTCGCCCCGGGGCTCTACCGGACCGAGCGCCGCGCGTTCCTGCCGTTCCTGATTGCGACGCCGATGCTGTTCGCGCTTGGCGCCGCAGTGGTCTACTACCTGGTGATCCCGCTGGCCTGGCGGTTCTTCATCAGCTTCGAGCAGCCGGGCGGCGACGGTGTTCTGCCGATGCAGCTCGAGCCCAAGGTGGACCAGTACCTGTCGCTGGTCATGCGGCTGATCTTCGCCTTCGGCGTGTGTTTTGAACTGCCGGTGCTGATCATCCTTCTGACCCGGGTCGGGATCGCCAGTTCCGCTGGCCTGCGCGCCAAGCGCAAGTACGCGATCCTGATCGCCTTTGTCGTTGCTGCCGTGATCACGCCGCCGGACGTGATCAGCCAGATCCTGCTCGCGGTCCCGGTGATCATGCTCTACGAGGTCTCGATCCTGTGCGCGCGGGTGATCGAGCGTCGACGGGCCGACCAGGAGGACTGACCCGGTCCGGTGGACCACAACCGATGCTGCGGCTATAAGGGCCGCCGACAGCGGCGGTGGGCAAGCCCGGGTTCCTGGTCCGGGGTGAGTGACACATGCATGACATCAGGCGAATTCGCGAAGACGGGGTCGGGTTCGACCGCGAGATGCGCCGGCGTGGCCTTGGCGACGTCGCAGACGAGATCCTCGATGCCGATCGTCGCTGGCGGGAGTGCGTCAGCGCCGCACAGGCGCTACGCCACCAGCGTAACGATGCCTCGCGCGAGATCGGGCGGCGCAAGCGCGAGGGTGAGGACGCCGACGAGCTGATCGGACAGGTTGCCCGGATCCGCACCGAGGCGCAGCAGCTCGAAGAGACGGCGCACCGGCTCGAGGCCGGGTTGCGCGACCTTCTGGCCGGGCTTCCGAACAGTCTGGCCCGGGAAGTGCCGGATGGTCGCGACGACACCGACAACCTCGAGATCCGCCGCTGCGGTGACCTGCCGGAGTTCGATTTCCCGACGAAGGACCACGTGGCCATAGGAGCCGGGCTCGGGCTCATGGACTTCGCCCGCGCGGCCCGGCTCTCCGGGGCCCGGTTCGTGTTCCTGACCGGCATGCTGGCGAGGCTCGAGCGAGCACTTGCCGCCTTCATGCTGGACCGCCAGGCCGGCCATCACGGCTACCTCGAGGTCTCGCCGCCGTTCATGGTGCACGAGCAGGCCCTGTTCGGGACCGGGCAGCTGCCGAAGTTTGCCGACCAGCAGTACCGGACCGAGGATGGGCTCTGGCTGATCCCGACCTCCGAGGTCCCGCTCACCAACCTGGTTGCCGACGAGATCCTCGATGCGGCCGACCTGCCACTCAGGTTCACCGCCCACACGCCGTGTTTCCGCTCCGAGGCCGGTGCGGCGGGCCAGGACACCCGTGGCATGATCCGCATGCACCAGTTCACCAAGGTGGAGATGGTCTCGATCTGCCATCCCGAGCAGGCGCAGGCTGAACACGAGCGCATGACGGCGTGCGCGGAGGACATCCTCCACGTGCTGGGGCTGCCGTTCAGGACCGTGCTGCTGTGTTCGGGCGATACCGGGTTTTCGGCACGCAAGACCTACGACATCGAGGTCTGGCTGCCGGGCCAGGACGAGGGCCGGGGCCGGTACCGGGAGATTTCCAGCTGTTCGGACTGCGGCGATTTCCAGGCGCGACGCATGAAGGCGCGCTTCCGCCACGATGGCGGGATCGACCACCCGTGTACCCTGAACGGGTCGGGTCTCGCCGTCGGCAGGACCCTGATCGCGGTGCTTGAGAACTTTCAGCGCGCCGACGGCAGCATCGTCATTCCCGAGGCGCTGCGCCCGTGGATCGACGACCTCGAGGTCATCGCGCCCGGAGACCGGGCCCCGTGACCGCGCGGCCGCGCACCTTCCTCGCCGATCTGCGGCGCGCCCGGGTCCTGCTGACCAACGATGACGGGTACGATGCTGCCGGGCTCGCGTGCCTGCGGACCATCGTGGCCGGGTTGTGCGACGATGTGTGGGTGGTGGCGCCGGAGACGAACCAGAGCGGGGCCGGACACTCGCTGACGCTGCGCCGGCCGCTGCGAATCACCGAACGCGGCGAGAAGCGCTACTCGGTCGACGGTACGCCGACCGACTGCGTGCTGCTGGCCATCAACCGGATCATGGCGGACCACCGTCCCGACTTCGTGTTCTCGGGTGTGAACCACGGGACCAACCTGGGCGACGACGTGACCTATTCGGGAACCGTCTCGGCGGCGCTGGAAGCCGAGGTGCTGGGCGTGCCCTCGATCGCCTTCAGCCAGGAGCTGGACGAGGCCGGCGCGACCGACTGGGCGTGCGCGCGCGACGGTCTCGCCGGGCTGGTGCGGACACTGGTCGCGCGCGGATGGCCGTCCGATACCCTGATCAACGTCAATTTTCCGCGCGAGGCGAGCGGGGTCGCGGTCACCAGGCTCGCGCGGCACAAGGTCGGTGACCAGACCGTTCCCGAAAGCGACGCCTCTGGCGAGACGCGTTTCTGGATCGGCGACATGCACACGACCGAGCCGGGTGACGGGACCGACGTCGCGGCGGTGGCCGCAGGGCTGGTCTCGATCACGCCGCTCATGCTCGACATCACCGACTACCGCACACTCGCGGACCTGGCCGCGGCACTGGGGTGAACGACGCCGAACGCGGGCGTTCGCGCATGGTGGAGCTGCTGCAGCGCCAGGGCATCAGCGACAGCGGAGTTCTCGATGCGCTACGCCGCGTGCCGCGCGAGCTGTTCGTCCCGACGGTCTTTCGTCCCCACGCCCACGCTGACCGGGCATTGCCGATCGAGGCCGGCCAGACCATCAGCCAGCCCTTCATCGTCGCCTACATGACCGAGCGTCTGGAGCTGTCGGCCGATCACAAGGTGCTGGAGGTGGGGACCGGTTCGGGCTACCAGGCCGCGGTGCTCGCCATGCTGTGCCGGCGGGTCTACACCATGGAACGGTCCCGCGTGCTCCTGGCGCTGGCGCGGCGCCGGTTCGAGGACCTCGGCCTGGTGGACGTCATCAGCCGCCTGGGCGACGGGTGGCGGGGATGGAGCGAACAGGCGCCGTTCGACCGGATCATCGTGACCGCGGCCGCGCCCGAGCTGCCTCCGGACCTGGTGGGGCAGCTCGCGGAGAACGGACGCATGGTGGTTCCGATCGGCCCGGAGCAGGGAGACCAGACCCTGGTGCTGGTCACCAGGAACGCCGGCGAGTTTGCGCAGCAGCGGCTGCTGCCGGTCCGGTTCGTCCCCCTGGTGAGCCATGCACGCACCGGACGCGGCGCCGCGCCCGGCTGAGTCACGGGACGACGGTCACGGGCGGCAGGTCCCGTCGCGGTCGGGGCCCGCACGACGGCGAGCCGTCGGAGGTGCGACATGCCGGCCTGGTGTCGACTGGCCGCGGGAACCGGTCCCGTGTCCCGGCAGCGTCATTCGACGGCCGGGATCACGTCGGTGACGTGGTGCCCGGCCCCGAATGGCGGCGGGGTGCCGGGGTTGTGCGGCCTTCACCGGACGGTATCATCGCGCTGATGCGGTCATTGCGAGCACTCGTCCGGTTCCTGCTGCTGGTGCTGCTCCTCGGCGGGTGCAGCGGTCTCGCGGTGCCGCCGCAGCGCGACGCGGCGGTAAGCCGGCCGCATGCGGACGCTCCCGGGCAGCGGTACGTCCGGGTCGCCCGTGGCGACACCGTGACCGCGATTGCCCGGCGCCATGGCGTCACGGTCCGGGCTCTCGTCGAGGTGAACGGACTGGAGAGTCCCGACAGGGTGAGGGTCGGCCAGCTGCTGCGCCTGCCGGTTCCCGGCGGCTACACGGTCCGGCCCGGCGACTCGCTGCTCGGCATCGCCAGGCGGTTCGACGTCGACCCGGAACGGCTGGCACGGCTGAACCGTCTCGAGCGGCCCTGGACGGTTCTGCCCGGCCAGGTCCTGGCGATGCCGGTCACCCCCGGGGGTGGTGGTACAGTCCCGGTCCCGGTGCTGCGCAGCGACCCGACAGTGGCGCGGCCGGAGCCCGGCACAGACTGGCTCCCCCCGCGCCCCGCCCCCGCCCCCCCCCCCGCCCCCCCTTTTCGCCCCCCCCCCCCCCCCTGCCGCACTTCCCCCGGCCCCTGCCCCCGCCGCGCCGCCCCCGCGCGAGGCCGGGCCGCTCATGTGGCCGGTGCGCGGTCCCGTGATCTCCGCCTT
>MPMT01000041.1 GCA_002238645.1 Alphaproteobacteria bacterium bin52 | reverse complement strand
GGGCGGGTATCGCGGAAGCGCACCCATCCGATCCTTGGCAGGCGCACTTCCGACCAGTTGCGGTTCAGGCTGCGGGTCTCGATCTCACGGCCCTGAAAGCGGAAGGGGTCGTTCTGGGCCTTCTTGCGAGGCGACGGGTATCGGGCGATGCCCTTGAACCAGTTGCCGTATGCCCGGTCGAGATCGCGCAGCGCCTGCTGCTGGGGCGTGACATGCACCGCCGCGATCCAGTCGTATTCCCGGCGCAGCTCCGTCAGTTCACGGGCCTGAGCCGGATAGCTGACGCTCTTGCCGGTGGCGCGTCCATAGGCACGGTAATGGTCGCGGCGCTGCTCAAGGGCGAGAGTGTAGATCAGGCGGCACACACCCGCGAACTGCGCGAACAGGCTTGCCTGCGCAGGCGTCGGTTTCAGCTTGAAGACATAACCGCGAGAGATCATGTTGCGATTCCAGCAATTGGTCCGAGGCTTTCAACCATGGATTACAGAACTGGCAGGCATGTCGTTTACATGCTGCATGTCCATTTGATCTTCGTCACCAAATACCGGCGCGACGTGCTGTCCGAACCGGCCATACGCGACCTGTCGCGGATCTTTGCCAAGGTCTGCAGGGATTTCGAGGCGGAACTGATCGAATGCGATGGCGAGGACGATCACGTTCACCTGCTGGTGCAGTACCCACCCAAGGTTGCCTTGTCGCGGTTGGTCAACAGTCTCAAGGGCGTGTCCAGCCGCCTTCTGCGCGAGAACCGCCCTGAAATCACCGGTCGCTACTACAAGGGCGTCCTCTGGTCGCCGTCATACTTCGCGGCTTCCTGTGGCGGCGCGCCCCTTTCCGTGATCGCCGATTACGTCACATCACAGCGGGAAGCGGCCAAGGGCCGCTCTCGCGTTCCTCCCCTCCCTCAAGGAAGCGGTATCCCGCGAGGTTTCCGATGAGGACAGGGTCAACCACACCGCTGGCCCGCGCTGATCTTGAGCATGTGGCTCCGAGCGAGGTTCGCCTGGCTGTCCGCAATGGGCGCTGGACCGGCAACAGCAAGCGCCTTGCGCTCGGCCATGAGCAGGCGAACATCACGATCCTGCCGGAGCGCCATGCCTTTGACTTCATGCGCTTCTGTCAGCGCAATCCGAAACCGCTTCCGCTGATCGATGTGACTGACCCGGGCAGCCCGGAGCCTGTTCTTTGCGCTCCCGGCGCCGACATCCGCACCGACGTGCCCGCCTACCGAGTGTACCGCGACGGCGAGGCGGTCGAAGATCTGACGGACATCCGGCATCTGTGGCGGAGCGATCATGTCGCCTTCCTGACCGGCTGCAACCTCTCGGTGGACCAGGTGATGCTGGAGGCCGGGATTGCGCTTCCGCACCTCGTCCGGGAAGAGGCCTGGCCGTCACAGTACGTTTCGAGCATCCAGTGCCGCCCGGCCGGTATCTTCCGCGGTCCGCAGGTGGTGAGCATGCGGCCGGTCCCGGAGCGGCTTCTCATCAAGGTCATCGGCATCACGAGCCGCTTTCCCCGTTCCCACGGGGCGCCGTTGCACGCGGGCGATCCTTCCCGCATCGGCGTCGAGGACCTGGAGCGGATCGACTGGGGAAGGCCAAACAAGGTCGGACCCGGCGAATTGCCGGTCTTCTGGGCCTGCGGGATCACGGCCCAGGCCGTCGCCCGCGCCATCCGCATTCCAGAAATGATCACGCACAGGCCGGGCCACATGTTCGTGACAGACCTGCCGGTGATCGACCCGACCCGGGATGCTTCCTGACCCCGGGGAACCGAACGGTCAGTATTGCTGCGGACCCATGATGAGATCCGGGAGCCAGAGCGTGAGCTCCGGGATGTATGTAATCAGGATCAGCACGATCGACAGCGGGATGAGGAATGGCAGCACCGCGAGGGTCAGTTCCTCAAACGACTTCCCGGTGATTCCGACCATGATGTAGACCCCGACCCCCATGGGCGGAGTCGCCAGCCCGAGCAGCAACGCATAGACAATGATCAGGCCGAAATGCACCCGGTCAATGCCGAACTGGTCGGTGATCGGCAACAGGATCGGAATCAGGATGATCTTGGCCGGCACGCCCTCGATCACACAGCCGATGGCCAGCAGGAAGACGATCAGCAACGCCAGAAAGACATGGCGGTCCTGCGTGGTCAGCAGCACCGCCTCCGCCATCGCCTGCGGAAGCTGCTCGATCGCCAACAGCCAGCCCATCACGTGCGAGAAGCCGATGATCATCATGATGACCGCCGTGACCTTGAGGGTCCGGGTGGTGGCGTCCCAAAGTTTGCTGAAGGTCAACGTCCGGTACACAATTCCCAGAAGAAGCGAATAGGCACAGGCCAGCACGCCGGCCTCGGTCGCGGTCGTGTAGCCGGTGACGATTGCGCCCAGGATGATAGCCGGCGCGACCAGGGCCGCGATTCCGTCCACGGCGTGCGTGGCGACCTCGCGGACGCTCGCGCGCGGTTCCCGCGGGAAGTCGCGGCGGGTTGCCACGATCCGGTTGTAGATCATCAGCGACAGACCGATGAGGATTCCGGGAACCACTCCTCCAAGGAAAAGCCGTCCGATGGAAGTGTTGGCCAGGTACCCGTAGATAACGAGCGCGATGGAGGGCGGGATGATGGGGCCGATGCAGGCCGTCGCGATAGTGAGCGCCCCGGCATATTCCACCGGATAACCGCGCTCGCGCATCGCCTTGACCTCGACCGTGCCGAGACCCGCCATGTCGGCCACTGCGGAACCCGAGACCCCGGCGAAAATCATGGAGGCAAGCACGTTGACCTGGGCCAGTCCCGCCCGGAAATGCCCGACGAGCGCACTTGCGAAGTTGAAGATCTTGTCCGTCATGCCAACGGCGTTCATCAGGTTGCCGGCCATGATGAAGAATGGAACTGCCAGAAGCGCCGGGTTCTCCACGCCATCGGCCACCATGCGCGGCATGATGTAGAGCTGGTCTGAGAATCCGGCTGTCACGACCGCCGCCAGCACCGCCATGCCCATCGCCATCGTGATGGGAACACGGAGCAGGATCAGGACGATGAACCCGATGAACAGCACCCAGCCCACGCATCATCCTCCGCCAGTCAGAAATGGGTCGGCGCGTGGGAACGCCGAGGCGGAATGCCCTGGCTCGCAAGCCAGATGTCCATGGAGGCATGGACCATGATGAGAGCGCTGGACACGAACAGCGGCAGCGTCTGAACCCACCGCTCCAGTTCCACAAGCTCAATGACGTCGCCGACCTGCTGACTGAGAACCTGCGGCCCGTGCCAAAGCAGCACGATCATGAGCGCAATGACGAGCAGGTTGACGAAGTAGCGGGTGGCCTTGTGTGCGCCCTCGCCCAGTCGGTCGATGAGGAAGTCCACGGTGATGTCCGAGGCGTGGCGATAGACCACGAACCAGCCGAAGAAGCACATCCAGACGAACAGGAATACCGTCCAGGGGAAGACCAACGGGATGCCCTTGTCGAAGATCGCGCGCCGGGCGATCTGCAGCATGTTCCCCGCCAGCATGAGGAGGAGGCAGATATTGGCAATGGTCCAGAACACGCGCTCGCAAAGAGCGAGCAACCGCTCGACCCGCGTTACCAACGCACTTGCCTCCCCCTGACCCGGTTGACCCGGCCTTGACGGTTTACTGCCGGGCCTCCTCCACCGCTTCAAGGAAGCCTTCCGGCAACTGCCCGGCCTCCGCTTCGGCCATGTAGTACCGGGCCATCGCCTCGATGAAGGGCCCGCGGTCGAGTGCCTCGGAATACTGCACGCCCTGCGCGAGCACACGGTCGAGCGATTTCTGCGTGTTTTCAGCGAGGAGCTGGGCTTCATAGGCCCCGGAATCCGCGTGCGCCCGGTCCACGGCGTCCCTGAGATCTGCCGGCAGCCCATGGTAGGCTTCGGCATTGGCCATGTAGCCGACGCTCTGATGGTATTCCTCGTGCCGGGTGATGTATCCGGCGTGTTCGTAGAACTTCATCGGTTCGACCATTGCTGCCGGCGAGTTCACCGCCTCGACAATGCCGCGGCCGAGCGATTCATACACGTCCGTCCAGCCGAGCACCCGCACCTCGGCGCCCAGATTGGTCCAGGCGGCCACGGCCAGCTTGTCGGGATGCATACGCAGCTTCAGGCCCTGAACGTCGGCAAGCGAGTTGATCGGTTTCTGCGAGACCATCACCCGGTAGGAGCCACGCGGCCAGGAGACGTAGTTGCCGATCAGCGTGATGCCGCCCTTCTCCTCGACCGTTCTGATCCAGCCCTTGACCAGGTCCGTCTCCATGAAGCGGGCCCAGTGGTCGCGGCTCTCGAACAGGAACGGGGCGGATATGAACTTGATCGCCGGCTCCCACTTCTGCAGGTAGGAGGCAGTCGAATTGTAGATGTGAATTGTTCCGGCCGCGAGCTGGTCGATGACCGCGTCCTTTGAACCGAGTTGCTCGGATGGAAAGATCTGTATCTCCATCCGGCCGCCGGAATACTCCTTGACCAGTTCGGCGAATTTCTGATGGCCGAGCCCTTCCAGGCTATCCGGGGGCTGCTCGGTCGCCTGACGCCAAACGACCTCCGCGTCGGCGGCGGCCGGGCCGGTCGGAGAGAGCGCGACGCCCAGAATTGCGGCGGCCCCAAGAACTCGTGACAGTACGGGATGAGACATCTTCCTCGCCTCCAACGCTGTTGTGACGGGTCGGTTATTGTGGGCAGCCCGCGTGCCGACCGTCAACACCTACAGCAGGTGCGACCGCCCCGAATGGTCGTTCTGTCCCGGTTTGACAGCATTCGGCGTCCGCTGCAGCCTCGGTTCTGCCGGCACCGGCATACCCTTTCTTCGCCGGCGCCAGGCCTGGAGCATTGAGCCCCTGGACAGGTTGCATGTCGTCATCACCATGGACGTGGAACCCCCGACGCCAGACACCCACCCCACGGCGACGGGACCGGAGAACTGTGCCAACAGTGAGAAGTTCATTCGGGGCTATGTTGAGCGGGCCGCCGAGTTCGGCTTCCCGGTGACTTTTTTCATACATCCGGGAGTCGCGGTCGAACAGGCGGACCTGTTCGAGGAACTGAAGGGCCGGGGCGGCTGCGTCGAGGGCCTGCACCTTCACCCGTGGAAGTTCCGTGACGGCAAGTACCGGGCCCATTTCGGCGGACTCGGCGAGCGCGACCTGAGAGCGGTCCTCTTGGAGTCGATCTCCATGTGGCGGTCCGGCATGGGGCGTCGCCCGCTCTACTTTCGCCCGGGGACTTTTTCGGCAAATGACCACATGTACCAGGTGCTGGCCGATCTCGGATTTCGCGGCGGCTCCTGCTCCGTACCCGGACGGATCTGGCCGCGCATGAACGCTGTCTGGACCGGCGCCGCCCCCGATCCCCACCGGGCGCACCCGGTTTTCCACCAGAACGTTGGCAGTCTGCCCTTCGCCAACATGCCGGAGCGCCGACGAGACTCTCTCCGCCGATGCGGTGCGTCTGGCGCTGACGCTTGGCCGTCCGGTCTGGGATGGCGTCTGTCTCGCGCTCGCGCATCGTACCGGTGCGATGGTGCTGACGGCGGACCTTCAATTCGCGAACGCCCTGGCCTCGACCGGGCATGACGAGGCCGTGATGACGCTGGTCGACCGCGCGGCAACCGGCTGAAGGACGCGTCCGGGAGCCTCCAGGAAGTTGGCGGGCGCGTGCCGGCGTTGAGCCCGGCCCCGGGATGCCGATCAGCCACGGCCCGGATTTCGTTCGTCGTTGCATCACGGGCCCGACCACACCGCTCTCCCGCCTGCGCTCGCCGAACCCCGTCGGGATCGCTTGCCCGCCCCCCTTCCCTGCCGTGCACCCGTCCAGGGCGTGCTGGCAAGAACCGGCAGGAGTTGCGGTCTTCGGCAGGTTCGGGGTAGGGCCTGTCTGACATGCACACGAAGGAGGCGCGTCATGACACCTTGCCTGATGGTCCGGGCCCGGGTTGAACCTGCGGATCGGGACCGGTTCGACACATGGTACGAGACCGAGCACCTGCCCGATGCGGCCCGGACGTTCGGCGCGGTCCGCGCTCGCCGTGGATGGAGCCAGGAAGACGCATCGGTCCACATCGCCATCTACGAGTTCGCCGACCAGGCGGCCGTCGATCAAGCGATGCAGTCGGACGGACTGGGCGAGCTGATCGCCGAGTTCGACCGGGTGTGGGAAGGCCGGGTCACCCGCACCCGCGAACTGCTGGACCTGGTCCAGGACATCTGAAAGGTAGAACGCCCATTGCGGGATCGGCCGGGCTCAGCCCATCCGGGTCAGCGCCTTCGCAAAGAAGTCCGGCCCGCCGAAGTTGCCGGACTTCAACGCGAGCGCGAGGCCCGGCTCTCCGATGGTCACCGTCGAGGGGACCCCGGGATCTATCTGCCGGCCGATCCGCAGCCCCCGGATTCCGAGGGCGCCGACCACGGCGCCTGAGGTCTCGCCTCCGGCAACCACCAGCCGGCGCACGCCATCGCCGACCATCGCGACCGCGATGCGGGCCAAGGCCTGTTCCACCAGCATCCCGGCCCGGTCCCTGCCCAGCGTCTGCTGGACCGACCTGACCCGGTCGGGCGCGTCTCCGGCGTGGACCAGCACCGGCCCGGTCCCGATGTGCTCGTGGGCCCACCCGATCGCCCGGTCAACCGCCGCGGAACCGGCGGCGAGCTCCTGCGGGTCGAGCCGCAGCGCCGGATGACCGGCGGCAAACGCGTCAACCTGTGCGAGGGTTGCCGTCGAACAGCTGCCCGAGAGCACGAGCCCCGGCCCGGAGATGGCGGGAACGGTATCGGCTCCGCTTCCCGGCGTCAGCAGACCGGCGCGCCGATAGGTCTCGGGAAGGCCGATCGCGATGCCCGATCCACCGGTAACCAGCGGTAAGCCGGCGAGCGCACGTCCGATCCGGTGCAGCTGCGCGTCGCTCACCGCATCCACGATGGCAACGGCGACCCCCTCGGCACGGAGTTCGGCGAAGGCATCGCGGATGGCATCGACACCGGCGTCGATGGTTGCGTACTGCACCAGGCCGACCGGACGCGTCATCTGGCGCGCCAGCACGTCGACCAGGTTGCTGTCGGTCATCGGAGTGAGCGGATGGTCGCGCATGGGGCTGTCCGACAACAGCTGGTCACCGACGAACAGGTGTCCGTTGAAAATGGTCCTACCGGTTTCCGGGAACGCCGGACAGGCAATGGTGAAGTCGGTCTCCAGCGCCTGCATCAGCGCCTCGGTGACCGGTCCGATGTTGCCGGCGTCGGTGGAGTCGAAGGTCGAACAGTACTTGAACAGGAACTGCCGCGCTCCGGCTAGGCGCAGCCACTCGAGCGCGGCGCATGACTGGGTCACGGCATCGGAAACCGGAACGGTGCGCGACTTCAGCGCGATCACCACCGCCTCGACATCAAGGGTTTCCCCGGGGATCCCGTCGCCGGATTCCGGCACGCCGAGCAGCTGCACGGTGCGCAGCCCGCCGCGCACCAGCATGTTGGCGAGATCGGTCGCTCCGGTGTAGTCGTCGGCAATACACCCGAGTATCGGTGCCATGTCGCCTCCCCGCATCTTGGCGTGGTCGCCCGGCCGCGCTTCGTGTAGGGTCGGGCGCATGCACGGATGATAGGTGAAGGACGTCCCGATACCATGCCGAAATTTGCCGCCAACATCTCGATGATGTTCACCGAACACGTGTTCCTCGACCGGTTCGAGGCCGCGGCCCGGGCCGGTTTTGCGGGTGTCGAGTTTCTGTTTCCCTACGAGTGGGCCGCCGGCAACCTTGCCGACCGGCTGCGCGCGAACCGGCTGGAACAGGCCCTGTTCAATACCTGGCCGGGGGACTGGGAATCCGGGCAACGGGGCCTGGCGGCGGTCCCGGGACGGGAAGAGGAGTTCGAACGGGCGGTGATCCAGGCCCTGGACTACGCGGACGAGCTCGGAAACAGCTGCATCCACGCGATGAGCGGACTGGTTCCCGACGGCGGGGACCGGAACGCACACCGGGCAACCCTGGTCGCCAACCTCAGGCGCACGGCTCCCCTTGCCGCTGCCCGCGGCAAAACCCTCATCATCGAGCCGATCAACACGCGCGACATTCCCGGCTACTTCCTGAACTACCAGGCCCAGGCCCGCGGCATCATCGAGGAGGTCGGAGCCGACAACGTTCGCCTGCAGTTCGACCTCTACCACTGCCAGATCATGGAAGGGGACCTCGCGGTGCACATGCGCGACTACATCGACATCATCGCGCACATGCAGATTGCCGGAACCCCGGGACGGCACGAACCCGACACGGGCGAAGTCAACTACACGTTCCTGTTCGAGGAAATGGACCGGCTTGGCTATGACGGCTGGGTCGGATGCGAATATCGACCCCGCGGCGAGACCGTCGCCGGGCTGGGCTGGTTCCGGGAGGCCTGAGCGGTGCAGGTCACCATCACCGGTGCCGCCGGTTTCATCGGCCGCAAGCTGGCCAGGCGGCTGCTCGAGTCGAACGCGCTCGCCGGCAGTGACGGAACCATGCGGCAACTCGAACGGATGATCCTGCTCGACATGGCGCCGCCTGACGACGCGACCGCAAACGATCCGCGGGTCACCGTGCTCACCGGCGACATGCGCGACCGTTCGTTGCTGGAGCAGGCGCTTCCGGCCGGGACCGACAGCGTCTTCCACCTCGCTGCGGTGGTGAGTGCGGGGGCCGAGGAGGATTTCGATCTCGGCATGGCGGTCAATCTCGACGCAACCCGCACCATCCTGGAGATCTGCCGCGGACACAGCACCCGGCCGCGGGTGGTGTTTGCCAGCTCCTGCGCCGCGTTCGGCGGCGAAATGCCGGAACCGATCGCCGACATGACCGCCCGGACCCCGCAGACCTCCTACGGCACCCAGAAGGTGATCGGCGAGCTGCTGGTCAACGACTACAGCCGCAAGCAATTCGTTGACGGTCGTGCCGTCAGGTTCCCCACCGTCGTGGTCCGTCCCGGCAAGCCCAACAAGGCGGCGTCCACTTTCGCCAGCTCGATCATCCGCGAACCCCTGCAGGGTCAGCGGGCGACCTGTCCGGTTGCCGCCCGGTCGCGCATGTTCCTTGCCTCGCCGCGCTCGATCATCGAGAACCTGCTGCGCGCCCACAACCTCGCGGAGTCCGACTGGGGCCCGTCGCGCGAGGTGACCTTCCCGGGTTTCACACTGTCGGTGGGCGAAATGGTAGATGCGCTCAAGGCGGTGGCCGGGAACGAGATCGCCGGGCGTATTGACTGGAGTGCCGATCCGTTCATCCAGGCCATCGTCGACGGCTGGCCGCCCGAGTTCGACACCGACAAGGCCGATGCCCTAGGCCTTGTCCGCGACGACTCCATGGAGGACGTGATCCGGGCGTTCATCGAGGACGATCTCGACGCCGCACCACCGGCGTGACCCGGATCCTCAGGCGAGGTCGGTGACCACCGGCGCGTGATCGGAGGTCCGCTCCCAGCCGCGCGCCTCGCGGTGAACGAAGCCGCCGGAAATCCGTGATGCCAGGTCCGGCGTCACCCAGATGTGATCGAGCCGCAGCCCGCGATCGGAGACCGTCCAGTCCCGCGCCCTGTAGCTCCACCACGAGTAGACCCGTTCCGGCTCGGGGATCACGTGGCGTATGGTGTCGATCCAGCCGAGCGACGACCGCACCGTCGCCAGCCGCTCGGTCTCGACCGGGGTGTGGCTCACGATCTTCAGCATCTGCCGGTGGGACCACACGTCGTGCTCGAACGGCGCGATGTTGAGGTCTCCGGTCAGCACCAGGTCACGGCCCCCCGGCCTGTTGGTCCTGAACCACTCGGCCATCTCGTCGAGGAACCGCAGCTTGTGGTCGAACTTGTCGTTGACCTCCGGATCGGGAGTATTGCCACCCGACGGCACGTAGAAGTTGTGCAGCTCGATCCCGTCCTCGAGCAGCACCGACAGGTGGCGGCTGTCGTCGCGCCCGACCCAGTCGAGCGCCACGGTCGAGGAAAACGGCCGGCGCGCGATGATCGCGACACCGTTGTAGCCCTTCATGCCCCTGGCCGCGATGTGGGGATAGCCAGCGTCGATCAGCTCGAGATGCGGAAACTTGTCGTCTGGACACTTGGTCTCCTGCAGGCACAGCACGTCGGGCGACAGCTCCCCGAGCAGCCTGATCACCAGTGGCAGGCGCAGCCGGACGGAATTGACGTTCCAGGTAACGATCCTCATGGGCGTGGTCCCGATTGTACAGGCCGTCAGCTTTCGCGCGCTTCCCGCCACAGCCCGAGCCGCTCCTGGGCGGCACGGTCGGAGAAGCTGAACAGGACCGCATCTTCGCCCCCGGCCCGATGCACGGAACGCATCCAGCTGGGCACTATGAAGATGTCGCGCGGCCCCCAGCGAAACCGCTGTCCGTCGATCTCGGTCTCGCCCGTGCCTTCGACACAGGCATACACCGTGGCGTCCGACGACCGGTACCCGGTCCCGGAAAACCCGGCTGGCAGCAGCTGCATGAATGTTGCCATGGTCGGCAGCGCATGATCGCCGGTCAGCGGATTGACATACTTCATGCGCAGACCGTGGCACGGGTCCCACTCGGACGCCCGGCACAGGGCGTCGAGTGCTTCGCGGGTGCGCAGGTAGGGGTAGTTGAAGACCGGGGATGACAGGGCGCCAGGTTCCTGATCCACCGGCAGCAGACCGCTGCCGTAGCGTGCCAGCGCATCACCGATCGGGCGCGACAGCTGCTGCTCTTCCCGCTCGCCCGGTTCGGCAAAGGATGCATCGAACAGCGACACGATAGGGATATCAAGCCCATCGAGCCAGATCATCGGCTCCGAACTCTCGTTGCCATGGTCGTGCCAGGTCCAGTGCGGGGTGGTAACGAAGTCCCCCGGCTGCATCATGGTGCGTTCGCCGTCCACGGCCGTGTAGGCCCCGTTGCCCTCGATCACGAACCGCAGCGCCGTCTGGCTGTGCCTGTGGCTCGGCGCCACCTCTCCGGGGAGGATCAGCTGCAGCCCGGCATACAGCGACCGGGTGATGCGGGACATGCCCGGCATCCCGGGATTTTCGAGCACGAGAACACGGCGCTCTGCCTCCTTCGCGGTGATGACCTCGCCCGCCTCCATAACCAGCGGCCGGACCGCGTCGTATCGCCACAACGCCGGCACGCAGGGAGTCCGCGGCTCGCGGGAGACCAGGGTAGCCATCACGTCCCACAGCGGCGCCATGTCCAGACTGCGCAGACGGGTGCGGAATTCGTCGTCGTCCACCCGGGTTGCCGGGATTGCCTCGTTCATATCCCACCTCCTGTTCCCGGGCCGTTCATCGCCTCGTCGAGCCCCATCAGGCCGCGCGCAAAGGCAAGATGATCGAACGGGCGCAGGTCCTCGGGCCCCTCGCCGAGCCCGACCGCATGCACCGGCAGTCCGAATTCCTGCGCCAGCGCCACCACCACGCCGCCCCGGGTCGACCCGTCAAGCTTGGTCACGACAAGGCCGCTGACGTCGACCATCTCCCGGAATACGGCAACCTGGCTCCGGGCATTCTGGCCCACGGTTCCGTCGAGGACCAGCAGGCAGTCGTGCGGCGCGTCGGGACACTGCCTGCGGATCACCCGCACCATCTTCGCGAGTTCGTCCATCAGTTCGGTACGATTCTGCAGCCGGCCGGCCGTATCGATCAGCAGCACGTCGGTTTGCCCGGCCCGGGCGCTGTCGAGCGCATCCCACACAAGTCCCGACGGATCGCTCCCCCGGGGCCGGGAAACCACGGTGGCGCCGGCACGTTCGCCCCACGCCTCAAGCTGTTCGATCGCTGCGGCCCGGAAGGTATCGGCGGCAGCGAGGGAGACCGACAGGCCCTGTGCACCCCATTGGGCAGCAAGCTTGCCGATGGTTGTGGTCTTGCCGCTGCCGTTGACCCCGCAGACCAGGATGACATGCGGCTTGCGTTCCGGCCGCGGTACCAGCGGCTGCGCCACCGGCTCGAGGATGCCGGCGATGTCCCGGGCAAAGGACGCCCGAACCTCGAGATCGGTCACCCGCCGGTCGAACCTCTCCCTGCCGAGTCCGGCAACCAGACGTGCCGCGCAGTCAGTTCCGAGGTCGGCGGTGATCAGCAGGTCCTCGAGTTCCTCGAGCGTGGCGTCGTCGAGCCGCCTGTCGGACACCAGCGCCACAATGTCCCGGGTGATCCTGCCAGACGTGCGTTCAAGCCCCGACCGGATCCGCTGCCACAGACCCCGGCGCCCGGAGCCCGGCGTCGCTTCGCTCATTGTACCAGGGTTCCGAGCAGCCGTTCGCCGCGCCTCGCGTTGACCTCGGCTTCGACGATGCTCCCCGGAGCAGGATCGCCCTCGGTCTCGAGCACGAGATAGTGCTCGGTACGACCGGTTCCGCAGCGCTCGACCAGTATCCGTTCCCGACGTCCGATCCGTTGCTCGAGGTGGGATGCGAGCATCACCGATCCGGTTCGGCGCAACCGGCGCGCGCGCTCGCGCCGGACCGCCACCGGGACCTGCGGCATGCGCGCCGCCGGAACCCCGGGGCGTGCGGAGAACGGAAACACGTGCAGGTGCGTAAACCCGGCCTCGCCGACCAGGTCGAGAGTGGCGCGAAACATGTCGTCGGTTTCGGTCGGGAACCCCGCGATCAGGTCGGCGCCCAGCGTGATGTCCGGGCGCAGTTGCCGCAGCAGGCGCGCCAGCGTCAGCACGTCGCACCGCGCATGCCGTCGCTTCATGCGTTTCAGGATCAGGTCGTGACCGGCCTGGATGCTGAGATGGAGGTGGGGCATCAGCCGCGGCTCCTCGGCAACGATCCGGAGCAGCACCGGGTCGATCGCAGCCGGATCGAGCGAGGTCAGTCGCAGCCGCGGCAGGTCACGGACGGCCGTGCACAGCCGCAGGACCATGTCGCCGAGCCGCGGGGTCCCGGTCATGTCCCGGCCCCAGGACGCAATGTCGACACCGGTCAGAACCAGTTCCCGGTACCCGCTGTCCACCAGGCGGCGTGCCTGCTCGATGATGGTCTCGACAGGCAGTGAGCGACTGTTGCCACGTCCGAACGGAATGGTACAGAAGGTACAGCGGTGATCGCAGCCCTGCTGGACCTGGAGGTATCCCCGCACCCGGCCCTCGAGCCCGTCGACGACCGGCGGCGGCGCATCGTCGCGCTCCATCACGTCGGAGACCAGCATCCGTTCCGACCCGCACCAGGTTCCGGCCCCGAGTTTCTCCCGGTTTCCCACCACCCGGTCCACCTCCGGCATCTCGGCAAACCGGGCGGGAGCGATCTGAGCCGCACAGCCGGTGACCACGATCTCGGCGTCCGGATCGGTGCGCCGGGCCCGGCGGATGGCCTGGCGCGCCTGGCGTTCCGCCTCGGCGGTCACCGCGCAGGTGTTGAACACGATGCGTCCGCCTTCTCCCCGCCTGGCAAGGTGGCGGCGAATGACTTCCGATTCCAGGCTGTTGAGCCGGCACCCGAAGGTCTCGATACGGTCGGCGGGTCTTTGCATGCGGCGAGACATGGCCGCTCCCGATGCGAAACGCAAGGCCGGCGTCGCGTCGCCCCGGCTTACGGCGCCCGGCCGGCCTCGAGCGCTTCCAGGTCGACGGTACCGGTGAAGCTCCGCACAGTCGGGCCGGTCATCTCGACGCGGCCATCCGGCATCCACTCGATTTCGAGCACGCCGCCGTCAAGCACGACCTCGGCGCTGCGGGCGGCAAGCGAGCGGCGGACGGCGGCAACCACAACCGCACACGCGCCCGACCCGCAGGCCAGGGTCTCACCGGCCCCGCGTTCCCAGACCCGGGTCCGCAACCGGGTGCGGCTCTCGACGGTGACGAACTCGATGTTGGCTCCTTCGGGAAACAGCGGGTGGCATTCGAGTTCCGGGCCCAGTTCCCCGACCGCAATCTGCTTGACATCGGGAACGAAGAACACGGCGTGGGGATTGCCCATGCTCACGCAGCAGCACGCCGCGAGATCGAAACCGGGTACCGGGACTGCCAGGGTGTCGTGGGCGTGGGAGAGCGGAATGTCCCGCCAGCCGAGCTGCGGGGTTCCCATGTCGACGGAAATGCGCCCGTCCGGTCGGCGCCGGCAGCGGAGCGGCCCGGCGATGGTCTCGATCGTCACATCGGTTGCAGCACCCATAAGCAGGTCGGCGACACATCGGGTTCCGTTGCCGCAGGCCTCGGCCTCGCCGCCGTCCGGGTTGTGGATCACCAGCCTCGCATGGCCCCCGCCCTCGGCCGGAAGGATTGTGAGCAGCTGGTCGAACCCGACGCCGCGCCGACGGTCGCCAAGCGCGCACACGTCACGGCGCTCGAGCACGAACGGGTCGGCGCGGGCGTCGATGATTACGAAATCGTTTCCCAGTCCGTGCATCTTGGTGAAGGGAAGCTGTCGCATGACACTGTCCACGGGGGTGCCCGGCGGCGTCAGTCGCAGCCGTGCCACGTGCGGAGAAACAGGCTCAACCGGGTGTGGATGTTACGGGCCACCTCGCGCGCGGCACGGATTCGGTTGGCCCGTTCGGCGCTCATGTTCGCAAATCCCGATTCGACGATATTGAAGGCCGCCGCTGCCGAAGCGCGCCCCTTGTCGAGTATCTCTCCGCTTTCCCGGTCGCGCAGCGTGTAGCGGGCCGACACCCTGACGCGGGAGAAGGTTGACGCCGCATCACGACGGATTACGAGCTGGGACAAAGACTCGTCCACCACCACCACGAGCGTGTAGAGCGGCGCGCGTGTCTCTCCCGAGGGGTTCAGGCGATCGCGCAGGTCATTGCGCAGGACCTGTCCGATCCGGTCGTCGATCCGGGCGACCTCGATTGCGGCGCCTCCGGATACCGCTTGCGTCCCGCCGCAGGACCGCTTGTCGTAGAGCGGGGAGAAACCGCATCCGGCCTGCACGGCCACGATGGCGGCCAGTACGGCGGCGCGGGGCCTACACCACAAGGTTCACCACCCGGTTGGGCACGACGATGATCCGTCGCGGTTCGGCTCCATCAAGATACCGCTGCACGTTCGAGACTTCGAGCGCGCTCTGACGCACGGCCTCTTCGGAACTGTCGCGCGGCGCATGGATGGTTCCGCGCAGCCTGCCGTTGACCTGGACGGCGATACTGACCAGTTCATCGGCGACCAGCTCCTCGTCGAACGAGGGCCAGGCCACGAGTCGCAGCATGCCCTCGCCTCCCAGCCGTTCCCACAGCTCCTCGGCGATATGCGGCGTCATCGGTTCGATCAGCCGCAACAGGATCTCGTAGCCGTGCCGCACCATCCAGGCCTCTCCGGGCCCGGACAGGGGGGCGGCGGCGAGCGCATTGCTGAGTTCGCGGATGAAGGCGACCGAACTGTTGAACCGCCAGCGTTCGACGCTTTCGCCGACGGCCCTGATCGTCTTGTGAATTCGCCGTTCGAGCTCCTGCGCCTCGGCGGAAATCCGCCCGGGACGCGGCGAACCGTGCGGAGGTGCCACGCAGGCCAGTTCGACCACCGAGCGCCACAGCCGGTTCAGGTAGCGGAACGCGCCCTCGATCCCGGCCTCGGTCCATTCGAGATCGCGTTCCGGAGGAGAATCGGACAGCATGAACAGCCGTGCCGTGTCCGCGCCATAGCTCGCGATGATCGCCTCGGGATCGATGACGTTGCGACGTGACTTGCTCATCTTCTCGACCCGCCCGACCTCCACCGGAGTGCCGCCGTCGACGGTCACCACGGTCCCGTCGGACTGTCGGCGAACCTGGTCGGGAAACAGCCAGCCCGACCCGTCGCGGTAGGTCTCGTGACAGACCATGCCCTGGGTCATCAGGCCGGCAAACGGCTCGTCGATGTCGAGGTAGCCGCTCCTGCGCAGGGCGCGGGTGAAGAACCGCGAGTAGAGCAGGTGCAGGACCGCGTGCTCGATACCACCGATGTACTGGTCGACCGGAAGCCAGTACCGTGCGGCCTCTCGTCCGAACGCGCTGTCTTCCGCGAGATCGCAGAACCGCGCGAAATACCAGGACGATTCGAAGAAGGTGTCGAAGGTGTCGGTCTCGCGGGTGGCGGCACCGCCGCACGCGGGACAGGACGTGTGCTTCCATGTCGGATGCCGGTCGAGCGGATTGCCCGGCTCGCCGAACTCGACGTCGTCGGGCAGGGTGACCGGCAGGTCCGAGTCGGGCACGGGTACCACGCCGCACGCCGGGCAGTGGATCACAGGGATCGGGCAGCCCCAGTATCGTTGCCGGGACACTCCCCAGTCGCGCAGGCGCCAGGTCACGGACCGGGCACCGTGACCGGTCTGTTCCAGTCGCAGCGACATGGCCTCCTTGGCCCCGTCGATCGACAGGCCGTCGAGGAAGCGGGAATTGTAGATCGAGCCCGGGCCCGTCCACGCCTCGTCCCCGATCGCGAAACCGCCGGCGTCGGCGTCGGGCGGCAACACCACGGGCAGGACCGGCAGATCGTAGGCGCGGGCAAACTCGAGGTCGCGCTGGTCGTGGGCGGGACAGCCGAAGATCGCGCCGGTTCCATACTCCATGAGCACGAAATTGGCGACGTAGATCGGCAGTTCCAGTCCGTCGACAAAGGGATGCAGGGCGACGAGCCCGGTGTCGTAGCCCCGCTTCTCGGCCCGTTCGATCTCGGCCTCGCTGGTGCTCATCCGGTTGCACTCGGCAACGAACCCGGCAAGCTCCGGGTCCCTCGCGGCCAGGTCCGCCGCCAGCGGATGGTTTGCGGCAATCGCACAGAAAGACGCGCCGAACAGGGTGTCGTGGCGCGTGGTGAACACCTCGAGCGTCTCGTCGCGGCCGGACACCGGAAAGCGGATCAGCGCGCCTTCCGACCTGCCGATCCAGTTGTGCTGCATGAGCCTGACCCGTTCGGGCCAGCGTTCCAGCTGCGCCGTGGCCGCGAGCAGGTCCTCCGCGTAGGCGGTTATCCTGAGGAACCACTGCGACAGCAGCCGCTTTTCCACCAGGGCCCCTGATCGCCAGCCGCGCCCGTCGATGACCTGCTCGTTGGCCAGTACCGTGTCCTCGACCGGATCCCAGTTGACCCAGCTCTCGCGGCGATAGGCGAGCCCGGCATCGAGGAAGTCGAGGAACATCTTCTGTTCGTGGCGGTAATAGTCCGGCGCGCAGGTCGTAATTTCGCGCTGCCAGTCGTAGGACAGCCCCATGCCGCGCAGTTGCCCGCGCATGGTGGCGATGTTCTCCCACGTCCAGCGGGCCGGGTGGACCCCGCGCTCGATCGCGGCGTTCTCCGCCGGCAATCCGAATGCATCCCAGCCCATGGGGTGCAGGACGTTGAATCCCAGGGCGTGCTTGTAGCGGGCGACCAGGTCGCCCAGGGTGTAGTTGCGCACATGACCTATGTGGATGCGTCCGGACGGATACGGAAACATCTCGAGGACATAGTACTTCGGTCGCGCCGGATCCTCGACGACGGTGAACGCACCCGCCGCTTCCCATCGCTGCTGCCAGCGAGCCTCCACGGCACGAAAGTCGTAGCGGATCGTCGATTCGCCGTTCGCTGCGGTCTGATCTGCCATTCGAACCCTACCGGGACCTGCTGCCGACCCGCAGTTCGCGCGCCCGGGTCAGGATTGTATCCTCGAGCTGGCGGTCGAGCTCGGAATTCGCGGGTTCGTCGATCCAGGCGCCGGATTCCGACAGGTGCTGGCGGAACACCCTGGCCCGGATCCCGTCGGAGCGCAGCGCCCGGTCGAGGATGTAGACAGTCACCTTGAACCGTTCCGACCGTCCGTCCGGGACACCGTACCATTCGGTAATGATGACACCGCCGAACGGGTCGGCCGACTGCAACGGCATGAACGCCAGCGTGTCGAGGGACGCTCGCCACAGATAGCTGTTGACGCCGACCCCCTCCACGGGCCCCGAAGACGCCTCGTCATCACCGAAGATGTCGGTCAGGAACAATCCGTCCTCGCCGAACACGCTTTGCTTTTTCTCGTAGGTCGGAACGCCGCCCGAGCCCGTACGCGGGTAATTGTACTCGACATCGGCACCGCCGCAGGCGACCAGCAGGCCCACGGCCGCGATCGCACCGTATCCACGTAGGTATCGCTGCACCTTCATCGGCATTCCCATGCTGGATCTCGCACCCGTATGGATTCAGGATCGTTATGTAGCGCGTCCGTGCCGTCGGAACAATCTGACAGCTGCCACACTCCCCTGTGGCCGTCCTGCACCCTTGTTGCAGTCGTGCAACAAAAGCGGCATTCTTGCACCAGCTGCGGGGCCCGCCAGCACGAACTGCCTTGCAGTCGGCGGATTTTGCCTTTAGAGCTTGACCAAATTCGAGGGAAACTCGAACACCTGCGTACGGCGAGCTGCATCAGCGGCGACACATCATTCAGGACACACTCGGGAGAACACACCAATGAGAAAGGTTTTGCTCGGAACGACGGCGATGGTCGCAGCAGGCATGCTTGCCTCCGCACCGTCGGCCATCGCCGCTGAAAAGCTCAAGCTTGGCGTCAGCGGTTACATGGAACAGTGGTTCGGTTACTCCGCCCAGGACGGCGTGAGCGGTCAGGACTTCAGCGGGTTCAACCAGATCTCGGACGCTGAAGTCTTCTTCAAGGGCAGCACCGAGCTCGACAATGGTCTGACCGTCGGCGTCGACGTGCAGCTGGAAGGCAATACCGGCGGCGACCAGATCGACGAATCCTACATGTGGATCAACGGCAGCTTCGGCCAGTTCATCCTGGGTTCCGAGAACACCGCCCAATACAAGATGGGCTATGGCCCGTCCGATTTCGGCATCGGGCTGATCTCCGGTGACCAGCCGAGTTGGGTTACCCCGGTCGCGGATGCAGATGGTGACAAGATCAACCTGACCGGCAAGGGCTACTGGCGCAACCCGATGGGGTCGTCGAGCTGGGTTGAAGTGCTCGGCATGAACGATACCCAGGGCGTGTCCTACTACACCCCGCGTTTCCAGGGCGTGCAGATCGGTCTCACCTACACTCCGGACGTGAGCGCGGGCGAAGACAATGGCTCTATGCCGAATCGCGATAAGGATAATGCCGACGCCATTTCTGCCGGCGTCAATTACAAGCAGAGCTTCGACAACGCCAGTGTCGGCGCGTCGCTCACCTATGGCACGGTGACCCGGACAATGGCTGACGACGACTCCGATCCGTCAGCGCTCAGCATGGGCCTGACCGTGGGCGTCGGTGGCTTCGGCATCGGTGCATCCTATGCGGCGTTCGACGATTCCGGCGTCAAGAACGGCGAGGGCTATGCTGTCGGTGCAAACTATGCCACGGGACCGTGGGGTCTCAGCCTCACCTACTTCCATGGCGAGCGTGACGGCACCATGATGGACGACATGCTCATGGACCAGGCCGCGCTCAACACCGTCCACCTGTCGGCCAAGTATGCGCTCGGCCCGGGCGTCACCGCCAAGGGTACTCTCGGTCACGCCAGCATCGAATCCGATGACACGGCCATTGACGAAAGTGTCGACGACATCTCCGCCACATACCTCGTGGTCGGTGTGGCAGTTTCCTACTAGGCAACCTGCCATCTCGAGTCTCCGGAGAGGCCGCCTTCGGGCGGCCTCTCTGACTCCGGATCCGGCATGCCGCCACGGGGCCTCGCCGGTTGCGCGCGTTGCGTCTTGTCCGGGAACACGCGGTGAACGGTATCTACTGGCTCGCGTCCTATCCGAAGTCGGGCAACACCTGGCTGCGGATCTTCATGGAGAACCTGTTTCGCAACACCACCGAGCCCGCTTCGATCAGCGATCTCACGGTGGTCAGGTACGCCGACACGGTGCACGGCCTTTACGAGGCGGCGGGGGGACGCTCCACATCGGAGTTCGGTGATGCCGAAATTCACCGGTTGCGCGAACCGGTGCAGCGGTTCCTGGCCTCGCAAGCCGAGACCAGCTTCGTGAAGACCCACAACATCCTGGCCCGTCACCTGGGGCTGCCGTTGATCTACCCGCAGTACACGGTGGGTGCAACCTACCTGGTCCGCAACCCGTTCGACATGGTGGTGTCTTATGCGCATCACTACGACATGAAGCTCGACGACGCGATTGAATCAATTTGCTCGCCGTACAACCGCGTCAAGACTTCGCGCCAATCAGTATTCCAAATCCTCGGGACCTGGTCGCAGCACGTGCAGAGCTGGACATCGTCCGCGCCTTTCAAGCCACTGGTGTTGCGCTACGAGGATTTGGTCCAACGCCCGGTCAGGACCTTCGAGAAGTTCGTCCGCGCACTCGGGCTGCCGCGCAACCCGGAACGGTTGCGCCGCGCGGTCCGCCATAGCGGTTTCGCGACCATGGCAGCGCAGGAGCGCGAACACGGATTCCAGGAACGGGCGCGTCCGGACCAGGTGTTCTTCCGGTCTGGATCGGTCGGCGGTTGGCGGGATGTCTTGACCGAACAGCAGGTCGGTCGCATCATCGATGCCCATGGTGACGTGTTGATCGCGCACCGTTACATGTCCCGGAACGGCACGTTACGCGTTTAGCGAGGGTTCGCATGGCGCACATGGTGACGCCGAGTGTTGCGACGGCGTGGACCGTCGCCGACAACCTCGCGGCGGTCTCTCGGCGCATCGCGACGGAAGCCCACAGGATCGATCGGTCCGTGGATGACATCACCCTTGTCGCGGTCGGCAAGTCGCAACCGGTGGAACGGGTCGAAGCGGCGCTTCAGGCCGGCCATCGGGTCTTCGGCGAAAACCGGGTCCAGGAGGCGGCCGGGAAGTGGCCGGACCTGCGCCGACGCCACGACGGTGTGGAACTGCACCTGATCGGTCCCCTGCAAACCAACAAGATCCGGGACGCTGTGCGCCTGTTTGACGTGATCCAGACCGTGGACCGTCCCAGGCTGGCCGACGGGCTTCGCCGCGAAATGGACCGCTCGGGCCGGGAGTGTACCTGCTTCATCCAGGTCAACACCGGCGAGGAGCCGCAGAAGGCCGGGGTGCTTCCGCAGGAAGCCGATGCCTTCATCACCCGGTGCCGCGCCGATGTCGGACTCACACTCGTGGGCCTCATGTGCATTCCGCCGGCTGACGAGGAGCCGGCACTACACTTTGCGCTGCTGCGCGGCATTGCCGAGCGCAACGGGCTATCGGGCCTGAGCATGGGCATGAGCGGCGATTTCGAGACCGCTGTCGCCTTCGGCGCCACCCATGTGCGGGTCGGCTCCGCGATCTTCGGTGAGCGTGCCGGTACCGGACCAGGGTAGTCGGTTCCAGATCACCTCTGCAGTTCACGATCACCCGTCACAATCCGGTCTCGCGCGAGGCCGGGCGCCGGTTCGACTCGATCGCGGTGGAAATCCGGGATCCCCCGCCGGTGGCTCAGCCCGGCAAGGCCGTCGGGGTGGGACTGGGTGTGACGGTGCCGAGCACGGTCGAGCGCATCCCCGGCCCGAAAGCGCACAGGCGGCGGCTGGCGGTGCTCTCTCGCAGAGGCTCGGCGAACCGGGGGCAGGCTCAGGCGCGTCTCGCCCGCCTGCATCCCCGTAGCGCCGGGATGCGACGCACAAGGCGACGACCCGCCTGCCGAAGGGCTGGAAGCGCATCGCAATCGAACACCTCAGTGTGCGCAGCATGGCGTCCAACCGGCGCCTGGCCCGCCCGATCTTGGACGGCGGCTTCCACGAGTTCCGCCGCTAGTTCGGATACAAGGCGACGATGCATGGCGCGACGGTGACCGTCGCGGACCGCTGGTCTCCCTCGAGCAACACCCTGTTCTCCGCTCGTGCTTCGGTTGCGGCCGGACCGGACCTCTCGCAGCACCTCTGGCGCTGCGCCTCCTGCGGCCTGAAAATCGACAGGGATCTCAATGCCGCGACCAACCTCGAAGGCCTGACCGCGAGCTCTGCGGTCACTGCCTGTGGAGGGACGCGCTGTGGCGCGGCCCGCCCGTTCGCGAGCCGGAGCCGGTCGCGTGAAACGGGTCTCCGCGAAACAGGAACCGGACGGCGGACCTGTGTTGGTGCCGACTGTAAGTTTCCCATTTGTGCCGAGCCAAAATTTCTCACTTTCGGGTTGTGGCTGACGGTGCGCCGGTCCGCTTTGTTGTTGGAACCAACAGAGCGGGGGTGCGCACGGATGTACTGGCGGGAGACCCGGATGTTGTTGAAGCACTATCTGGACCAGGGCGTTTCGAAGGCGGAGCTGTCGCGGCGGTTTGGGGTGAACCGCCGGACGATCCACTACTGGATCGAGACCGGCCAGCTGGATCGGGATCTGGAGGCTGGTGGGCCGGGATATTCGCCGCGGCCGCCGGTGGTTCACAAGCTGGACCCTTACAAGGCGATCATCGACGCGCGTCTTGAGGCGTTCCCGAAGCTGTCGGCAAAGCGTCTGTTCGACGAGGTCCGCGCAGACCGGCACCGAGGCCCGAGCGCCTCAAGGCCGAACAGGCGTACAGCCATCTGGGCGACCGCGCCGATCATGCGCGATCGCCTTCTGGCGCCCGCAAGCACATCCGCCCGGGCCAGGGCTTCAGTGCCGCCATGAACCGCACGCAGGCCGGAGTGGCATCATGATCCGCTCCGGCGCAGCGCGCAGGACCTATCCGAGTGGCTTGCCGATTTCCTCGAAGTACTGGCGCGTGACCTTGAACACCATCGGCGCCAGCAACAGCAGTCCGACCAGGTTGGGTACCGCCATCAGTCCGTTGAGGGTATCCGCCAGGTTCCACACCAGGTCCACCTTCACGTTGGCGAAGGCGAGTGCTGCCGCCACCCACAGCCCCCGGTAGATGAACAGGCTCTTCTCCTTGAACATGTACTGCCAGCACCGCTCGCCGTAATAGGACCAGCCGAGAATGGTGGTGAAGGCGAACACCGCGAGCGCGATGGTAACGATGTACTGGCCACCAGCCATCGAGGTCTCAAAGCTGGTGGAGGTCAGCACCGCGCCGGTCAGCCCACCGCCGTCAGGGCCGGTCAGCGTCCAGGCGCCCGAGGTCAGGATGACCAGCGCCGTCATCGTGCACACCACGATGGTGTCGATGAAGGTGCCGAGCATGGCGATGATGCCCTGCCTCACCGGGCTGTTGGTCTGCGCCGCCGCATGCGCGATGGCCGCCGAGCCGAGGCCGGATTCGTTGGAGAACACGCCCCGCGCAACCCCGAAACGAACGGCGGCCGCCACCGCCGCCCCTGCGAAGCCGCCAGTCGCTGCGGCCGGGGTGAAGGCGTGGGTAAAGATCAGCCCGAAGGCTTCCGGAATCGAGGTGATGTTGATCACGAGGACCAGCAGCGCGGCGCCGAGATAGAGCACGATCATCGCCGGCACCAGCTTGCCCGCGACATCGCCGATCCGCTTGATGCCGCCAATCACGACGACGCCGACCAGTGCTGCAACGACAACGCCGGTGGCCCAGGTCGGCACCCCGAAGCTGTTGTCGAGCGCCGCCGCCATGGAGTTCACCTGCACCGCATTGCCGATGCCAAATGCGGCCACGGCGCCGAATATCGCAAATGCCAGACCCAGCCACTTGCCGAGCTCGGGGGCGAACTCACCGACACCGTTGCGCAGATAGTACATCGGCCCTCCGACGTACTTTCCCGTGGCATCCCGCTCCCGGTAGGTGACCGCGCACACTGCCTCGGCATACTTGGTAGCCATGCCGAACAGCGCGATCAGCCACATGTAGAAGATCGCGCCCGGTCCACCGAGCGCGATGGCGGTGGCGACGCCCGCAATGTTCCCGGTGCCAACGGTCGCCGACAGCGCCGTCATCAGTGCGTTGAACGGTTTGACCTCGCCATCGCCGGTGGCTCCGTCCTTGTCGAACAGAAGCCGGAAGCCGTAGCCCACCTTGCGCCAGGGCATGAACACGAGGCCCAGGGTCAGAAGCACCCCGGTCACGCCCAGGATACCCAGCATGGGCGGACCCCAAGCGAACGCGTTGATCGCGTCGATGATCAAGTTCAGCCGGTCCATTGCGTTTCTCCGCTATCTCCCACCCAACCGGAACACGCGATTGGCGTTCCCGGTTGCCCCGGCGTACTCGCAGGATGAAGTCGAAGGGCGGTAACCGGAGAGTTCAGCGTCCGGTGCCGTCAAGTCTCTCGACTTCACTTGCTCAGCCGAGAATCCAAGTTGATCAGCAAGGGTACGGAAACATGCCCCGGTGACAAAGTCACTTTGCTCGATTCCGTCTGCACTGTGGCATATCCGTTGGGTTGTCGTGGCACCTCGGTCTGATCGGGTTCGGTTCAGCTCGCGCTTTCGGTGCCTGCATGGCGATCTGAACCGCATGCCCCTGTGAGGGCGCGCCTGCTCGTGCCTGGTATCGTCGCAACAGAGCGGCCCACTGGTCGATCCTGCCAGCGACGCCGGCGCCTCCAGTTCGCCGGCACCTCGGGGCGCACCCGGGCCAGGCGAAGGGTCGAAGTGTTCGGAACTCGGACCGGGGTGAATGAGGAATCGGAAAGTTGCGACCGGCATGCCGAAAGCGACCGTGCGCCGTTCCGGCAACCCACTGATGAAGCACCCACTCGGCGTCGGGCACCGGGCCGGTGCCAGGAAGCCGGGCACGGCAAGCGGGGAGCCCTGTCTCACCAATGTCGGGCACTGCCAACTGGCCGGGCCGGAACGCCGGGCCCGTCCGCGTCATCCCGAAGACGGGATGGGGAGATCCGCTCCGGACGCCCGGCCGCAAGACGGATCTCTTCGTCGCGGTCGGTCCGGTCCGTACACGCCGGACCTGCACGGCCCGCGGCACGGTTGACACCCGCCCGCAGCACCCGCAGGCAGACCCTCGTCGCACGGGCATGCCGGGAATGCGGTCCTGAACGCGGCGGGGAACATTCCGGTTCCGGAGAGCGGGGCTACTGCTCGGGGGGATGCCCGATCCACGAACCGGAAACGGATCGCAGGCAGGCGCATGAACCCGTCCGTCAGTCAACGGCATGAGTCCTGGTCCGGACGGCCCGTCACGCTCAAGGGCACATCGGGCGCCGGTTTACGGATAAATCCTGGTTATCCTGACCGCATCTCCCGGCTGCATCATCCCCACCACATCGACCAGGTCGCGAAGTGCAAGCGCCACGCAGCCCGCCGTCGGCCCGTAATCCGGCCGGGCGACGTGAATGAATATGGCGCTGCCCCGGCCGGGAACCGCCGGTGCATCGTTGTAGCCAAGGTCGACCAACAGGTCGTAAAGCCCGTCTTCGCGCCAGAGACGCTCGTGGCGCGAAACACAGGGCAACGTGATCGGCCGGTTGTAGTTCGACGGATCCGACGGATCGTCGCACCAGCCGAGGTCGGGATCGATGCCGGTTGCGGCGAGCCCGGAGGCGGGTCGTTCCATCCGGTCCTCGCGGTAGTACAGACCGCGCACAGGCCAGCAACCGATCGGGGTTGCGCAGTCACCTTCGCGCTTGTCGACAACGGCACCGGCCGCGCCGACGCAACACCTGAGTTCGCGCCCCTGCGCGAACAGCCGGGCCCGCATCGGGTCATCGGCCACCAGTACCTGTATCTCCATGTCGTTCTCCGTCGCGACCGCGGGAACGTCGCCAGGTCGTCCGCTCCCTGGAACCCGTGTCCCCTCTCCCGGCCCCCAGATCGCTGCCGGTTCTATCGCCGGATCACCTTGCGTGCTCGAGGCGGTACGCACGTACAGCGGGAGCGCGATCGAAGGCCGCACATCTCATGACCGCGGCGGTTCTCCGTAGCCCCCGCCTCCCGGGGTCGCGAGCAGGATGACGTCTCCGGGTTCGACCCCCTGCTGCGCCTTGGGATCGACGGGCGCCCCGTTGATCTCGACCCGGCCGGTCCCGCCGTCCCCGCCACCGGCAAGCCCGCGCGCCGGAGCCTCGGTGCGTTCGGCGAGAAAGGCGACCACGCCTGGTGTCGCGCCGGTGTAACGCAGTTCGATCAGCTGGCCGCGACCACCGGTGTGCAGTCCGGGACCACCTGACCCGTCACGCAGCTCGCGGCGCAGGATACGAACCGGCAGGCGATGCTCGATCTCTTCCGCGGAGGTCGCCGAAATGTTCGAGGGCCAGCTGACGCAGGACAGGCCATCGCCCCGCGCCGACGCCCCCATGCCGCCGTTGAAGAAGAACAGTCCCGCCACGCGGGTCCCGTCGGCGTGGGTGCCGTTGATGTTGACACACCAGATCGGTGAACCCGCACCGGCCAGCACCCGGTCAGGGACGATCCCCCACAGCGCTTCCATCACCAGGGCGGGAATGTAGTGCCCGGTCAGAACCCGGGAGCCGACCGCCGCCGGGTGACGTGGATTGACGATGGATCCTTCCGGAGCCGCGAAGGAGAGCGGCACCAGCACCCCGTCATTGTTGGGAAGCTCGGCGGCGAGCGAAGACTTCACCGCGTAGGCCGACATGGACCGGGTGTAGCAAAACGGGCAGTTGATCGCGCGGTCCACCTGATCGGACGACCCCGAGAAGTCGACTGCGAGCCGTTCTCCCTCGACTTCGACCCGCACCCTGAGCGTGACCGGTCGGTCAGCCAGTCCGTCGGTCGATACCGATGCCCGGTAGGCTCCGTCGGGCAGCGCCCCGATCGCGTCACGCAGGGCATGTTCGCTGCGGGAGCGAACCGCGCGGGACAGACCTCGCAGGTCGGCAAGTCCGTAGGTGACCAGGATCTCGCACACCCGGCGTTCCATCACGGCCAGTGCGCCGAGCTGGGCATCGAGATCGCCTTCAACCTGCTCGGGCACCCTCACGTTCTGGCGCAGCATGGCGAGCAGGGTCTCGTCCGGCCGGCCGCGATCGTGCAGCTTCAGGATCGGGATCTGCAACCCCTCCTCGAACACCTCGCGCGGTTCCGGCGACCGGATCTTTCCTCCGATGTCCGGCGCATGGGCGGTGCTCGCCGCAAAACCGACGATCCCGCCCGACGGTCCGCAAATGGGACGGCACACCGATATGTCCGGCAGGTGCCCGGTGCCCATGTGGGGGTCGTTGGTGATCAGCACATCACCAGCGCCGAGCGTCTCCGGAGGAAATCTCCTGATCATGTGCTTGACGGTATCGGGCAGCGTGCCGATGAAGGAGGGAATGCTGTCGCTCGCCTGTGCCAGTGCCCGGCCCTCGATGTCGGTGACAATACACGAGAAGTCGTAGGATTCCCTGACCACGGTGGAGAAGGACGCTCGCACCAGCGAGGCCGCCGCCTCGTCAACCGCCGCAATCAGACGGTTCCACAAGATCTCGAGGTGAACCGGGTCGTCCAGTTCCACGTGACGCGACCGCAACGCGTGGGTCGGGTCGAGGTCGATGACAAGGTTGCCCATGTCATCGACCCGCAGGCGCGACTGTTCGGGCAGCACCGTGGTGGTCTGGCCTTCCTCGATCACCGCCGGTCCCATGGCGACGGCACCCTTACCGAGCCCGGCGCGCTGGAGCACCGGCACCGCACGCGGTTCGGTCCATCCCGGAAACTGCACCCTGCGCTCCCGTCGGCCGGAGGGAGCACGGACGCGGGCATCGGCCAGTCGCGGCACCATGCCCGGGGGAATCACGGCAGCACGCACAACCGATCGGGCCGTCATGAACTCAACCGCCACCGTTTCGAGACAGCGGCCGTAATCGCGCTCGTGCGCCTCGTGAAACTCCGCGGTAATCGCCGCGTGCGGATCGTCGGATCCGAGTGCCCGGGTAATGTCGACGACGAGAACCGTACCCTGGCCCCGATAGCGCATTTCGGCGAAGCGCTGGCATTCCGGCGCTCCCCGCGCCGCCAGGGCAGACACGGTCTGCCTTGCCGAATCCTCCAACGCCTCGTAGATACGCTTGAGCGCGGCCGGGTCGAGAGCCGCCACTCCGGTTCCGACTGACGCGGCGCCGTCCACCCGGACCGGCGCCACCGCAAGCCCGAGGGCGGATGCCACACCTGCAGCAGGTGGAATGATCACCCGGGAGATGCCGAGCCGGGCCGCGACTGCGCAGGCATGGGCCGGCGCGGCGCCGCCGGTCGCGAACAGGGTGTAGTCACGGGGATCGCGCCCCTTGCGCGCGAGGTGGACCTGGGCTGCCCGGGCCATGGTCTCGCGGACCACGTCCTGGATGCCCCGCGCCGTCCCGGCAACCCCCAGTCCCAGTTCCGCTCCGGTTGCCGCCATCGCGGCGGCGGCCGCCTGGGGGTCGAGTTCGATCAGGTCGGATGCAAAGCCGTCCGCATTCAGGCTGCCCAGGACCAGGTCGGAATCGGTCACCGTGGCGCGGGTGGCGCCTCGCCCGTAACAGGCCGGCCCGGGTTCGGCCCCGGCACTGTCCGGCCCCACCTTCAGCAGGCCGAGCGCATCGCGCCGGGCTATGCTGCCGCCGCCGGCGCCGATCTCGAGCAGCTCGACCGTGGTGATGTCGACCGGCAGCCCGCTGCCCGGCACGAACCTGCGTTCCCGTGCGACCTCGAACTCGTGCGCCACCTCGGGCATGCCGTCATCGACGATCGCGATCTTGGCCGTGGTCCCGCCCATGTCGAATGCGACCAGTCTCGCCTCGTCGATTGCTGTACCGGTCCTTGCGGCACACATGGCGCCCGCGGCCGGCCCGGATTCCAACAACCGCACCGGCATGTGGCACGCCACCCCGGCAGTGGTCAGACCTCCGCTCGACAGCATCAGCATCAGCGGTGCCGTGATCCCCTCGTCGCGCAGAACCCCGGTCAGGCCCTCGATGTAATCCTCGGCCAGCGGCTTGATGCAGGCGTTGATGACCGCGGTCTGGAAGCGCTCGAACTCCCCGGGCCTGGTCGCGACATCCGACGAGACGGTCACACGCACACCTGGACAGGCTACCCGCACCAGCTTCGCGGCCCGGTGTTCGTGTTCCGGGTTGACGTGGGAATTGACACAGGCGATGGCGAGCGACTGCACACCGGCCGCAACCAGGCGCGTTGCCACATCGCGCACATCGTCCTCGTCGAGCTCGACCAGGATCGTGCCGTCGGCCGCGATGCGCTCGCCGACCTCGAGGCGAAGGTCCCGGGGAACCAGCGGTTCGGGAAAGTGCAGGAACAGGTCGTAGATGTCGTACTTGCGCTCGCGACCGAGTTCCAGCACGTCGCGGAAGCCCGCGGTGGTGATCAACCCGGTTTTCGCCCCCTTGCGCTCGATGAGCGCATTGCTGAACAGCGTGGTCGCATGGATCACCCGCGTGACGGCCCCGCCTCCCCCAATGCGGCCCAGCAGGTCCCGAAGTCCCCGGGCGACGCCGAGTTCCGGCCGCGACGCGACGGTCGGGGTCTTGGCAACCAGGTAGTCACCCCGAACCGGGTCAAGCGCAACCAGGTCGGTAAAGGTTCCGCCAATGTCGATGCCGAGAACCCGGTCGGAGGGACTGTTCATTTGCGATGCTCCGTCCTTGAAGACCGACACGGGACTGATCACGGTTCGGATGACCGGCACCGGACAGGCGCTTCGGGTGGACGCACCTGCCAAGCGTTTCTACTCTGGGCCTGTTGCCGTATCGTGCCCCGAGACGGACCCGGAGCGCGTCATGACCGTGAAGATCACACCGCTTGCCCGCTATTTCGCAGCCGAGGTGAAGGGCGTCAACCTCACCGAACCGGTCGCCGAGTACGACTTCGCCGAGGTCGCTGACGCATTCGAGACCCATTCCATCCTGGTCTTCCGCAACCAGCCGCTCGACGACGAGCAGCAAGTTGCGTTCTCCCGGCGTTTCGGCCCGCTCGAGATCACCGTCAACTCGAACCCGGGCGGCGCCGGAACCGAGGTTACCGTCCTGTCCAATCTGGACCGTGACGGGTCGGTGATCCCGCCCGAGGACCGGCGCATGGTCTTCAACACCGGCAACCAGATGTGGCACACCGACAGTTCGTTCAAGCCGGTGCCGGCAACAGCCTCGCTGCTTTCGGCCCGGAGGGTCCCCCCTCAAGGCGGGGAGACGGAGTTCGCAACCATGCGAGCGGCATATGACGCGCTGGAAGCCGACCGCAGAGCGGAGCTCGACGAACTGGTCTGTGTCCACGACTTCGCCTATTCCCGCGGACTGATCGACCCGAACCTGTTGCGCGCACGCGACAAGTCGGAAGTCCCACCGGTGCGTCACCCGCTGGTGCGAAGCAATCCCGCTAACGGTCGACGCAACCTGTTTACCGGTGCCCACGCCTCCTACGTTGACGGGATGCCGCTCGCCGAGGGACGACGGCTGATCGGTGAACTCACGGCGCATGCCACCCGGCCCGAGTTTGTCTACCGCCATGAATGGCTGGAGGGCGACCTGGTGATGTGGGACAACCGCTGCGCCCTGCATCGTGGCCGTCCGTGGGACGCCGGACACGCCCGCGTGATGCATCGCACCACGATCGCCGGGGTGGGACCGACACTGTGACCGGACGAGGAACGACGGGGCCCGGCTGAATGGACTTCCAGGACCTTCTCTCCGCCGACCTTGCCGACCTGCATCCCCAGGCGCCGGAGAGCTTGCAGGAAATCGCCTTCCACCGTCTCGAGGAAATGATCGTTCGTCTCGAGTTCGCTCCGCGTTCCGTGCTGACGGAAAAGCGGCTCGCAGCCGCAATCGGGATCGGACGTACTCCGGTCCGGGAGGCCATCCAGCGTCTTGCACTCGCAGGCCTGCTCGAGGTGCGGCCGCGACGCGGCATCTACGTGACCGACGTCGATGGAGACAGTGTGCGGCGCATGCTGGAAGTGAGCCGCGGGATCGATTCCGCCGTGGCCCGGGGCGCCGCGTTGCGGGCCGCGCCGGCACAGCGCCGGAACCTGCTGCGGATCGCGGCAGAGTTCGAAAACGCGGCGTCACGCCACGACCCGGTCGGCCTGCTTCGTGCGGACAGCGAATTCAACGCGCTGTGCCTTGCCGCGATGGACAACGAACATGCGACCAAGATCTGTCGCATGATCCATCCGCACACCCGACGATTCTGGTTCTGCCACCACGAGGCAAGCGGTGACCTCGTGCTCGGTCCGCGCCTGCATGCCCAGGGCGCGCGTGCAGTCTCCGCGGGCGACGCGGATCGGGCCGAGGATGCGTTCCGGCGCATCAACGACTACCTTGAGAGTTTCGTCCGCGCGATCATGTGACCGCCGGTTCCCCCCGGCGACACCGCGCACTTGCACCGCCCTGTTCCGGGTGGCAGTGTCGCGTGCCATGACCGCATCCCGAAGCGTGCCCGGCTCGCAGGAATTTCTCCGCGATTGCTGGTACCTCGCGTCGCCATCAGTCGCCCTGGCGCCAGGACGGCTGGTCGGGACCACCATCCTTGGTGAGCCTGTCCTGCTCGGTCGGCGCCGCGACGGCGTGGCCTTCGCCCTGCGCGACATCTGCCCGCACCGTGGAATTCCGCTGAGCGAAGGCTGCATGGCCGACGACGAGGTCGAGTGTGCCTACCATGGCTGGCGCTTCAGCACTGACGGAACCTGCACCGCCATTCCTTCCCTGGTCGAGGGCCAGGACATGGAACTCCAGCGGATCCGCGTTCGCTCCTATCGCGTGCGTGAGGCTTCAGGACTGCTCTGGATCTACATGCCGCGGCCCGGCACGCGCGGAGACGGCAGCACCGCCACAACACCTCCCGACCTGCCGCCGGAAGCCGGGAACCCACGGCTTGCCACGCAAACGGTGATGCCGTGCCACGTCGATCACGCGGTGATCGGGCTGATGGATCCCGCCCACGGCCCGTTCGTTCACCGGTCGTGGTGGTGGCGTTCCCGGCGTTCAATCCACGCCAAGGAGCGCAGGTTCGGTCCGTCGGAGTACGGCTTCACCATGCTGCCCCACCGCCCGTCACGAAACTCCGCAGCCTACAGGCTGCTCGGCGGCAGGCCCGTCACGCAGATCAGCTTCCGGCTTCCCGGGGTGCGCATCGAACACGTCCGCGTCGGATCGCATGCACTGGTCGGACTGACCGCGGTCACCCCGGTCACCGAGCACTCCTGCGCCCTGCACCATGTCATGTACTGGACGATGCCCTGGCTTACGGTCCTGAAACCGGCGCTGCGCCCGTTCGCGCGCTCCTTCCTGGAACAGGACCGCCGTATCGTCGAGAAACAGCAACGCGGCCTCAGGCACCGCCCGGGCATGCTCCTGATCGACGACGCGGATGTCCAGGCGCGATGGTACTACCGCCTCAAGAAGGCGCACCAGCGCATGGTGGACGAGCAGGTGCCATTCGAGAACCCGGTTACCGAGTCGATCCTGCGCTGGCGCAGCTAGGGATCGGGCCAACGTGCGGTACCTGTCGTTCGTCTTCGCCCATGCACGGTTTCTCGGGTTCGGTTTCCTGCTGGCCTTCACTTCGACCTTCGGACAGACCTTCTACATTGCCATGTACGGTGGCGAGGTACGGGCAGCCTTCGCACTGAGCCACGGCGACTTCGGAACCGTCTATGCGATCGGCACGCTGACCAGCGGAGTCCTGATAATCTGGGCGGGGCGGGTCATCGATGGCGTTGACCTGCGCCACTACACCCTGGTGTTGTGCGCCCTGATCGCGGTCGCCTGTCTCGCGTTTTCGCTCGCCGACGGCGTGGTGTTGCTTGTCCTTGCGATCTTCCTTCTGCGCATCGCCGGCCAGGGCCTGCTGAGCCAGGCGGCGACGGTGACGATGGCCCGCTACTTTCCGCGGAACCGCCGTGGGCGCGCCGTCAGCATCGCGGCTCTCGGCTTTCCCACCGGTCAGGCGGTATTCCCTCCCGCCGCGGTGCTGCTACTCGCACTGGCCGACTGGCGGACGGTCTGGCTGGCGAGTGCCGTCGCGGTGGTCCTGCTGGTACCACCGCTCGCTCTCTGGCTGCTCAGGGGGCACGACCACCGGCACGCCAGACTGCTGCACCGGATCCGCCGGTTCGAGGGCTCGGGTGACCAGTCCCCGGGCCAGTGGACCCGGCGCCAGGTCATCCGCGATCCCCGGTTCCTGCTGGCGATGCCGGCCATGCTTGCTCCATCGTTCATTGTCACCGGCCTCAACTTTCACCAGGTTCACCTTGCCGAAACCAAGGGATGGGCGCTCTCCCTGTACGCCTCGGGCTTTGCCATCTACGCGGTCTGCCAGGTGGTCACCTCGGTCCTGGTCGGGTTGCTTGTCGACAGGTTTGGCTCGCGCCGGCTGACGCATGTCTACCTGTTGCCGCTCGCTGCGGCATCGCTGGTGATCGCGGTCTTCGACTCCCCGCTCGCCATCGTTCCGTTCATGGCACTGGCGGGAATGACCGGGGGCGCTGGTGCCACGCTGCTTGCCACTGTCTGGGCCGAGCTCTATGGCGTGCTCAACCTGGGCTCGATCAGGGCACTGGTCGTCGGTCTCTCGGTCATCTCCAGTTCTCTCGCGCCGGCGGTGTTCGGCTGGCTGATCGACGCCACGGTCTCGATCGAGGCCATTTCGGCGACGTGCGGCCTCTATGCAATTGCCGGATCGATCCTGCTGACACTTGTCCTGCAACGCAGCCGGATGGCCCGGACGGTGTGACGGGCCGGCCGAAGAAGGCGCGTGCGGTGGCGCCCCCTTGGGGTAGAGTTGCGGCAGTTGTGACTGAACACACGCTGCGTTGGGAGAGACCGGCATGATCGAGACCCATACCCACTATTCCTATTCGAGCCTGCCTTCACGGCCGCGCTACCGGTGGCCGAATGGCACCAGAGTTGCAGTCTATGTCGCCATGAACGTCGAAGCGTTCCGGTTCGGAACCGGCAAGGGCGCGGCGATTGCGCCCCCGGACCAGTCGGTCAGCCACAGCATCTATTCGTGGCGGGACTACGGAAACCGTGTCGGATTCTGGCGCCTGATGGATCTGTTCGACGAACTCGGCATGCCGGCGGAACACCAGCTGAACACCGCGATCTACGAATGCTGTCCCGACATCCCGGCCCGGATACGCGAGCGCGGCGACGAGATACTCGGCCACGGCCACACCAACTCGGACGAGCAGGGCGGATTGTCGGAACAGGAGGAGCGCAACCTGATCGAGTCCTGTACCGCTATCATCACCAGCAACGAGGGCAGTCCACCGACGGGCTGGATGAGCCCATGGCTGTCCAACAGTGACGTTACCCTGGACCTGCTGCAGGAGGCCGGCTACCGCTACGTCATGGACTGGACCATGGACGATCAACCGGTCTGGATGCAGACCAGAAAAGGCCGGATCCTCGCCATCCCCTACCCGATCGAGGCCAACGACGCCCGCGCGATCGTCTGGAGCCGCCAGTCCTCGGCTCAGTTTGCAGACATGCTGATCGACGGGTTCGACGAGATGCTTGCCCAGTCCGATCGTGACGATCACCCGGTGGTTTGCCCGATCTCCCTGCACCCGTTCTTGGTCGGCCGGCCATACCGTATCGGGGAGTTGAGGCGCGCGTTCCGACACATCCTGAAGCACCGGGATCGCATCTGGCTGACGAGGCCCGGCGACATCTGCCGTTATGTCGAGACACTTGGCGAGGACCAGCTCCCGCGCGGGTGACGCGCGATGTCCGGTCAATGATCAGGACTGTCGAGACATGCATGTTCCGCCACCTGCCCGCCGTGACTCAACCTATTTCAGCTATCCCGAGTTTCCCTTTGAACCGCCGCCGGAGTCGGTCGGAGCCGCGATCCTGCATGACGTGATCGTGATCGGCGGCGGACCGGTCGGGCTCACCTGCGCCCTCGAGCTCGCACGCTTCGGCGTGCGCCCGTTGGTGGTGGAGTCGAAGCGCACACTGTCCGACGGCAGCCGGGCACTGTCGATCAGTGCCCGGAGCCAGCAGATCCTGCACGGCCTCGGCGTTGGCGAGCGCTTCCGGGCCAAGGCCCTGGGCTGGAGGTTCGGGCGTTCGTTCTATCGCGACCGGGTCATCTTCCGGCTCGAGATGCCCGACGATCCGGACGAACGCTTCGGCCCGATGTCGAACCTCCAGCAGTGCTACCTCGAACTCTACCTGGCCGACAGGCTGCGCGAGAAGAGTCCCGCCAGCATCCGCTGGCAGACACGGATGGACGGCCTGTCGCAACTCGATGACCGTGTCGTGCTGCGTCTTGACACGCCGCAGGGTCCGTACGAGGCACATGCCAGATATGTGATCGCCGCCGACGGCGCACACAGTACCGTACGGGAGTCCCTCGACCTGAAAATGCGGGGCACCTCCTACGAGGGGCTCTACCTGATTGCCGACATCCGGATCGACGCCGACCTGCCCGCGGAACGCCATGCCTGGTTCGACCCGATCTCGAACCGGGGCTCCACTGTGCTCATGCACAAGCAGCCCGACGGTCTGTGGCGCATCGACTACCAGTTGCGCCCGGACGAGGACCCCCGGGAAGAACTGGCGCCGGAGCGCATCAGGTCACGCATCGAGGCGCATCTTGCAATGATCGGCGAGCACGCGCCCTGGCGTCTCGACTGGTATTCGTTGTACCGGGCGCATTGCCTGTGTCTCGACGACTATCGCTGCGGGCGGGTGTTTCTTGCCGGTGATGCCGCCCACCTGGTTCCGATCTTCGGGGTACGCGGGCTGAACTCCGGACTCGCTGATGCCAACAACCTTGGCTGGAAACTGGCCGATGTGCTGTCGGGTGCCGCAGACCCGACGCTGCTCGACAGCTACAGCGAGGAACGTCGCTCCGCAACGCTGGAGATTTTTGCACAGGCCGCCAAGAGCACCGCCTTCATGACGCCGCCGACCCCCGGCCACGCGCTGATGCGGGATGCCGCGCTGTCGCTTGCCTGCTCCCGGTCCTGGGCCGGGGAACTCGCCGATCCGCGCCAGTCACGTCCCCATGACTACTCCGATGGCCCGCTTTCGGCTCCCGAAGACGACGATGCCCGCTTTGGCGCCGGGCCTGCTGTCGGCGCCCTGGCTCCGGATGTCCGGCTTGCACGGGACTGCTACCTGCTCGACCGGGTCGGTCCCGGACCGACCCTGCTTGTCTTCGGCTCCACACCCGTGCAGATCTCGAGCGGAGTGGAGCGGCAGGTTCGAATAGCAAGGCACGATGGCGATATCGGCGACCCGGAGGGACGGGTGTTCACCCGCTACGGCGCCACGGACGGAACCTGCTACCTTGTTCGCCCGGACGGGCACGTCGCCGGGCGCTGGCGTGCGCCCGATCCCGGGCGCATTGCACTCGCCATGGAGAGGCTTGCCGGACGATGAAGGCACAAGGATCCCGCCCGGGTGCACGGAGGTCACCGCTATGACACTGGACCGACCCGGGGTCGAGGACGTCTACACAACCCTTGCCGATGCGATCGACGCGGTGGATCCGTGCCACGCGAAGCTGTTTCTCGCCAAGCTCGCATTGCTTCTTGCCCACAATTGCGGTGATGTCGAGGCGGTGAAGAACGCGGTCGCGATCGCGAGCCGTGACCTTGAGGCGCACCCGGCGTCCGGCCTGCGCCTCCCGGCCACCAGAGAAGACGGCTTCGCCCGGTGAACACCGCATCCGACCCCCTGCTCTCTTCGTTCTCGATCCGGCATGTCCGGTTTCGCAACCGCATCATGAGTACGAGCCATGCCTGCGGCCTGGAACAGGACGGGATGCCCGGGGAGGCCTATCAGGCCTACCACGAGGAGAAGGCAAGGGGCGGACTGGCCCTCACCATGTTCGGAGGATCGTCCAACGTGGCGGCGGATTCCCCGTCGGTCTTCCGTCAGCTGAACGTCGGCACCGACGCGGTGATCCCGTACCTTCAGAGGTTCTCCGACCGGATCCATGCCCGGGGTGCGCGGCTGATGTGCCAGATCACCCACCTGGGGCGACGTGGCGAGCCCTACGCCGGACACTGGCTTGCGACCATTGCGCCGAGTCCGGTCCGGGAGACACTGCATCGCAGCATTCCCCGCGAGATGGACGAACACGACATTTCCCGGGTGGTCAAGGCCTATGGTGCCGCGGCCCGGCGCTGCATGGAAGGCGGGATCGACGGGATCGAAACCCTGGCCGGCGGCCACCTGATCGGCCAGTTCCTGTCACCGAAGACCAATCGACGCCAGGACCGGTTCGGAGGATCGCTGGAGAACCGGTGCCGGTTCGGCCTGATGGTGTTCGAGGAAATCCGGCGCCAGGCCGGAGACGGGTTCCTTGTCGGTTTCCGGTTCGTCATCGACGAAGGCGACCCGGACGGGCTCGATTTCGACTCCTGTGTCGAGATCGCGAGACGGTTCGAGTCCGAAGGCCATATCGACTTCTTCAACGCCATCTACGGGCGCATGGACCGGGAAATCGACCTCGCTGTCGACAACATGCCGGGCATGGCATCGCCGCTGGCTCCATGGCTGCAGCCGGTCGGACGGTTCAGACGCGAGATCGGTCTGCCGGTATTCCACGCTGCGCGGATCAGCGACATCCCGACTGCCCGGCACGCGATCGCTGCCGGACTGCTCGACATGGTTGCGATGACCCGGGCACAGATTGCCGACCCCCACCTGGTGCGCAAGCTTCGCGCCGGAACCGAGGAACGGATCAGGCCCTGTGTCGGCGCCACTCACTGCATGTCGCCCCACCGACCGGTCTGCCTGCACAACGCGGCAACCGGCCGCGAGACCCGGTTAGGGCATGTCATCGACAGGGCCCCTGTTCGCAAGAGGCTTGTGGTGGTCGGGGCCGGGCCTGCCGGCCTCGAGGCCGCCAGGGTGGGGGCGGAGCGCGGTCACGCTGTCACAGTCCTTGAAGCTGCGTCCCGTCCGGGCGGTCAGGTGCTGCTGGCAGCCCGCGCCGACTGGCGACGCGATATCATCGGCGTGATCGACTGGCGCGTCGCGGAGTTGTCCAGGTTCGGGGTGGAAGTACGGACGGGGACGTTCGCAGACGCGTCCTCCGTGCGGGGCCTGGACCCGGAGGTGGTCATCATCGCGACCGGCGGCATCCCGTTCGCAGGCGATATCGAAGGTGCGGAACTGGCCACCAGTGCCTGGGACATCGTGGGCGGGTACACGCCGCCTGGTCGAAGCGTCATTGTCTGTGACGGAACCGGCCGGGTCCCGGGGCCACAGGCCGCGGTCGCCGCCGCGACCCGGGGCGCCGAAGTCCGGTTCTTCGGCATCGACGCAGCGCCAGCTGCCGAAATGACCTACGCGGAACGCGTCATCTGGAAGAAGCGGCTTTACGAATTCGGCATTGCAAGCGTCCCTGACCAGCGCCTGGTGGCCATTACCCGAGCCGACAACGGGCTGGCCGCGCGTTTCGCCAACGACGTGACCGGCGCGACCGGCACCTTTTTCGCCGACCAGGTGGTGGTCGAGGGCGGAACACTGCCTGTCGACGACCTGTTCACGGAACTGCGCGCCGGCTCGGGCAACGACGGGGTGACCGACATTGATGCCCTGGTGGAAGACCGGCCGCAGCCGGTGGCTCGCGACGGCTTCGAGTTGCACCGGATCGGCGATGCCGTCGCCAGCCGCAACATCGCCGCGGCGATCCTCGACGCATTCCGCCTGGCGCGCCGCATCTGAGCCCGATCGGGAGAAACCTGCGCTGACGCGCCACGGACCGATGCCGTAAGGTACAGGAGCGGGGTCCACGATGCCCGACCGGTGCCACTCCCCAGGGAGCACAGCCATGCCAGCCCGCCCTTCGGAACTTGTCCTGCTCGACGGCGGTGTCGGCCAGGAAGTGTTTTCGCGCCGGACAGGACCTGCCTCGCGGGTGTGGGCGACCCAGGTGATGATCGACCGGCCAGATCTCGTCGAGGCCGTTCACCTCGATTTCATCAGGGCCGGGGCCCGTATCATCACGGTGAATGCGTACGCCGTCACCCCGCAGAAGCTGGCCCGTGTCGCGAAGGTCGACATGTTTGACGAACTCCAGCACGCGGCCCTGGACGCGGCCCACAGGGCTCGGGACACCAGCGGGGAGAATGTCAGTATCGCGGGGTGCCTGCCACCACTGGCGGGAAGCTACCGGGCCGAGCTGACGCCGCCGGATGACGTGTGTCTGTCCGATTACCGCAGGATCGTGGGCATCCAGGCCGACCGCGTCGACCTGTTCCTGTGCGAGACCATGGTGTCGGCACGTGAAGCGCGTATCGCTACCACGGTTGCAGCAGAAAGCGGCAAACCGGTCTGGACCGCACTCACCGTCGACGAACGCGACGGCACTCTCCTGCGCTCCGGTGATCCGGTCTCAGACGGGGTCGAGGCCGCCATCGAGACCGGAGCCGAGGCGGTACTTGTCAACTGTTCCAGCCCGGAGTCCACCACTGCCGCGTTGCCGATCCTCGCCGGACGCGGTGTACCCTTCGGTGCATACGCAAACGGGTTTGTTACGGTTGCTCCGCTCCGGCCCGGCAAGACCGTCGATATCCTTGAGGCTCGCCGCGACCTGGATCCGAAGACCTACGTCCACCACGTCCGTGACTGGATCGCGCAGGGCGCGACCATTGTCGGCGGCTGCTGCGAGATCGGCCCGGAGCACATTGCGGTCCTCGCCCGCGACCTCCAGCATGCCGGACACGACCTGGTTTCCGCATTCCGGCTCTGACCGACGGCCGGGATTTCCGCTGGCCGGTCATCTCGTCGCGCCAGCGCGGTGCCGTTACGGGTGCATCGGGAAACCGCCTCGCACGTCGGATACCGGAGCTTGCGGGATGCGCACGCGGATCGGGCACGGACATCGTCGCGACCGGTATCAGCGAAGACCTGAAGGCTGTGATCCTCCGGGGCCGGGAACCGCCAGGGACGACACCATTTCGCTGCTGCTCCGTTGGCGGCAGGTTCCTGGCCCGCGTATCTTCACACGCTGTTCCCTTCGGCGCGCATGCGTCATACGCCGGGAGGGAAGACGGACCCGCCGATCGTTCCTTTGTTCCTTCCGGGCAAGGACCGGCAACCCGGTTCCCGGGACGTTTCGCCGGCGGCCGAACACTTCCGGCTCCGGCATCGGTCCGCCATGACCTGGTCCACGATGCAACCGGGGCCGGTTTCACGCCGGCGTTCCCGCCTCCGCCTGTGGCGCGGGACCATGGCCAGGTTGGCGACAAAGGTGCCAGGTCCGTTCCGGTGCCGGCTGACCTTCTTTGCCGCAATCCGGAGCCTGACACCTCCTGTCGGTCGGAGCTGGCGCACGGGACGGCGACTGCGGTTTCCGGCCAGACAGGACCGGGGAAAGGCGCGGGACTCATACCGAATAGTTGACAGCGTCATGCCGCCTGCAGGGCCTGGATCGAAGACCTGCAGGCGCTTCCCCCTTGCATGTTTCATGTCATTTCCTGTATTATTCCCGTATTGTTCGGGAGACGCCGCATGCCATCCGAGACAGGACCCGGGACGAAACCGCAGCGTGCGCACCGCCAGGTCACCTACCGTCTGCTGCCGCAGACGCGGGGCAACTGGCGCCGCCTGGAGCGGGTCCTGGAGAGCCAGCGCCAGTTGTACAACGCCGCCCTGCAGGAGCGGTCGGACGCCTGGCGGCTGGCGGGCGTCTCGCTCTCCGATATCGACCAGGCGAAGTCCCTGACGGTATGCCGTCGGGAGATCCCGGAGATGGCGGCCGTGCCGGTCGCCATCCAGCGCGGCACGCTCAAGCGGGTGGACGAGGCCTTCCGCGGCTTCTTCCGCCGGGTGAAGGCCGGGCAGAAGCCCGGCTACCCGCGGTTCCGCGGACGGCGTCGCTTCGACAGCATCTCCATCGTCTCCGGGGTGAGGCTGGAGGAGGCAGGCTGCGTTTTCCCGGTTTCGGCTGGATGACGGTGCGCCGGCGCGGCGGCACCCCGTATCCGCACACCCGTCCGGTTTCAGCGGTGCTGAAGCGCGAGGCCGGCAAGTGGTACGCCGTGGTTTGCCATGCGGTTGCGGTTGTGGAGCCGGAGGATGACGGGACCGTGATCGGCATCGACATGAACGCCGGCCAGGTCGCGGCGAGCGACGGCCGGCTGTTCCACGCCCCCGACACGCGCCGCCTCCAGGCGCGGGCGAAGCGCCTGTCGCGGAAACTGGCGCGGCAGAAGCGCGGTTCGGGCCGCCGGGCGCGCACCCGCGCCCGTCTGGCGAAGACGAGACGGCGCCAGGCCGGCACAAGGCGCGACTGGCACCACCAGGTCTCGCGCAGGATCGCCGAGGGTGCGCACACCGTCGCGATCGAGGACCTGAAGGTGAAGGCCATGACGGCAAGCGCCCGCGGCACGGCACAGGAGCCGGGCAGCGGGGTGAAGCAGAAGGCCGGGCTCAACCGGGTCGTTCTCGACACCGGCTGGGCCGCCCTGCGCGC
>MPMT01000040.1 GCA_002238645.1 Alphaproteobacteria bacterium bin52 | reverse complement strand
CGTCAATTACACCGACCCGGTGACGGGCCTCTCGGTCGAGGCCAAGGCGCAGATGCTGGTCGCGCACGCAGACCAGGGTTACGAGGAGTGGGGCGCATCAGGTGCGGTGCGGCTCGCGCCCGGGGAGCGCGGGCGCGGGCTCTCGTTCTCGCTCAGCCCCACGCTGGGCGCCACGTCGAGCGCAGCGGAGCGGCTGTGGGGCGCGCGCGATGCGGGCGGGCTCTCGCCCGACGGCGAGTTCGCGGCGGCGCGGGGCCTCCAGGGCGAGCTCGGCTACGGGGTGGCGCTGTTCGGCGACCGCTTCACCGGCGCGCCGAATGTCGGGTTTGGTCTCTCGGACAGCGCGCGCGACTGGCGCATCGGCTGGCGGCTGACCTCGGCGATCGAGGGCGATCCGGGCTTCGAGGTCAATCTCGACGCGACGCGCCAGGAAGCGGCGAACGGCAACGAGCCGCCCGAGCACGGGGTGATGCTGAGGGCCGCGATCCGGTGGTAGGGGCGCGGGACGCGTCCGGGCCCAGCCGATGAGCGGTCCGGAGCGGGGCATGGCGGCGGAGGACGGCGAAGGCGATCCGGCGGCGGCCGGTCGGCGGTCCGGCAAGCCGCTGCGCGACATCGCCGTCGATCTCTACGGCCGCGAGCGGGTGGACGCAGACTGGCATGCCGACAGCGCGTTGCGCTCGAAGGTGCGACGGCTGGTGCGCCGCTCCCTGGACGGAGCGCCGGGATCCGGGGACGGGGCCCGGCCTCGCGGCCGGCGGTAAGCGTCCGCGGACCGGAACGCCTCTCGACCGTGCCGGACGACCGTGTGCCGATTCTCACCAACACAGGCGGCGGTTCCGGCGTGTTCGACCGTGGTGTGACGAATTTGACCCTGATGTTATGGTTCAGCCGCTATCGCAACCATGGTGAGCTCACCATGGTTGCGACAAGCTCAACCGGCGTCTCGGGCTCGACCGCGAGACCTGGACGGCAATGGCCGCCGCGTCCATGCGCGCCGGGGACGAGGACCCGGACGGCAACGGCTGGCACTGAACGCCCGCGTCGAAACCAGGCGCCAGCCGGCGATAGCCGTATTCTATACACACGCTAATATTCTCCACACCAACACAGCACCCCCACACGCCCCGGGCGAAGAAGACCGGCATGCCTCAGGTGAACTTCCGCACGTCCAGCGGACGTCTCGCCGTCATCGACCGCGCGGCCGCGATCAGGGGCGTGTCGCGCACCGAATTTGTGCTCCGCTCAAGCGAGGCGGCGGCGATCGAGATCCTGCGCGAGCGCCCCGTCATCGCACTCGACGACGAGGCCTGGAACGGACTTCGTCGCCGCGCTCGACGCGCCGGTGGAGCTCGACCCCGCCGTGAAGGCGCGTTACGCGCACCGCCCCCAGTGGGACCGCTGGGACCGCCGGAGCCGCGCGCACCCCGCCACGACGTCTCGCGGTTCTCTTCGGGTGTCCCGACCCTCGACGCCTGGCTCCGGTGCAAGGCACGGCTGAACGAGGCCAAAGGCGGCGCCCGCACATATGTCGCCTGCGACGGCGACCGCGTGGCGGGGTTCTACAGCCTCGCCGCCAGCTCGGTGGAGCGGCGTCGGGTGTCGTCCCGGGTCGGGCGCGGCAAGCCGGACCCGGTCCCGGTCATTCTGCTCGGACAGCTCGCCGTCGACGAGCACTACCGGGCCCGGCGCCTCGGCTCCGACCTTCTGGTCGACGCGGCCGGGCGCTGCCTCGCCGCCGCCGGCGTGGTCGGCGCCCGCGCCATCCTCGTGCAGGCCATCGACGAACGGGCCGCGGCGTTCTGCACGAAGTTCGGATTCCGCCCGTTCTCCGCCCGCGAACCGCTCATGCTGGTCCTGCGGACGTCAGAAATCGAAGGGCTGTTGCGGGCGTAAGCCCCGGACCGGCCGAAGCCGGCCGGCGAACTCGCGGCGACGCTTCCCTTCTCCCTGCTGCGCAGCCGGCCCGCGTCCGCCCTGCGTCGCAGCGCCTGGGTCCGGAACCGCCAGTTCCCGTCGCTTTGCGTTTCCCCATGCTTCACCGCCAGTGAACCAGAGCCGCGGCGAGAACCCTGACCGGCGGGGGCCCGACGTCACGGCTCCGTCCGGGAGGTCGAGCGGAGCGGCCGCGAGGGCGTGGCCGGGCGCCCCGGGGCCGCCGCCGCGCACTTGCGGCGTCGAGGACTTGATCGCCATTACCGGTCAGCTGCGCAGGTTCCTGCAGCGCAGCGCCGTCGCCGGCCGTGATGGAACGGCGGGCGATCACGGCGCGCTACGTATCACGCTGCAGTGAATGCGCAACCCGGCGCGCCCGGGTGAACTCATCCGCGAAAGCATGGACGAGGTGGGCTGGAACGTGACCGATATGGCTGAGCGTGCCGGGTGAGAACACGGAACGCTGCCCTGCTTGCTGAACGGCAAGGCCGGAGCGTCGACGAACAAGTCGGCCCTGGCGCTGGAGAAGATCGGCTGGGGAATCGCCGGGCACCGGATGCGAATGCAGGCGAGCGACGAGCCCGCGCAGCCACATCGCGAGAGGCCCGCAGCCGAACGGCGCAAAGGCAGGTTGCACGCATGGTCCGGCCTCCGCCCGGCAATCAAGCCTGCGCACCGCATCACGACCCCCGGCACCGACCGGCGTCGGGGCCCGAGGGTGGCTCACCGGGTGTGCCGCCCTTGCACCGGCACGCCCTGCCGGAACCACCCCGGCCTGAAGCTCGACCAGGGTGCCGGCTGATGTGGTAATATCCGTGACAGCGCTGAGTGACAGGGGAGGCCAGTCCATGAACATCACGCCCGGTACCGGGGCAACCCGCTTCCAGGTTCGCAGTCTGCATCCGGCTCTCGGCGCGGAATTCCGCGGTGTCGACTTCAACGGTCCGGTCGACGAGGAGGCCGCCGCGGCGATCCACGCGGCCTGGATGGAACACCTGGTCCTGGTGTTTCCGGACCAGCCGGTGACCGACGACTGGCATGTCGAGGTGACCCGGTGTTTCGGGGAGGCCGAGGTCTTCCACCAGGACATTCTCAAGTCGACCACGGTGCGCGAGATCTTCCGCGTCTCCAACACCGACGAGACCGGGACCATCATGCCGCGCGAGCACCCGACCATGCAGCAGCTGTCCAGTGCGCGCACCTGGCACACCGACTCGAGCTACCGGCCGGTTCCCGCCATGGGATCGCTCCTGCACGGAATCGAGGTCAGCCGGACCGGGGGGCAGACCTGTTTTTCCAACATGTACGCGGTCTGGGAGGCGTTGCCGGAGGCGTGGAAGGACCGCATCCGCGGTCGCCGGGCCCGGCACGATTTCGAGATGCTCAGCCGGATCACCGGGGCCCGGAAGCCGACCGAGGCCGAACGGGCGGCCATGCCGCCGGTCTGGCAGCCGATGGTACGCCGGCACCCGGTCACCGGGCGCACGTCACTCTACATCAGCCCGATCTACAACGACCGGATCGAGGGCATGGAGGACGAGGACGCCGTCGAGTTCATCGGGGAACTCGCCGAGTTCGCGTCCCAGGAACGGTTCGTCTACTGCCACCGGTGGGAAACCGACGACATCGTCATGTGGGACAACCGTTGCACCATGCACAGGGTCACGCCGCACGATCCCGGTGAACGCCGGGTGATGCATCGCACCACCATCGTCGGTGACGGGCCTGTGCTCGCAGCGTGAGGGAACGGGTGCAGTTCAGTCCACCGCGTCCTCCACGCATGCCGTCTTCCAGCCGGCCACGGTCAGGATCTCGACCGGCCGGAAACGGGACTTGTAGGCCATCTTTTCCGATGAACTGATCCAGTACCCCAGGTAGACATAGGGCAGCCCGAGCGCACGGGCGCCGGCGATCAGGGACAGGATGATGTGGGTGCCGAGACTGCGGTCGGGGCGGGTGGCGCCAAAGAAACTGTAGACGGCAGACAGGCCATCACTCTGGAAATCGACCAGGCCGACACCGAGAAGCTGTCCGGAGCCCGCGAGACGAAACTCGGCGATCCGGGTCTCGATCGGGGTCTCGCACACCATGTCGGCATAGTCGGCAAATCCCATGTCCTGCATGCCGCCACCCTCGTGTCTGCAGCGCTGGTAGCTGCTGAACAGCCGATACTGTTCAGTAGTGGCCACGGGGTCCCGCCAGTCCATCACCAGGTCCCGGTTACGATTCAGGACACGCCGGAACGAACGGGTCAGCGTGAACCGGTTCACGTCGACCCGGATCGGCACGCAGGCGGAGCACTGCGGGCAGGCCGGACGGTACGCGAACTGCTGTACGCGCCGGAACCCGGCCCGGGCCAGGGTGTCATGGCTGGCGGCGGCGAGGGGATTCGTCATGTTGGTGACCACCCGCTGTTCCAGCCGGTCCGGCAGGTACGGGCACGGGTTCGGATGAGTCACGAAGAAGTCGAGCAGCCGAAGCCGCGCACCATCGATCATGCCTGGTCTTCCCTCGGGGCAGCCCGCATCCATATTGCGGGGAGTTGACCAGTCATGCCAACCCCACGCGACAGGTCCGTCGCCCGCCCGCCCGCCACCGGACAGAAATCGCTTGCACGGGACCCGGCGAGTGTTGACGCTGTCGCGGACAAACGGCGCTGACGGGAGCCGAGGACATGATGATCGACCAGCGCCTCTTTCGCGACGCGATGGGCCGATTTGCAACAGGGGTTACCATCGTGACCACCCTGGTGGATGGCCGGCCCTGCGGGATCACCGCCAACTCCTTCAGTTCGGTTTCGCTCGACCCGCCGCTGGTGCTGTTCTGCCTCGGGTGCGCCTCCACCAACTATGATGCCTTCATGTCGGTCGACTGCTTTGCGGTCAACATCCTCTCGGGCGAGCAACAGGAGCTGTCGACCCGGTTCGCGGTCCACGACGGCGACCGGTTCGACGGTGTGGCCTGGAGCCGGTGGGCAACCGGCGCACCCATCCTGGATGGTGTTGTCTGTGCTGCCGACTGCGTCCTCGATGCGCGCCACCAGGCAGGCGATCACGTGGTGATCATCGGGCGTGTCCGCCGCGTCGAGATCCTTTCGGAAACACCGCCGCTCCTGTACCACCGGGGAGGGTACGCCCGGCTTGTCACCCCGGCGGGCTAGTCGCTCGCGTGGCGAACGGCGCCGGTGACGCGGCCGCTTGATCAGGTCACACGGCTGACGGCGTCCCGGGCCCCGCCGCGGCCCGTATCGGGTGACGACTTGCGCCCCCGATCCCGGCAGGACGCGTGACCCGTGTGCGGTACCGGATTTCGCTCGAACCTTGAAGCTTGCGGCCTGCGGGCGTATGTAGCGTGTTATGACCCTGGTACCGGCGTGACGGTGCGATCCTGTCGATCGAGGCTGGATTCAGTGCTATTGTCCAGGGTGCCTCCGGGTCGGGCGCCAAATCGCGGGAAGTGCCAGTAGACCATGAGCCCAGACGAGCACAGGCCCAGCGCACGGGCGGACGCGCCGGGGACGAAAATGCGGCCCACCGACATCACCGATCCGCAGTATTTTCACAAGGTGGTGGATTGCCAGTGGGCGTGTCCGGCCCACACCCCTGTGCCCGAGTACATCCGGATGATCGCCCAGGGCCGCTACACCGACGCCTACATGGTCAACTGGGAATCGAACGTGTTTCCCGGGATCCTCGGGCGAACCTGCGACCGGCCATGCGAACCGGCCTGCCGGCGTGTCCGTGTCGAGGACAAGCCGGTTGCCATTTGCCGGCTGAAGCGTGTGGCCGCCGACTACCGCGGCGACATCGAGCACCTGATGCCCGAGATCGCGGCGCCGAACGGCAAGCGCGTCGCGTGCATCGGGGCCGGTCCGGCCTCGCTGACCGTCGCCCGCGACCTCGCACCGCTTGGCTACCATGTCGTGGTCTATGACCGTGACGCGAAGGGTGGCGGTATGATGCGCAGCCAGATCCCGGCGTTCCGGCTGCCGCAGTCGGTGCTGGACGAGGAGGTCGACCGCATCCTAGATTTCGGCATCGAAACCCGGTTGGACACGGACGTTACGAGCCTGCAGTCGGTACTGGACGAAGGCTACGATGCGGTATTCGTCGGCACCGGGGCGCCGCGCGGGCGCGATCTGCAGATCCCGGGCCGGGACGAGGTCGCCGACAACTTCCACATCGGCATCGACTGGCTGATGAGCGTTGCCTTCGGCCATACCGATACCGTCGGCCGGCGGGTGATCGTGCTTGGCGGCGGCAACACCGCCATGGACTGCTGCCGCACCGCGATGCGCCTCGGCGGAGAGGACGTCAAGGTGATCGTCCGCAGTCCGTTCGAGGAGATGAAGGCGTCTCCCTGGGAAATCGAGGACGCGCAACGCGAGGATGTCGAGATCCTCAACAACCACGTCCCGCTGGAATTCGTCCGCGAGAACGGCAGGCTGGTGGGCGTGACCTTCGAGAAGGTCAGGCCCGTGTATGACGACACCGGCCGGCGCAGGCTGGTCCCGACCGGGGAGGAACCGGTGTTCTTCCCCTGTGACGACGTGTTGTGCGCCATCGGCCAGGAGAACCACTTCCCCTGGATCGAGCGGGACATCGGCCTCGAGTTCGACAAGTGGGACATGCCCGTGGTGGACCAGGTGACCTTCCGGTCCACCCATCCACGGGTGTTCTTCGGTGGTGACGCGGCCTTCGGACCGGAGAACATCATCTGGGCCGTCGCCCACGGCCACCAGGCGGCGATCTCGATCGACTTGCTGTGCGAAGGCAGGGACCTGACCGAGCGGCTCGCGCCGCATGTCACCCTGGTCAGCCAGAAGATGGGCATGCACGAATGGTCCTACCACAACGTGATTTCCGAGGATCAGCGCTACCTCGTGCCGCATGCCGACAAGGCGCTGGCGCTCGGCGACATCCGGATGGAGGTGGAACTGGGATTTGACGAGCGGCTCGGGTTCGAGGAGGCGATGCGATGCCTGAACTGCGACATCCAGACCGTGTTCGAGACAGGCCGGTGCATCGAATGCGATGCCTGTGTCGACGTCTGCCCGGTCGACTGCATCAACTTCATCAACAATGCGCCGGAACCGGAGCTGAGGCAGCGAATCAGGGTGCCGGCGCTTGACGAGAGCCAGGATCTGTACGTTTCGGACGACCTGCCGACCGGGCGGGTGATGGTCAAGGACGAGGATGTCTGCCTGCACTGCGGACTGTGCGCGGAGCGGTGTCCGACTGCCGCATGGGACATGAAGAAGTTCATTTACGAGGAGGCGAAGGCGCAGAACCAGAGGCTCGGGCCATGAAGACCAACGAGTTCGTCCTCAAGTTTGCCAACGTGAACGGTTCGGGGTCCGCCAGCGCCAATGCCCTGGTCGCCCGCGCGATCTTCCGCATGGGTGTCCCGGTCGCGCCGAAGAACATCTTTCCGTCGAACATCCAGGGCCTGCCGACCTGGTTCGAGGTCCGTGCGAGCGCGCGCGGCTACCTGGGACGCCGCGAAGGCATCGACCTGATGGTGGCGATGAACCCGCAGAGCTGGGATGACGACATCGCCTCGATCGTGCCCGGCGGATACGTGCTCTACGACAATACCTTCATCCAGAAGTTCGAGCGGTCGGACATCACGCCGATCGGGGTCCCGTTGACCCGGCTCGTCAACAAGCGGTTCGAGATTCCCCGCGAACGCCAGTTGTTCAAGAACGTCGCCTATGTGGGCGTGCTCGCCGCACTCCTCGGCATCGATGTCGGGATACTCGAGGAGATGATCGCCCGGCAGTTCCGTGGCAAGGACGACGCGATCCGCGCCAATCTCGAGGCTCTCGCCATCGGACGCAACTACACGCTCGAGACCTTCGACTGCCCGCTTGACGTCAGGGTCGAGGCCAGTGACGCGGTCGGGGACAGCATCATGATCGAGGGCAATGCCGCCGCCGGTCTCGGTTGCCTGTTCGCCGGGGCGACGGTCGCCGCCTGGTATCCGATCACGCCGTCGACCTCGCTGGCCGAGGCGTTCGAGCGGTTCTGCAGCCGCTACCGTATCGAGGAGGAGACCGGCAAGCGTGCCTATGCCATCGTCCAGGCCGAGGACGAGCTGGCCGCCATCGGCATGGCGATCGGCGCTGGCTGGAACGGTGCGCGTGCCTTCACCGCCACCAGCGGCCCGGGCATATCGCTGATGGGCGAGTTCCTGGGGCTGGCCTACTTTGCCGAAATCCCTGTGGTGCTGTTCAACATCCAGCGCGGCGGGCCGTCCACCGGCATGCCGACGCGCACGCAGCAGTCCGACATCATCTCCTGTGCCTATGCAAGCCACGGCGACACCCGGCACGTGCTTCTGTTCCCGGCCGACCCGGCCGAGTGCTTCGAGTTTGCGATCGAGGCCTTTGACCTCGCCGAGCGCGTGCAGACACCGGTCATCGTCATGAGCGACCTCGACATCGGCATGAACGACTGGACCACCCGGCCGCTCGCCACGGATCCGGATCGACGATTCGACCGGGGAAAGGTGCTCGATGCCGATGGGCTCGACGCGGTCGAGCGGTTCGGTCGGTATCTCGATGTCGACGGTGACGGCATTCCCTACCGGACCTGGCCCGGAACCCATCCGGAGAAGGGAGCGTTCTTCAGCCGGGGAACCTCGCATGACGAGTATGCCGGCTACACCGAGGACGGAACGGTGAACGTCCGGGTCATGGAGCGGCTGCTGCGCAAGTTCGATACCGCCAGAAGTCTCGTTCCCGCGCCCGTGTACGGCCAGGACACGTTCGGCGCCACCCTGGGCCTGATCCACTTCGGGAGTACCGGTGCCGCCATTCCCGAGGCGCTGGAGATGCTGACGAACCGCCGGATCCGTGTCGATTCAATGCGGCTGCGCTCCTTTCCGTTTCCCGCCGAGGTGGCAGACTTCATCCTCGCCCACGAGAAGGTGTTCGTGGTCGAGCAGAACCGGGACGGCCAGATGCGCTCCCTGCTGATCAACGAGTGCGATATCGATCCGGCGAGACTGGTCCCGATCCTGATCTTCGACGGGTTCCCGGTGACGGCCACCCGGGTCACCGAGTTGATCGCGGCCGCTGTCGGCCACGGGAGCGCGGCCGGGGGATCCGAGGCGGCCTGACGGGAGGAAGTGCGATGTCATTCGTATCCAAGCCCAGGTTTCATCACCCGAGACTGCCGCGCAACGCGCTCGGACTGACACGGCGTGACTACGAGGGCGCCATGTCTACACTGTGCGCCGGCTGTGGACACGATTCGGTCAGCGCCGCCATTATCGAGGCCTGTTTCGAGCTCGATCTGCCCGCGCACCGGCTTGCCAAGCTCTCCGGCATCGGCTGTTCATCGAAGACCCCGACCTACTTCCTGTCGAAGAGCCACGGCTTCAACTCGGTACACGGGCGCATGGCGTCGGTCGCGACCGGCGCCAACCTGGCCAACCGCGATCTCACCTATGTCGGCGTTTCCGGGGACGGGGACACCGCGTCGATCGGGCTCGGCCAGTTTGCCCATGCGGTCCGCCGCCAGGTCGACATGCTCTACGTGGTGGAGAACAACGGGACCTACGGGCTGACCAAGGGCCAGTTCTCCGCGACAAACGACCGGGTTTCGGTCGGCCGCAAGGGTCAGCGAAACGCGTTCGAGGCCATCGATCTCGCGGTGATGGCGATCCAGCTTGGCGCGAGTTTTGTGGCGCGCGGATTCTCGGGCGACAAGGACCAGCTGGTGCCGCTGATAAAGGCGGCGCTGACCCACAGGGGATTCGCGTTCATTGACGTGATTTCACCCTGTGTCACCTTCAACAACCATTTCGGTTCGACCAAGAGCTTCGAGTTCGTACGCGATCATGAACACTCGGTACTTGCCACGGACTACGTGCCGTACCACGAGACGATCACGGCGAGCTACGCCGAGGGTGAGGTGATCGACGTCACGTTGCACAACCAGTGCCGGCTGCGCCTGCGCAAGCTCGATTCCGACTACGATCACGGGGATCCGGTCGGTGCCGTTCGTTACATCATGGACCGGCAGGCCCAGGGCGAGGTGGTGACCGGGTTGTTGTACCTCGATACCGGGGACGATGACCTGCGGGAGAAGCTGGAACTGACTTCCCGTCCCCTGAACAGCCTTGACGAGGACGCGCTCCGGCCGTCTCCAGAGGTCCTGGAATCCATTAACGCCAGCCTGCGTTGAGGACCGGACCGCACGCTTTTTTCGCTCGCGACCCTGTCCAGCTGCGCTGCTCGCGCGGTGCCGCGCGACAGCACAGTTGACAGAGGCAGAACGGACTACGAGCATCTTGCCGAAAGCCGGCAAGTGAGTTGGAGGATAATGCCCGCGCGAAAGAACGTGTTTGTCGTGTTCCTGGCCGGTGCGGCGCTTGTGCTCTTCGGGCTGGCGGGAGTCCGCGAGCAGCTGTTTTCGCCCGAAGTGGCAGAACCGGCCGTTGTCGGCGGATTGCTTCCTGCGGAACAGGCGGCGCCCGAACGGGTCGTGGCACCCGGGGTGGAAGAGCAGACCGTCGCGATCGGTTTGCCGCCGTCGGAACAGGCAGAACCCGGGACGGCTGCAGCACCCGGGGTGGAAGAGCCGGGCGTCGCGATCGCACTGGCCCCTGCGGAACAGGAAGTGCCCGAACCGGTCCCGGCGCCCGGGTCGGAAGGGGCGGACACTGCCCGCCCGGCCATCCCCACGCGTACGGTGGTCCTGACCGTCGACCGCGGTGACACGCTGTCGGGCCTGTTGCGCAGAGCGGGACTCGATCGCGGTGAGTCGCAGGCGGTGATCTCGGCCGTGGGGCCCGTCTACGACCTGCAGAGAATGCGGATCGGCCAGAGTTTCACGATCGAGATGCTCGATGAAAGCAGGGTCGGACAGGGCGCTCATGATGATGGTGACGCGGCCCAGGTTCCCGGACTGGTCTCGATGTCGTTCCGGCCGACGGTCGAGCAGGAAATCATGGTGCTGCGCACCGGGGACGGGGGATACCGCACCGAGGTCATTGACCTGTATCTCGAGGTCAGGGACGCGTATGTCGAGTCGGAAATCACGACCAGCCTGTATCTGGCCGCGAAGGCGAAGGACGTGCCGATGAACGTGCTCGCCCAGGTGATCCGCATGTTCAGCTATGCCGTCGATTTCCAGCGCGGCATTCACCCCGGCGACAGCTTCTCGGTGCTGTTCGAGACCCATCACGACGGTTCGGGGGCCATGGTTCGGGGCGGTAGCGTTATCTGGGCGGCGCTGATGCTCGGCGGAACCACGCTTGAATTCGTCCGCCATGTCCCCGCCGACGGCAGGACCGACTATTTCGATCGCGGGGGCAGGAGCAACCGCACGGCGCTGATGCGCACGCCGATAGACGGCGCGCGGCTGTCGTCGTCCTACGGCAAGCGCAAGCACCCGATACTCGGCTATACCCGGATGCACCGCGGCCTCGACTTCGCGGCTCCAAAGGGTGTTCCGATCATGGCGGCGGGTGACGGGACGATCGAGTCGATCGGGCGCAACGGTAACTACGGCAAGTACATCCGTATCCGGCATGACAGCGAGTACAAGACCGCCTACGCGCACATGTCCCGCTACGCCAAGGGCCTGAACCGGCACTCCCGGGTCCGGCAGGGCCAGGTCATCGGCTACGTGGGCTCGACCGGGCTGTCGACCGGCCCGCACCTTCATTACGAGGTGATCCGCAGCGGTCGCCAGATCAATCCCCAGACCATGAAGTTGCCCGGCAAGAAGCTCAAGGGCGCCGACCTGAAGACGCTCGCGCGCCAGTGGCTACTGAACGACGACCGGGTCGCCGCCGCCCGCGCCGACCGGACCTATGTGAAGGGGCCGGACCGGCACGGTTGAATATGGGTCGCACCGGCTCGACAGGGTGGCTGTGGAACGGGCATGCTGCGCGGATCGGGAATAGCGGGGCGGGCGTACGCGATGAGCGGAAACGATACAGTCTACGACGCGCAGTTCCTGCAACTGCTGTTTCGCCGCCTGCACCGACGGGGGCTTGACGACGGCGATGCCGCAGGACTGTCGGGCATGGTCGAACCGGTCGAGACCCTGGCCAACCGGGCAGCGGCCGGTCTTGCATTCGACGTAGAGCCCGCCGATTTCCTCCGAGTCCTCGACGAGCAGGCGAGGGGCACGTGACGGCACTGACGCACCGCGGCCTCGTCGAGGTCGCCGGCATGATCGCGGCCGGCGAGGTGACTTCGGAGGAGGTGACGCAGGCCTGCCTGGCGCGGATTGCCCGCACCCAGCCGGTCCTGAACTGCTTCATTTCGCTCGAGGCCGGGGCGGCACTCGAGGCGGCGCGCGCCGCCGACGCCGCGAGGAGCAGGGGCGAGCCGCTCGGTCCGCTGCACGGCGTGCCGCTCGCCCACAAGGACATGTTCTACCGCGCCGGACATCGCTCGACCGGGGGCAGCGCCATTCGCCGGGACTTCGTTCCCGACCATACCGCGACCGTGATGCAGCGGCTGGCTGATGCCGGCGCGCTGTGCCTGGGTGGCCTCAACATGTCCGAGTTCGCGGTCGGCCCGGTCGGGCACAACATCCACCACGGCAATTGCTGCAACCCCTGGGATCCGGCCCGAGCGCCCGGTGGCTCGTCTTCGGGATCAGGCGCGGCGGTGGGCGGCCGGCTCATCTTTGGCGCGCTCGGATCCGACACCGGGGGCTCGGTGCGCATTCCGGCCGCCCTGTGCGGACTGGTGGGGCTGAAGGGGACCATCGGCAGGGTGAGCCGTCATGGCGGCATGCCGCTGTCGTGGTCGATGGACTGCTTCGGTCCGCTGGCGCGCACGGCCGCGGACTGCGCGCGGCTGTTCGGCATCATCGCCGGGCCTGACCCGATGGACCCGACCAGCTCGGACATGCCGGTCGACGACTACGAGGCCGCGTGTACGCAACCGGTCACCGGGCTGCGGATTGGCGTCGATCCGACCTGGGGCGGGATCGATCCGGACCCGCAGGTCGAACAGGCCCTCGCGGCGGCGCTTGACGTCTTCAGGGACCTGGGCGCACACGTGGTCGAGGTCGAGATGCCGGACCAGGACGAACTCAACGCGCTTTCCAACCTGGTGGTGAGATCGGAAGCCGCAACCCTGCACAAGTCGTGGCTGGGATCGCAGCGCGATGCGTACTCACCACAGGTGCGCCGGCGCATCGAAGTCGGTCTTGCGGTACCGGCGACCCGCTACATCGAGGGATTGATCCTGCGTTCATCGCACCTCGAGCAGCTGTCGCACGCCGTGTTCGCACACTGTGATGCGCTGATCCTGCCCACCGTCGGGGAACCGGCGCCGACGCTGGAGGAACTCGACGTTGGCGATGCCCCGAACCTGCCGGCCATGCTGACGAGGATGACCGGCTATACCCGGGCGATGAACTACTACGGTGTGCCGGCGCTCTCGGTTCCGGCCGGGTACGCGGCGAACGGGATGCCGATGGCGTTCCAGCTGGCAGGGCGGCCGTTCTCGGAGGCCTGCCTGTTTCGGTTCGCCGGCGCCTACCAGGGTGTGACCGACCACCACCGGCGGGCACCGGAAATCCCCGGCGTCGACTGAACCGGGCCGGTCAGCTCCCGTCGGGCTTGCCTCCGCCCGAAAGCGCGCGCAGCTGGCGCTGCAGCGCATCGAGCTGTTGCTGCATGGCGTCAATGGCGTCACTGGCCGGGGCGGGAGACGGGGTTCCCCCGGCGGTGAACATGTTCAGGGCCTGCTCGAACATGGCCATGTTCTGCCGACTCATGTCCTCGAACTGGGCAAACGGCAACAGGCCGCCGAACGCGGTCTTCATCTGCGAGCGGGTGCGTTCCTGGTTCTCGGCGAAGGCCGCCATGGCATGTTCAAGGTATCCCGGGACGACCAGCTGCAGGCTGTCGCCATAGAACCGGATCAACTGGCGCAGGAAGGCGATCGGCAGCAGGTTCTGGCCCTTCGCCTCCTCCTCGACGATGATCTGGGTCAGCACCGAACGGGTGATGTCCTCGCCCGTCCTTGCGTCATAGACCACGAATTCCTCGCCGTCCTTAACCATCTGACACAGATGATCGAGCGTCACGTAGCTGCTTGACGCGGTGTTGTAGAGGCGGCGGTTGGCGTATTTCTTGATGATCGTGGCGGACGGTGTCGCGTCGCCGTCATCGAGAGGAGTCGCTCCGGCACCGCGTGCGGTCCGGGCGGCCTTTCCGGAGTTTGCCATTGTCCAGCCTGCCACCTTGTCATCGTCCGGTCGCGGAACAGCCTGTTCCGGTTCGTGTTGCGATGCAACGAAATTCGACGAGTGTGCGGTTGTTGCCGGTCACGCGACGGTGCATTGTGTCCCGATGCGGGCCGTGGCGCGAGGGTGACGCCGGAGCGGGAGATGAACGAACGCGATCAGATGGCGGAACTCGCCAGCCGGTTTCTCGACCTGTGGCAGGATCAGGCCACCGCCATGGCGCACGACCCCGAGTTCGAGCGGTTCTGCCGGACCTGGATGGAAATCTGGACCGCGCGCATGCCGCCGCAGTCCGCGGGAACCGGCGATGAGGCCGCACAGGCTCGGTCCGCGCCCGCTTCCGCTGCACCTCGCGACGGCGTTTCTGACATGGACGCGTTCGCGCGCCGCCTGCGCCATCTCGAGGAGCGGGTTGCCGCCCTTGAACGTGCCGCTGCCGCTCGGGGTGCCGATCCCGACGACTGACCCCGGTTTCGCGGCTGCGGTCGACGCGGAAATCCTGCGGCGCAGCCGGGCACTGCTCGGCGCCGTGCTGGCCTACCGGTCGCATCCGTTCCTGCGCCCGGAACCCGCCCTCGAGCCGGTCCATGTCGAGGGGACGTCCAGGGTGCTGGCGCCTGCCCGCGCCGATGGCCCGCCGGTGCTGGTCATCCCGTCGCTGATCAATCGGTGGTACGTGCTTGACCTGCTGCCAGGACGCAGCCTGGTCGAGTACCTCGCCTGTGCGGGACTGTCGCCCCACGTTGTCGACTGGGATGCGCCCGGACCGATCGAGCGCGATTTCGACCTCACCTCTTACGTTGCCGGCCGGCTCGAGGGCGCGCTGGACGCCGTGCTCGAGCGCACCGGAAGGAAACCCGCCCTGGTCGGCTACTGCATGGGAGGTCTGCTTGCACTGGCCCTGGCGCAACGCCGGCAGGCAGACCTCGCATCCCTTGTGCTGATGGCGACACCCTGGGATTTCTCCGGCTCCGGCGCGGGCCGGCTGATCATGGCCTGGCGAAGTCAGATCGAGATCATGCTCGAGATGCACGGCGAATTGCCGACGGAGGTGATCCAGGCCATGTTCCATGCGATCGATCCGTTGCTGACGGTCCGCAAGTTCCTGAAGTTCGCCGAGATCGATCGGTCCTCGCCGGAGTGCGAGGGCTTCGTGGCGCTGGAGGACTGGATCAACGACGGGGTGCCGCTCGCGGCACCGGTAGCGCGCGAGACGCTGTTCGGGTGGTATGGGGAAAATCGCCCGGCGCGCGGTACCTGGATGGTCGCCGGTGAACCGGTGGAACCGCGGCGGATATCGCTTCCGTCGTTGCTGCTCGTGCCCGCGAACGATCGTATCGTTCCGCCGGACTCGGCGATCGGGCTTGCCGCGGACCTGCCGAATGCGGTGGCGATTCACACCGCACTCGGCCATATCGGCATGATGACAAGCAGGCATGCGCGGATACGCGCCTGGCAGAGACTGACCGACTGGCTGCAGGGGAACATGTGAGAATGACGGCAGGACGCACGGACGGGGACAGCACCGCATCCGATTTCCGGTTTCGGTTCCAGGCCCTGCACGAGATGGTCGCGCTGGCCCGAGAGAGGCTGAGCCGGAACATCTGGGACTACCTGCAGGGCGGTGCCGAGACCGAGACTACGCTGCTGCGCAACAGGGCGGCACTGGACGCACTCGCGTTCCGTCCCAGGGTGCTGCGTGATGTGCGCAGCGTCGATGCGAGCGCAACGGTGCTGGGATGGCACATGCGCCTCCCGGTCTGCCTGGCGCCGATCGGCTCGCTGGAGAGCTTCGATCCGGAGGGTGGCATTGCGGCGTGCCGGGCCGCCTCGAACTTCGGATGCGCCATGATGCTGAGTTCGGTCAGTACCATTCCGCTCGAGGACGTCGCGGCGGCCGGAACCGGGCCACGGATTGCCATGCTCTACAAGCGCGGCGACGACACCTTCCTCGACCGGTACGTCGAGCGCGCCGCCGCGGCCGGGTTCGACGCGTTCTGCCTGACGGTCGACAGTGCCTGCTACAGCCGGCGGGAGCGCGACATCGCCAACAGGTTCGCGAAACCGTGGCGAACCGGCGAGGGCACGGACTGGCAGGCGGCGCTCAGCTGGAAGGATATCGAACGCTACAGGCGGAACCACTCGCTGCCGCTGATCCTGAAGGGGATCGCCACCGCCGAGGATGCCCGGATCGCGGTCGAGCACGGGGTCGACATGGTGTACGTGTCGAACCACGGCGGACGCCAGCTCGATCATGGCCTCGGTGCGATCGACCTGGTGGGCGAGGTGCGCGATGCCGTCGCCGGGCGCTGCCAGGTCGCCGTCGACGGCGGGTTCTGCCGCGGCACCGACATCGTCAAGGCGATGGCGCTCGGCGCCGACATGGTCGGGGTGGGCCGCATGCTGTGCTACGGCCTTGCCGCCGGGGGAACCGGCGGGGTCGTGCGCATGCTCGAGCTGCTGGAGGAGGAGGTCCGGATCGCGTTGCGGCTGCTCGGGGAGACCCGGTACGCCGACCTCGGCCCCTCGCACCTGCGCCCCGCCCGTCCGGTCTCCGCTCCGCACGAGACCAGTGCCTTTCCCCTGATCGACCGGCGATGACCGGAAAATTGTGCGGTGCACAAATTCTGCTGGCCAGCGGGTCGGGGCTGCTGTAGAACGGGGGGCGCCACAGGCAAGGCCAACATCAATCGAAGAGCGGGAGGATGCCATGTCCAACGTCGTCGTCGCCGGGGCTGCACGGACCCCGATCGGAGCGTTCGGAGGCGGTCTCAGCACCAGGACCGCGGCGGAACTGGGCGAGGTTGCCATCCGCGCCGCACTCGACCGCGCCGGAGTACCCGCGGAGGACGTTGACGAGGTGATCCTCGGCCAGGTGCTCACCGCGGCCAACGGCATGAACCCGGCCCGTCAGGCCGCGATGTCGGCCGGCATTCCGAAGGAGTGCACCGCGCTGACCATCAACCAGGTCTGCGGCTCCGGCCTGCGGGCGGTCGCGCTCGGCGCCCAGGCGATCAGGGCCGGGGATTCCGGCGTGGTCGTTGCCGGAGGGCAGGAGAACATGAGCATGGCGCCGCATGCCCAGATGCTGCGCAATGGCCAGAAGATGGGCGATCTCACCCTGATCGATACCATGATCAAGGACGGGTTGTGGGACCATTTCAACGGCTATCACATGGGCACGACCGCGGAGAATGTGGCGGAGCGCTGGCAGATCACCCGCGAGCAGCAGGACGAGTTCGCACAGGCGTCCCAGGCGAAAGCGGAAGCGGCCCAGAAGGCGGGCCGGTTCGTTGACGAGATCGTCCCGGTCACGGTTCAGTCACGCCGCCGGGAGACCGTGGTGGATACGGACGAGCATCCGCGCCACGGGACCACGATTGAGGCGCTCGGCTCGCTGCGGCCCGCCTTCGCGCGGGAGGGAACAGTGACCGCGGGCAACGCGTCGGGCATCAACGACGGTGCGGCCGCGGTCGTGCTGATGACCGAGGAGGACGCGGCGAGGCGCGGGATCGCGCCGATGGCGCGGATCGTCTCCTTCGCAACCAGGGGTGTCGATCCCGCGGTTATGGGGACCGGGCCGATCCCCGCGAGCCGGGCCGCGCTCGAGAAGGCGGGCTGGAGCGCCGACGACCTGGACCTCGTGGAGGCCAACGAGGCGTTTGCGGCCCAGGCGTGCGCGGTCAACCGGGAACTCGGCTGGGATACCGGGAAGGTGAACGTGAACGGCGGTGCCATCGCGCTTGGTCATCCGATCGGTGCGTCGGGGACCCGGGTGTTCGTCACACTGCTGCACGAAATGGCGCGGCGCTCGGCACGCCGCGGCCTGGCGACGCTCTGCATCGGAGGCGGCATGGGTGTCGCCATGTGCGTCGAGCGCCTGTAGTCCTGACCGGGTAAGGGAGCTTCGACATGGCACGAGTGGCACTGGTTACCGGCGGAACCCGGGGAATCGGTCGGGCGATCAGCGTCCGGCTCAGGGACGACGGCTACAGTGTTGCCGCGAACTATGCCGGTAACGATGCAAGGGCCCGGGCATTCCGCGACGAGACCGGCATCCCGGTGTTTCGCTGGGACGTCTCCGACCACGAGGCCTGTGTAGCCGGGATCGGGCAGGTCGAGGCGGAACTCGGCCCGGTCGACGTGTTGGTCAACAATGCCGGTATCACGCGCGACGGCACCATGCACCGCATGGACCAGGCGATGTGGCAGGCGGTGATCGACACCAATCTCGGCTCATGTTTCAACATGTGCCGGGCCACGATCGAGGGCATGCGCGAACGCAGGTTCGGCCGCGTGGTCAATGTCGGTTCGATCAACGGCCAGGGCGGGCAGTACGGCCAGGTCAACTACGCCGCGGCCAAGTCCGGCATTCACGGCTTCACCAAGGCGCTCGCCCAGGAAGGGGCACGCTACAACATCACGGTCAACGCGATCGCGCCGGGCTACATCGACACCGACATGGTTGCTGCGGTGCCGGCCAACGTTCTGGAGAAGATCGTCGAGCGTATCCCGGTCGGCCGTCTTGGCAAGGCCGACGAGATTGCCCGGGGTGTCGCGTTCCTGGTTGCCGACGATGCCGGCTTCATCACCGGCTCGACCCTGTCGATCAATGGCGGCCAGCACATGTACTGAGCGCCGTCAGCCGGAGCCCGCAATCAGGTCCCGTCCGATGATCTCCTTCATGATCTCCGAAGATCCGCCGGCGATGCGTGACATCCGGGCGTCGATCCAGGCCCGGGCGATGGGGACCTCCTGCATGTAGCCGTAACCGCCGTGCAGCTGCAGGCAGTCGTCGACGACCCGCCCGAGGGTCTCGGTGGCATGCAGCTTTGCCGCGGCGGCGTCCTCGGAGCTGAGCCCGCCGTCCAGGTGGCACGCAATGCACTGGTCGATGAAGGCGCGGGTGGCCATGGCGGCGGTCCTGACCTCGGCCAGCGCAAACCGCGTGTTCTGGAAATCGATGATGCGCCGGCCGAAGGCGGTCCGGTCCGCGGTGTAGCGGACCGTTTCCTCGAGTGCCGCCTCGATCGAGGCTGCGCACCGGATCGCGACCACCAGGCGTTCCTGGGGCAGCTGCTGCATCAGCTGCACGAAGCCGCGGCCTTCCTGTCCCAGCAGGTTGGTGATCGGGACCCGGACGTCGCGCAGGAACAGCTCCGAGGTGTCCTGGGCCCGGCAGCCGATCTTGTCGAGGTTGCGACCCCGCTCGAACCCCTCGCGGTCTCCCTCGACCAGCAGCAGCGACACGCCCTTGCCGCCGAGATCCGGGTCGGTCTTGCAGGCGATGACGTACAGGTCGGCGATCTGGCCGTTCGAGATGTAGAGCTTCTGGCCGTTGACGACGAAGTGGTTGCCGTCACGCACGGCCCGGGTGCGGATTGCCTGCAGGTCGGAACCGGCCGAAGGCTCGGTCATGCCGATCGCGGTGACGGTTTCGCCGGCGGCCACCCGCGGCAGCCACTCGACCTTCTGGTCCTCGCTGCCATAGGCCTGGATGTAGGGAACGATGATGTCGGAGTGCAGGGAAAACGCGGGGCCGCTGGCGCCTGCCCGGGCCAGTTCCTCGATCACCACCACGCTGTGCAGGAAATCGCCTCCCGGGCCGCCCCGGTCTTCCGGAACGGTGCAGCAGAGCAGCCCGTGCTCGCCTGCCGCACGCCACACGTCGCGGCTCACGATCCCGTCGCGTTCCCACTGCGCGTGGTGCGGCGTGATCTCGCTGGCGACGAAACGCCTGACCGAGTCGCGGAACGCGTCGTGCTCCTCGCCGAACAGCGTGCGCCGCAGCATCGCGTTCCTCCCGCCGGGTTCCGATCCCATCACGCAGGTGATGGAAAACCGGTCCGTCTTGAACTAAGTGTGGCCTTGGTACTCTCAACCGGACCGGTGCGCAAGCCACGCAACCCGGCGTGAAACCGTGGAGAATCGCGTCATGACACAAGACAGGCTGCTCGAGGGCAAGGTCGCGCTCGTGACCGGAGCCGGCCGCGGAATCGGCCGGGACTATGCACTGGCCTTCGCTGCGGCAGGTGCGAAGGTGGTGGTCAACGACCTCGGTGGCACCACCCGGGGCGAGGGGGCAGACCGCATCCCGGCACTCGAGGTGGCAAAGGAGATTGAGGACGTCGGCGGGGCAGCGGTGGTGAACTTCGACAGCGTGTCGGATTTCGATGCCGCGCAGAGCATGGTCGACCAGGCCATGTCCGAGTTCGGCCGCCTCGACGTCGTCATCAACAACGCCGGCATCCTGCGTGACGTCATCTTCCACAGGATGACCGAAGACGACTGGGATTCGGTGATTGCGGTTCACCTGAAGGGCAGTTTCAACGTCAGCCGGGCGGCCGCGACGGTGTTTCGCCAGCAGGAGTCCGGCGCTTTCATCCACATGACGTCGACCTCCGGGCTGATCGGCAACTTCGGCCAGGCCAACTACGCGGCGGCCAAGCTCGGCATTGCCGGGCTGTCCAAGTCGATCGCGCTCGACATGACGCGGTTCAACGTGCGGTCGAACTGCATCTCGCCCTTCGCCTGGAGCCGGATGATCGGCACCATCCCCATCGGTGACGAGGCACAGCGGGAGCGGGTGGAAAAGCTCAAGACCATGACCACCGCAAAGATCGCGCCGGTTGCCGTTGCACTGTGTTCGGACCGGTCCGCGGTGACCGGCCAGATCTTCGGGGTACGGAACAACGAGATCTTCCTGATGGGACAGTCCCGTCCGTTGCGCTCGGTTCACCGGGCCGAGGGATGGACGCCGGAAACCGTGCTTGACCATGCCATCCCGGCGATGTCGGCCGACTTCTACCCGCTTGACAGGTCGGCGGACGTGTTCAGCTGGGATCCGATCTGACACCTGGAGACGTCATGGCTACCTTCGACTACCACCGCCTGAAGAACTGGTCCTTCGACGAGGTCAGGCAGACCTACGGCGCGCGCGACACCATTCTCTACGCGCTCGGCGTCGGACTGGGCACCGACCCGATGGACGAGGACGAGCTGCGCTACGTGTTCGAGGAAGCGGACGGATTTGCCGCCCTGCCCACCATGGCGGTGGTCCTGGGCAGCCCCGGCTTCTGGGCGCGCGACCCCGAGAGCGGCGTCGACTGGGTCCGCATCCTGCACGGGGAGCAGAAGCTCGAACTGCATGCGCCGATCCCCGTCGAGGCGACGATCTCGGCTGCTTCCCGGATCGTCGGGGTAGTCGACAAGGGAGCCGGCAAGGGTGCGCTGATCCTGACCGAGCGCACGCTTACCGATACCGGGTCCGGGACGCCGCTTGCCACGCTGACCTCGACCACATTCGCGCGCGGAAACGGGGGCTACGGCGGCCCGAGCGACGAGGCTCCGGCCCCGCACCGCCTGCCCGAGCGTGCTCCCGACATGGTGGTCGACCTTCCGACCGTGGCCAGGGCGGCACTGGTCTACCGGCTGTCGGGTGACTGGAACCCGCTGCATGCCAGCCCGGCGGTGGCCCGGGCGGCGGGGTTCGAAAAGCCGATCCTGCACGGTCTGTGCACGCTGGGCGTGGCGGGACACGCACTGCTCAGGACGTGCTGCGGGTACGACGCGCGCCGCTTCAGGGCGATGCAGCTGCGGTTTTCCGCTCCCGTCTATCCCGGAGAGACAATCCGCACCGAGATCTGGCAGGACGGCCCGGTGGTGTCGTTCCGCTCCCGCGTCGTCGAACGCGACGTGGTGGTGCTGAACAACGGACGCGCGGAGATCGCGGACTGATCCGCGGGCGCCAACCGGAGGGGACAATCCATGCCACAGGGCGAACGCGAACTGCCGCGGCCCACGCCTGAGACCAGCCATTTCTGGGAAGGGACCCGCCGCGGCGAACTGCGGCTGCAGCGCTGCGAGGCCTGCGGGACGGTCTACTTCCCGCCGCGGCATTTTTGCCCGAAATGTGGCTCGACCTACGTGTCGGTATTCCGGGCGTCCGGCCGGGCCACGCTGCACAGCTACGTCATCAGCCATCTGCCGGCGCCCGGATTCGAGCCGCCCTACGCCATCGCCGTGGCGCTGCTCGAGGAGGGACCGAAGATGATGTGCAACATCCTGGAGTGCGCGCAGACACCCGAAGCGCTGGTCCTCGACATGCCGCTCGATGTGTGTTTCGAGAAGATCAACGACGAGATCACCCTGCCCCAGTTCAGACCGGCCCGGGAGTCGTGAGATGAGGCCCAACTCCGTTGCCATTGTCGGTGCTTCTGAAACCACCGAGCTCGGCAAGGTCCCGACCATGTCGCAGGTACAGCTGCATGCCGACGCGGCGCTCAACGCGATCGCCGATGCTGGGCTCGAGCTCGGCGACATCGACGGAATCGCGACCGGAGGTCACAACCCGGTCGAGATCGCGCACTACCTCGGCATCGTGCCCGAGTGGCTGGACGGGACCTCGGTCGGCGGCTGTTCCTTCATGCTGCTGGTGCGCCATGCCGCCGCCGCGATCAACGAGGGGCTCTGCACCACCGTCCTGATCACCCACGGCGAAAGCGGGCGCTCGGGGCTCGGCCGGCACGGCTCGTCGATCTTCCCCTCGCTGTTCCAGCAGCAGTTCGAACGGCCCTACGGGGTGACCAGGCCGCCGACGATGTTCACCATCCCGGTGCTGCGCTACATGAAGCAGTACGGCCTGACCGAGGAGACGCTGGCGATGGTCGCCGTCGTGCAGCGCGAATGGGCCGGCCTCAATCCGCGTGCGAGTTTCCGCGATTCGATCACAGTGGACGACGTGCTGGGCTCGCGGATGATCTGTTACCCGTTCCGGCTGCTGATGTGCTGCCTGGTCACCGACGGTGGCGGCGCCCTGGTGCTGACCCGGTCCGAGCGGGCGCGTGACATGCGCAGGCCCCCGGTCTACGTCCGCGGAACCGGAGAGAGCGGCGAGACGCCACTGATCAGCCAGATGGACGATTTCACTTCCTCGGCGGCGTTCCGGGTTGCCGGGGCGAGGGCGTTCGCATCCGCCGGCATCAGTCACGGCGACGTCGATCACCTGATGATCTACGACGCCTTCGCCCACCTGCCCATCTACGGCCTGGAGGATCTCGGTTTCGTCGACCGAGGCGAGGCGGGGCCGTTCATCGCCGAGGGCCACACCCGGCCGGGCGGTTCGCTGCCGCTCAATACCAACGGCGGCGGGCTGAGCTACATGCACTCGGGCATGTACGGCATGTACGCGTTGCAGGAAGGCGTGCGCCAGATGCGCGGCGAGGCCCCGGCCCAGGTCGAGGACGCCGAGATCTCGGTGGTGCACGGTGTGGGGGGCATGTTCGGCGCGAGCGGCACCGTCGTGCTGACCAACGTGGCCTGAGAGCGCTCCCCGGGGGCCGTCCACCTCGCCAGCACGTCGCCCGGCCGCACTTGCCCGGTGAGGGCCGGGTGGTGCCAGCACCGTCGTTGTCCGTCGCGGTGTTCCCCCATGCGCATGGTGTCGGGGAGAGCGGTGTTCCCGCCGCCCGGGCGCGCATGTTCGGTGCTACAGTCGCCGCCAACCCGGCACGGAAGATGTCCACATGACCGACCCCGCGTTCCCCGCCCTGTTCTCGCCGATCGTGGTGGCCGGCCGACGGCTGCGCAACCGTGTCTGCCTGTGCGCCACTGTGACCAACCTGGCCAGGGACAACCGGATCACCGATCCGTGGCGCAACTTCCTGCTCGAACGGGCCCGCGGCGGTGCCGCCATGCTGGTCACCGAGATCATCGCGGTGGACCCCGAGGCCATCGCCCAGTCGACGACCGTGATCGGGTACGAACCGGTCAACGACGATGCGTTCCGCGCCATCGCACGTGACGTGCAGGGCGAGGGCGCGCTGTTGATCGGACAGCTGTGGCATCCCGGCCGGCAGCAGCTGTGGCACCCGACGAAGGCGCCGATCGGCGTGTCGGATCTGCCCGACCCCTACAGCTGGACGGTTCCGCACGTGATGTCGACCGATGAGGTCGTCCGCGTGGTCGGAACCTTCGTCGAGACGGCGCGGCGCCTGCACGCCTGCGGCTTCGACGGCGTGGAACTGCATGGCGCCCACGGGTACCTGATCATGCAGTTCCTGTCGCCGGCGTCGAATACGCGGACCGATATCTACGGAGGCGATCTCGAGGGCCGGACCAGGTTCGTTCGCGAGATCGCGGCAGGGATCCGGGCGGCATGCGGTTCCTCATTCGCAATCGGCCTGAAGGCGCCGGCCGACGAGGGTGTGGCGGGCGGGATCGACCCCGCCGAGGCGGAACGGATCACGCGCCGCCTGGCCGCGACGGGGGATTTCGACTACCTGGCATACGGCCAGGGCAATTTCAGTCTCAGTCTCGAGACCCATGTCCCGGACCTGTACTTCAGGCCCGGTCACTTCATCGACCTGCACCGGCGCATGCGCGAGGCCGCCGGCGGGATCCCGGTGATGGCGCTGGGGCGCATCGGCACGCCCGAGCTGGCCGACAGGGTGGTGGCCGATGGCTACGGCGACCTGGTCGGCATGACCCGTGCCCTGATCGCCGATGCCGCGTGGGCGAACAAGGCGATGCGCGGACAGGCCGGGGACATCAGGCCGAGCGTGTTCGACAACTTCCCGTGGGGCGAAGTACACCGGGGCAAGCCGGTGTCCGACCACCACACGCCGCACATCGGCCGGGCCGGTGAAGCGGACAGGGTGCCGGAACCGGCAGCCGACGCGAAAAGGGTCCTGGTCATCGGGGGCGGGCCCGCCGGGCTCGAGACCGCCTGGGTCGCTGCGGCCCGGGGCCACGGAGTGACCATGTTCTGCGGTGGCTCCCGGCCGGGCGGCGCGCTCAGGCTCGAGGCCGACCTGCCCGGTCGCGACGAGATGGGGCGGATCATCGAGCACCAGTTGCGGATGTGCGAGCGCTACGGCGTGGAGATCGTCGTGGGCCACCGGGCGGATCCCGACCGTATCCGCTCCTACGACGCCGACGCGGTCGTGCTGGCCACGGGTTCGGTGCAGCGGCTCCCGGCGGGTCTCGATCCCGGCCCCCGGATGATTCCGGCCCGCGACCTGGTCGCCGCAGGCCACGAACACCGGGGAGAGTGCGCGGTGCTGGTGGATGAGGACCAGACCGCGGCGGTCTACGGCGTGGCCGACCTGCTGGCCCGGAGCTTCCGCCGGGTCATCCTGGCGACGTCGCGGCCCGCCTTTGCCGGCGGGGTCAATCACTGCAGTGCCATCGGCGTGTTCCGCAGGCTTCATTCCGCCGGGGTCACGCTTCTGCCCGCACTGGAAACCGTCCGGTTCGCCGACGGCGTTCTTGAGCTGCGCAACCCGTACAGTCTCGAGCAGACGGCGATCGAGGGGGTCGACCTGGTGGTGCATGCGACACCGCGGATTGCCTGTGACGGGCTCCTGGGCGAACTCGGCGGGCTCGAGGTGCACCTGGTCGGTGACTGCCGGTCACCGCGCAACCTCCAGTCCGCAATCCTGGGCGGCCACGGTGTCGCCGAAAACCTGTAGCTGCCGGGGAGGGCATGGGCCCATGCCGCTTGGGAACCAGAAGCACCTGTTTGAAATCCCTCACGACGTGGTGTGGCTCAACTCGGCCTCCCAGTCTCCCTGCCTGCATGCCAGCGCCGAGGCGGGCCGGCGCGCGGTCTCGCGCAAGGCACAGCCGTGGGACCCCGAGCGCCACAGGATCGACGGCGAGATCGAAGCCTGCCGCGAGCTGCTCGCTGGCCTGATCGGGGCATCGGGGGACGATATCGCGCTCACGCTGACCACGAGCTTTGGCCTGGCCCAGGCAGCCGCCAATCTCCCGCTTGCGCCGGGCCAGGATGTCGTGGTGCTCGCCGAGCAGTTTCCGTCCAACTACTACGTCTGGAAACGTCTTGCACAGCGGTCGCAGGCGCGTCTGCGGATCGTGCCCCGGCCGGAGAACTTCGACTGGACGTCGGCGGTGATGGATGCGATCGGTCCGGCCTGCGGCCTGGTCGCACTGCCCAACTGCCACTGGACTGACGGCTCGCTGGTCGACCTGGAAAAGGTCGGCGGCCTGTGCCGGGACCGCGGCATTCCGCTGGTCGTGGACGCGACCCAGTCCATGGGCGCCAGTCCGACCGATGTCGGGCGGATCGGTGCGGACTTCGTCGTGGTCTCGGCGTACAAGTGGCTCCTGTGCCCCGACTGCACCGGGTTCTCCTACGTGGCGCCGCACCGCCAGCAGGGTCAGCCGCTGGAACTCAACCACAGGCCGCGCGCCGGCGCGCCGCCGATGACGCAACGGATCGGGTATTCCGACCGGTTCGATGCCGGTGCACGGCGTTTCGACATGGGCGCCAGCAACAGCATGATCCATGTCCCGATGGTCAAGGCCGCGCTCGAACAGCTGACCCGGTGGGGTGTCGGCGAGGTGGCGCGGACACTGCGCCCGCTCGTTGACGAGATCGCGGAGCGGGCCGTCGAGGCGGGATACACCGTCCCGCCCGCCCGGTTCAGGATCGGGCACTTCATCGGACTTCGCGGGTCCGGGCCGCCTCCGCCCGATCTCGACCGCCGGCTCGCGGCCCGGGGTGTCTACATCAGCCTGCGCGGCGGTGCGATCCGGGTCAGTCCCTATCTGTTCAACGATACGCGTGACGTAGAGTCGCTGTTTGCGGCGCTGCGTGCGGAAGCGGCGTGAGGGCCGCGACCGGAACATTGCGGATTTCCTGGACCAGCTTGCGGGTAAACGCCTCGGCGAAAACGTCGTAGTCGTTGGCGACCTCGACGAAGGCGCCGCTGCCGCCGATCACATTGCGGCGGAAGTAGATGTCCAGGGTGGGGTGCTCGTTCAGGATGGTGAGCCCGTTGACGGTGATCCCCCGGGCCAGCACGAGGTTGCGCACCAGGTCGACATCGCTGCCGTTGTTGTTGCGCCCGTCGCAGGAAACGTCGATGACGCGGCGGGTGCCGCGGAACGGTCCGGTCTCGAACAGTTCGAAGGCGAACAGCAGCGCACCCGAAATCGAGGTCGCTCCGGTCTCCACCGACCGCGGCAGCGAGCTGATCCGTTCCGCCAGAACCCGGGCCGCGGCCGGGCCATCGACCAGGGTCCAGGGAATGTCCACCTGCTGCAGGTTGTAACTCGACCACTCGATCAGGGTGACGCCGATCGCTCGAAAGTACCCGCTTTGGATCGCCTCGATCACTTCGGGTGAGCGGAACGCGTGCGCCATTCCGTTGATCTGGAGGGCGAACTCGCTGGCATCGACACTGGCCGAGGAGTCCACCGCCAGCACCAGCTGCATGTCAACGCGGACCTCCGCCGTGTTTGCGGGTGTCCACCCGATGACACAGGCAAGCGCAGCTGCTGCGACGGTGCGGATCATCCGGACAGGGTGGCACCGCCCGGGCGACATGCCAAGCGGGTGCGCTCACCGCTCAAGCAGCGGAAACTCCACGACCGGCGTGTAGTGCGCCGCCTTGCGACCGAGCCGGCTGTCGAACAGCACGAACTCCGTGACCCGGAATGCGGTCGACCGGAACTGCGCCTGCGCGCCGAGCCAGCCGGCAACCGTCTGCGGGCCTGCCCCTTTCAGGCGTGCCAGGGTCACGTGCGGCAGGAACCTGCGACGGTCGGCGAGCGCTGCGGCGAGGCTGACCGCCCGGTGCACGGCGCGGTGCAACTGCAGGAGCTCCGGGCATGGCGCCACGCCGGCCCACAGCGAGCGGACCGATGTGGCGCTCCCGAACTGACCGACACCCTCGAGCCTGATATCGAAGCCGGGCTGGTGCAGCCCGGCCAGTGCGTCGACGATGTCCTGCTCGAGTGCGCCGTCGACCTCCCCGATGAAGCGCAGTGTGATGTGCAGGTTGTCCGCGGCGACCCAGCGGGCGCCCGGGATGCCGCCGGCAAGCAGTGACAGGTGCCGGCGCACGGGTTCGGGTACTGTCACCGCCACAAACAGCCGCCGCATCATGCCTCCGTCAGCGCGGCGCCGGGACACGGGCCAGCAGTTCCTCGACGAACGGGAGGATGCGGCGGACCAGTTCGTCGACCCCGCGTGGATTGGGGTGGATGCCGTCGCGCTGGTTGAGTTCCGGACGGGTTGCGATCCCCTCGAGAAAGAACGGGTACCAGACCACGTCATGACGCTCGGCGAGCCGGGCGAAGACGGAGCGGAACTCGTCCGCGTATTCGGGCCCGTAGTTGGCCGGCGCCTCCATTCCGGCGAGCAGGACCGGCAGTCCGGCCGCATCGAGCCGGTTCAGGATCCAGTCGAGGTTCTCGTGCGTGAGCGCAGGGTCGATGCCGCGCAGTCCGTCGTTCGCCCCGAGTTCGAGCAGGACCGCGTCCGGTGCCTCCTCGAGCCACCAGTCAAGTCGGGTGCGCCCACCGGTGCTGGTATCGCCGGACCGCCCGGCGTTGATGACCGTGACCTGGTGATCGCGCGCTCTCAGTGCCGTCTCCAGTCGGACCGTGAAGCCTTCGGATTCGGCGAGTCCGTATCCGGCGGTCAGGCTGTCGCCGAAGGCGAGCAGCCGCAGTTCCCGGGCATCGAGCGGGGTCGCAAGCACCGACAGCAACACTGCGAGAACCGGCCACAGCGTGGTAGTAATGTTGCGCTTCCACATGCCCCCGTGTCCCGAGAGACCTCCATGACCATGGCTGCACCCGCGAGCCCGCTGCCGGCCCTGATCGAACTCGATGACGTGCACCTCAGCCTCGTCAGCGCTGCCGGCGAAGTTAGCATACTGCAGGGTATCAGTCTGCGGATCGGGACCGGGGAAACCATCGGGGTCGTCGGCCCCTCCGGCGCCGGCAAGTCCACGCTCATGATGGTGATGGCGGGGCTCGAGGGCGTCACATCGGGTGACGTGCGGGTTGCCGGGCACGACCTCGCGGGTCTGGACGAGGACCGGCTCGCCACCTTCCGCCGCGATACGGTGGGAATCGTGTTCCAGGCGTTTCGCCTGATCCCGACCATGACGGCGCTCGAGAACGTGGCCATTCCGCTCGAACTGGCCGGTGTTTCCGGCGCCTTCGACCGCGCCCGTCACAGTCTCGGCCTGGTCGGACTGGGTCACCGCGTCGGACACTATCCGGACCAGCTCTCGGGCGGCGAACAGCAGCGGGTCGCCATCGCCCGGGCCTTCGTGGGGCAGCCGGCGCTGCTGCTGGCGGACGAGCCGACCGGCAACCTCGACAGCGTGACCGGCACCGGCGTGATGGACCTGCTGTTCGACCTGCAGGCCGAGCACGGCACCACCCTGGTTCTCATCACCCACGACCGTGACCTGGCCGCGCGCTGCGACCGGATCCTTGCCATGGCCGACGGCCGGATCGCTGCCCCTAACGGTGACGGGCAATGATCCCGGTCTCCCTGGCGGTCACGCTGGCGGCCCGGGAACTGCGCGGCGGCCTGGGCCATTTCCGGATCTTCATCGCCTGCCTTGCCTTGGGCGTGGCCGCTATCGCCGGCGTCGGATCGGTGTCCGAGGCCATGCGCAGCGGTATCGTCCGCGATGCGCGGCTGCTGCTTGGCGGCGACGTTTCGGTCACCGTGCTCCATCGCCCGATGGAACAGCGGGACCGCGACCGGCTCGGGGAATTCGGGGAGGTCTCCGAGGCCACAAGCCTGCGCGCCATGGCGCGCCCCGCGAGTGGAGACGGGCACAGCCTGATCGAACTGAAGGCCGTTGACGGCCTCTACCCGCTCTACGGCTCCCTGGTGCTGACAGACGGGATGGCGCTGTCGGACGCTCTGGCGGCGCGCGAGGGGGTACACGGCGCCGTTGCCGACCCGGCGCTGCTGCTGCGACTGGGCCTTGCCGTCGGCGACCGGGTGCTGGTCGGCACCGGCGAGTTCGAGATTCGCGGCGAGATCGAGAGCGAACCCGACCGGACCATCCGGTTCACCGCGCTCGGTCCGAGACTGATGATCTCGGCTGCGGGTCTCGGGCAGACCGGACTGGTGACCGTCGGGAGCCTGGTTGATTTCCTGTACCGCGTTCGCGTCCGCGGCGAGGCCGGTCCGGCGGTCGGCACCTTGAGGCGGGAGTTTGCCGACAGCGGCTTCGAGATCCGCGATACCACCGGAGCGGCTCCAGGGTTCCGGACCTTCATCGACCGCGCGTCGCTGTTCCTGACCCTCGTGGGTCTGACGGCACTTCTGGTCGGGGGAGTCGGGGTTGCCAACGCGGTCCGCGCCCTGATCGAACGGCGGACCGGTACCATCGCGATCCTGAAATGCCTGGGTGCACCGGGTCGGTTGATCTTCGCGATCTACCTGGTCCAGTCGCTGGTGCTGGCAACCGTCGGCATCGTGCTCGGCGGACTGGTCGGTCTGGTTGTGCCTCCGGTGGTCTCGATGCTGATCAGCGGGTTGTTTCCGGTCGCGCTTCCAGCCGGCTTCTACTGGGAGCCGGTCGCGGTCGCGGCCGTCTTCGGCTACGGCACGACGCTGGCCTTTGCGGCCTGGCCGCTGGGCAAGACCAGGGCCATCCGGGCGGCACACCTGTTTCGCGCCAGCATCGCGCCGCCCGGCGGCTGGCCCGGGACAGGCGCGCTGCTGATCACGGCGGGCGCGTCCGCTGGCCTCGCCGCGCTTGCCCTGCTCACCAGCCCCGACCGCGGCCTGACGCTCTGGTTCATTGTCGGGGCTGTCGGCGTCCTGGTGGTGTTCGGCGGCGGCGGACTGCTGCTGGTGCGGCTGCTGCGGCGGATACCGCACCTGCGCAACCCGGAGATGCGGATGGCCATGGCCAACCTGCACCGGCCGGGCAGCCCCGCGCCTGCGCTGATCCTGTCGCTGGGCCTGGGCCTGACGGTGCTGGTGACCGTCGGCCTGGTGCATTTCAACCTGCTTCACCAGCTCGGCACGCGGATACCCGACGAGGCCCCGTCCTACTTCTTCCTCGACATACAGCCGCACCAGGCTGACCGGTTCATCGAGGTGGTCAGCTCGGTTCCCGGCGTGACCCGGTTCGAGCGCACGCCGATGGTGCAGGGACGGATCGTGCGGGTCGCGGGTGTCCCGGCGGACCAGGTCGAGCCCGACGAGGAAGTCGCCTGGGCGCTCCGCGGTGAACGCGGGCTGACCTATAGGGCGGCGGAACCGGCGGGAGCACAGATCACCGCCGGGGATTGGTGGCCGGAGACCTATGCCGGTCCGCCGCTGATGTCGTTTGACGCCGCCGTGGCCCGGGGGATCGGCGTCGGGCTCGGCGACAGCATCACGGTCAACCTGTTCGGGCGCGAGATCACCGCCACCATCGCCAACCTGAGGAACATCGAGTGGCGAAGCCTCGCGATGAACTTCGTCATCGTCTATTCCCCGGGCGTGCTCGAACGCGCGCCGCACAGCGTGATTGCGACCGTCTACGCCGACGGGGTGGAGGCGGAGGAGGCGGTGCAGGGCGCAGTGATCGACGCCTTTCCCAACGTCTCCGCGATCAGCGTGCGCGACGCGCTGCGCAATGCCACGCGCATCATCGAGGCGGTCGCGCTGGCGGTGCAGGGGACCGCGAGCGTCACCCTGCTCGCCGGTGTGCTGGTGCTGGCCGGGGCGGTCTTCACCGGGCAGCAGCGCCGGGTGCACGACGCAGTGATCCTGAAGGTGCTCGGTGCGACCAGGTCCAGGATCGTGGTTTCCTACCTGGCCGAACACGCGGTGCTCGGCCTGCTGACCGCGCTGGTTGCCGCCGTCCTCGGGTCGGTGATCGGCAGGTTCGTGGTCACCGAGCTCATGCGCGCGGAGAGCTACGTGTTGAGCATGCAGACGATCCTGGTGGCAACGCTCGCCAGCCTCGCTTGCACCGTCGGGCTCGGCCTGCTCGGCTTGTGGCGGGTCCTGGGCGTGAGGGCAGCGCCGATGCTGCGAAACGAGTAGTCGCGTTCCCGTTTCCGGAACAACTCCAGTCAGGCGCCTCCGGCGCCGCCCCCTGCAGACGCCCCGCCAGCAATTGACATCGACCGGTTGCCGGTCCGGTCGCGGACCCTATACTGCCGCGCCGGGCAGCCGGTGAGAGATGACGCGGGGAAATGCAATGGCCGATCAGATCAGGAAGGTGGTGCTCGCCTATTCCGGCGGACTGGACACGTCGATCATCCTGCGGTGGCTCCAGGATACCTACCGGTGCGAGGTCGTGACCTTCACCGCGGACCTGGGCCAGGGCGAGGACCTGGAACCGGCGCGCCAGAAGGCGCGGCTGATGGGCATATCGGAAATCTATGTCGAGGATCTGAGGGAGGAATTCGTCCGCGACTTCGTGTTTCCGATGTTTCGCGCCAATGCCCTCTACGAGGGGACCTACCTGCTCGGAACCTCGATCGCCCGGCCGCTGATTGCCAAGCGGCAGATCGAGATTGCGGCCGAGACCGGTGCCGACGCCGTTGCCCATGGCGCTACCGGCAAGGGCAACGACCAGGTGCGTTTCGAGCTCAGCTACTACGCACTCAATCCGCATATCCGCATCATCGCGCCGTGGCGGGAATGGGAACTCGCGTCGCGGACCGACCTGCTGAACTACGCCGAGTCGCGCCAGATACCGATAGCGCGCGACAGACGCGGCGAGGCGCCGTTCTCGGTTGATGCCAACCTGCTGCACGCATCCAGCGAGGGCAAGGTGCTGGAGGATCCCTGGGTCGAGGGCGAGGAGTACATCTGGTCGCGAACCAGGGCGCCGGAGGACGCGCCGGACCGGCCGACCTATGTCGAGGTCGGTTTCCGGTGTGGTGATGCCGTCTCGATCGACGGGGTCGAACTGAGCCCGGCGACCTTGCTCGCGCGGCTGAACGAGCTCGGGTACGAGAATGGCATCGGCCGGCTTGACCTGGTGGAGAACCGGTTCGTCGGGATGAAGAACAGGGGGCTCTACGAAACACCGGGCGGGACCATCCTGCATGTTGCCCACCGGGCGATGGAGAGCCTGACGCTCGACCGGGGCATGGCGCATCTGAAGGACGAGCTGATGCCGCGCTACGCCGAACTGGTCTACAACGGGTTCTGGTTCTCGCCGGAGCGCGAGATGATGCAGGCGGCAATCGACTTCAGCCAGCGCCATGTCACCGGAGTGGTGCGGCTCAAGCTGTACAAGGGGAACACGAGCGTGGTCGGGCGGAAGGCCGAGAAGAGCCTGTACTCGGCCGACTACGTGACCTTCGAGGAAGGCGAGGGCGACTACGATCACCGTGACGCCCACGGCTTCATCAGGCTGAACGCGCTGCGTCTGCGCCTGAACAGGATGATGCTGGGATAGACATCCGGATTCCCGGGGGCCGGGTGATGTGCGTCTGCCGCCGAGCGGTAGCGGGGGTTGCGGACAGGAGTGCTCGTCGCTCGTCCAGTTCCCAAGCCCGTCCGCGGCAGCCAAGACACTCCGCGCCCGACGCGCCGGTCCTCCGGGCCGTCCACTGGCCCGCGCCGTTCCGCTTCCGACAGCGTGATCACTACCGTCGCCCCGCTCACCGGTCAGGCCACCGGCGCAACCGTTGAACCTGCTCTCATGAACGTCCCGATCGGGACGCGGGCTCCGCCTGACGCACCGGTCGGCTCCGGGACTCCGGACCTGCTGATCCCCGGAACCTCTTCGCGCGGCACCGCCTTCGTGTCTTTCCCGCTTGTCGGCGACACCTGTTTGGACCAGTCTGCGACTGCCAGAACGAAAGAGGGTCCGTTCTGGAGGCGCATGCCGTGTCCGAAATCGGTGCATTTGAGGCCAAGAGCCGTTTTCACGGGCCGCTCCGGCGCGTCGAGGCTGGCGAACGCTTCGTCATCACCATGCACGGTCGCCCAGTCACCGAACTGGTCCCGTTCCGCCAACGCGATTCTGCCAGGGTGCGAAGCGCGATCAACGCCCTGACAGCATTCCAGGAAACCCACAGCCTCGGAGGGGTTCCTGTGCACCGTATCGTCGAGGAAGCGCGCAGCTACTAGAGCATATCCGTTCCTACTTATCCCTGAAAGTCATCGGGCGATGAGGGGGCGATAGGGCATGGGCTCGGTGCGTGCGGCGCTATGGACGAAACGCGGGATCATTGTCTTGAGTTGATAGCGCCAGGCGAAACTGGCGAGGTAGCGCTCGGCGTGATCGGGGCCGAGCTTGCGATAGGTCCCGGTGATCGCGCACTTGATGTTGCCGAGCGTCGTGTTCACCCATTTGAACGGCGCCCTGCGGGCCGCCTGTCGGCCCGACTCGGTGCGGATTGCCTGATGGCTGCAGGCGATCTCGTCGAGTGCGCTCCAGCAGCCCAGCCAATCCGTCACAACCGCCGCGCCGCGGCCCCGCTTGCTGCCGGAGCGCGCCCCGCCGAGATAGGCGTCGTCCATCTCGACCCGCCCCGTAAGCGCCGTCTCCCCTTCGCGCCGCGCCATGACCGCCATGATCTTGTGCTTCACGGCCCAGGCCGTCGGTTGCTTGATCCCGAGACGGCGGCCGAGTTCCACCGACGAGATGCCGTTCTTCGCCGTCACGATCAGGAGGATGGCGGCGAACCAGAGTGTTAGCGCCAGCTTGGTCGCTTGGAAGATCGTGCCCGCCGTGGGCGATGTCTGCCTCTTGCACCGGTTGAATTGATAGAGCCCGCGCCCCGCCAGCACGCAATGCCCGCGATGGCCGCAGCAGGGGCAGACCAAGCCGTCCGGCCAGCGCAACCGGAGCAGCGCCGCGCGGCACTTCTCCTCGGTACACAAAGCACAGGTTCGCTCCATGACATGGGAACGGCTCCAACCCTTTTCAAGCCCTTGATTTGACAACTCTCAAGAATTCATGGAAAATGTCAACTCGTGAGAGGGAGGAGAAAATGTCTATAGGCCAACGTATTAGGGTGTCACGCCGTGCGGCGGGCCTTTCTCTTCGTGATCTCGAAGCCAGAATCGACAACCGTGTCTCGGCGCAGGCAATCAGCAAGTACGAGCGCGACGAGTCCATGCCGAGCTCCGGCGTTCTCATCGTCCTCGCGAACGCTCTCGACGTATCCGTCGATTACCTGGCAAGCGACAGCGAGATCGCCCTGGAAGCCGTCGACTTCCGGAGAAAGCGTCTGACGAGCAAACGGGAAGAAGCACAGGTCGAGGCCAAGGTGCTCGATCTGCTGGAGCGCTATCTCACGGTCGAGGAAATTCTCTGCCTGCCTACCGTCGCCCGGGACATGCCGCGCGACGCCCCCTGGCCCGTACTTCACGACGTGGCGGAAGCGGAACAGGCGGCGCTCGGCCTCCGCGGCCACTGGGGACTCGGACTCGACCCCATCCCAAATCTCGTTGAGCTTCTGGAGGAACGCGGCGTCAAGGTCCTTTCCATGTCCCTTACCAACATTGACGGTCTTACGGCCCGGGTTCGTCGTGAAGACCGAAGCATCGCGTCGGTCATCGTCGTCAATCGACGGGACTCGGGGGAGCGCCAGCGCTTCACGGTCGCACACGAACTCGGCCACATGTTCCTGGATGTTCCACAGAAGCTCGATGATGAAAAGGCCGCCCACCGTTTTGCCGGCGCCTTCCTGATACCGGCCGAGACGCTGCGCGCGGAGATCGGCAAGCATCGCAAGTCCATCGGCTGGAGCGAGCTGTTCGACCTCAAACAGATCTTCGGGGTCAGCGTGCAGGCCCTCACCTACCGCTGCAAGGACTTGGGGATCTTCGCCAATCCCCTGTTCCGGCGGCTGTTCAACGAATTCAACCGCCGGGGCTGGCGCAGTCCACCCTACAGGGAACCCTGGGCAATGAAGGGCGAAGAGCCCAAGCGTTTCGAGCGTCTATGCTTCCGTGCCTTGGCGGAAGGCGCCATCTCCGAGTCCAGAGCCGCCGAATTACTCGGACACTCGGTCCACGAGCTCATCCAGCTCATGGACGAGCCGCCCGGCATGGAAGCGGCTTCCGCCAGCCCCTGATTCCCATGCCGGTGCTCGTCTCCGACACCTCGGTACTGATCGACCTCGAACGCGGTTCGTTCCTCGAGCCCGTTTTTCGTCTGCCGTTCGAGTTCGCCGTGCCCGACTTGCTCTACGAGCGAGAACTCAGAAATCACGGCGGGCCAGCACTGATCGAAATGGGGCTCCGCGTTGAGGAGCTGGACGGTCCCGCCGTCGCGCTCGCTCTCGAGTATCGCCGCGCACGGCGCAGCCTCTCGCTTCCCGACAGCTTCGCGCTCGCCCTCTCCAAATCCAACTCATGGACACTGCTCTCCGGAGACGGCCCGCTGCGCGCCCTGGCGCTCGAGGAGGCTGTCAAATGCCACGGCGTCCTTTGGCTCCTCGATCGCCTTCATGAGCATCATATCCTTGACCAGAACGCCTTAACCGTCGGGCTCCAACAAATCGCCGAACATCCTCGCCGCCGGCTGCCCCAGGCCGAAATCCGCGCCAGGCTTCGCACCTATTCCGTCTTGTGAGCCGCAATGTTATAGCAGTCAGACCCCACAAGCTTCACCGTGAGAGTCTCCACCCCTCTTCGCCCCTTAGCGTTCCTCCGAACGACCCATCCGCACCATGGCAGGCCCAAACGTTGAACATTGTCGCCCGCGCGCTTCCGGCAATCACCACCTCCGAAAGATGTTGTCATCCTTGCTCGCCCGCCGCCGTATCGCTCCCGTCCGCCACGACGGGACACGACACCGGGCCGCCGCCCGGTTGCCTTCCGTCCTCCCTCCCATCGAGGGACACACCCGTGTACAAATCCTGTTCCCATCCGGTCGACTGCAGTCGGCCATCGGTATCCTGCCGATAAGCACGTGAATTCCGCCGCCCTCGATCAACTCAATCCCCTGCTTCGCGATGTCCATGCCCGACGGGCCTCGAAGTTGATGGACGCTTTTCCTGCGTTGCGCACCACCAGAGAAACGCGTTTCCTGTCCCTGTGGAAATATCTCGAGGCCTGCCCTCAGCGATTCTTTTCTGCGGACGCATACACGACCTACCTGAACAGCCTTCAGCGGCTGTACGCATCCCGAAACGTAGAGCTCTCACGTCTGCTGCACTCGCAACGAGCCCACCTCGACAACGCCTATCGACACGCTGACGAGATCTGTAGCCGAGACTGGCACGACGAAGAAATTTGCGTCCAAGATGACTATGGCCGGCTGATCTTCATAGACCAAGAACTACATCCTGCTTACCTGCGTCTGACCGAGGCCGTCTTCAGGCCTCTGCTTCACATCCCTGCGTATTTTTCCCGACCAAGTATGCACGGCGCTATCTTGCGGAGTTCGAGTACCGGTTCAATCGTCGCTTCGACCTGCCCGACATCATCCCCAGACTGGTCTACGTGGCCCTGAGGACGCCGCCAATGCCGGAACGGCTACTCAAGTTGCGCTTAGCTTGAGTGGGAATCAGGAACGGATATGTTCTAGTGCCGATCGCGCTCGATCGCTCCGTCAACATGGCAGGGGTGTTGCTTGACGAGAGGCGATCACGCCTTCTTCGTCCCATCCGCCTTGCCGGTAGAAGTCGGAAGCCTGTGCTCCTGCACCACCCTCGGGAACACACCCCAGGCGAAATACAGCGGCCGTGACCAGACCCAAACGCAGGAGACTTCCGATGGCGTGATCTGCCTGGGGTACGATGGACTGATCGTACCCCAGCCCGACACCATGCACATTTGTCAGGGCACGGCGGGGCCAAGCGCCGCCGCTACTCGTGAACGTCGGTATGAAACGTCTTGGAGATGATGCGCCAGTCCGAACCGATCCTGAGAAGTGTCAGGTAGTCGGTGAAGTACCGTGGCGGGATGGCGCAGTTGACCGTGGCGAGCGCGGTGTCGGGGCCGGCCCGGTGAATGGACACGATCCGGTCATGGCGAGGCAGGCCCTCGGAGGCCGGGGACGGGCGGGCCGCGATCCGTTCGAAGTACTCCGCGCGCGGCCAGTCGGTCACGCTCTGGCCGTCGGTCGCATAGAGATGGGCGTGCTCGTGAAACACCCGGGCAAAGGCGTCAAGGTCGCCTTCGTAGAGCCCGTCGAAGTACTCCTCGAGCACACCGGTGATGGCGCGCAGATCCCCTTCGTGGTCCGGCCTGCTCATGGACTGTCTCCCACCCTGACAACCGAGGCAGGTGCAGTGCCCTAGTTGACGATCTGCCAGCTGCCGTCCGGCTGACGGCAGGCGGTTCCATAGCCGGACTCGCTCTTTCCACCGACCGTGATGGACTGCTGGAACTCCCGGCAATAGCGACCGGTCGTGTCCTGGAAGGCCGGTTCCGGAACGATGGTGCCGAAGTTGCCTGAGTCCGGGTTGCTCCAGCCGACCTGGGTTCCCGACGGCTGGCTTTCCAGCGCCGACTGAGTTGCCTGATCCATTGCAAGGCGATCGGCACGATCAAGCGAGGCGCCGATCTCCGAACCGATCAGGGCGCCGAGCAGCGCTCCCGCGGCCGCCATGGCGACCCGGCCGTCTCCCGACCCGAACTGGGAACCGGCGACCGCTCCGGTAATCCCGCCGAGAAGCGTTCCGGCTCCCTGTTTTGGCCCGCCTGTCTGGCAGGCAGCCAAGCCGAAAACCAGCGCTGCGACTAGTGCAAATTGACGAACCATTACCAGGGTCTCCCGTGATGGCGGCGTACCGGCAAGGACCGGACTGTACGATTGGTCTGGACAGGCCCAAATTCGTCGTGACAATACCGCACCGGATGGGTGGATGTACAGGACGAGCGTGATCCAGCGCGTCGTCCGTGGATGCGGAGCATCATGTTCGAGCCGGACACTGACGATCCTTTTGCACTGTTTGACCGGTGGTACGCCGAAGCCCAGGCGTCCGGGGAACCGGAACCCGACGCCATGGCGCTTGCGACGACCGACGGCCACGGGCGTCCGTCGGTCCGCATGGTACTGGTGAAGGGGGCGGACCGGCGAGGATTCGTGTTCTACACCCACCTCGACTCGCGCAAGGGAGAGGAACTGGCCGCCAGTCCGCAGGCTGCGCTGTGCTTTCACTGGAAGGCGCTGGGACGCCAGGTCCGGGTGGAAGGCCCGGTTGAATCGGTGACCGATGCGGAGGCCGACGCCTATTTCGCAAGCCGTGGCAGGATCAGCCGCATCGGTGCGCTGGCATCGCGCCAGTCGCAGCCGCTCGCCAGCCGCGAGGTGCTGTTGCAGGCGGTTGCGGAGCTTGAGCGCGCGCACCCGGGCGATGACATTCCCAGGCCCGAATCCTGGAGCGGGTTTCGTGTCTTGCCCGATCGGATCGAGTTCTGGCAACAGGGTGATCACCGGTTGCACGACCGGTTCCGGTTCGAGAGCACCCGGACCGGCTGGACGGTCGCGCGCCTGTATCCGTGACCGGCGCCGGCGTCAGTCGGTGACAGGTTCCAGCCTCAGGATCCGGCCGTTGCGGGAATCGGTCAGCAGGTAGATATGTCCGTCGGCGCCCTGGCGTACGTCGCGGACGCGTTCCCCGAGTTCCTCCAGCATGTGTTCCTCGCCCGTCACCCGGTGGTCGCCGTCGAGCGTCACTCGGACCAGCATCCGGTCCTTCAGCGCGCCGATCAGAAGGTTGCCCCGCCACTTGCCGAACGGCGTGCCGGTCACGAAGGTCATGCCCGACGGCGCGATCGACGGGTCCCAGTAGTGAAGCGGCTGTTCCATTCCTTCCCTGGCATGTCCAACGCCGATCTTGCTCCAGTCGTAGTGGGTACCGTAGGAGATCTCCGGCCATCCGTAGTTTCTGCCGGGCAGCGGCAGGTTGATTTCGTCGCCGCCCCGGGCTCCGTGCTCGTGGATCCACAGCTGCCCCGTTTCAGGGTGCACGGCAGCTCCCTGGGGGTTGCGATGGCCGTACGACCAGATCTCCGGACGGGTGTCGGCCCTGCCGGCGAACGGGTTGTCGTCGGGCACCCTTCCGTCTGTGGTCACACGGATCACCTGGCCCCGGTTGACAGTGAGCGACTGCGCCAGTTCCGCCTGGCCGCGGTCGCCGATGGTGATAAACAGGGTTCCGTCCGGCGCCAGCGCCAGTCGTGAGCCGAAATGCCGGCCGCCGCCGCTCTTCGGGATCTGACGGAACAGGACCACGGGGTCCCGCAATGTCATGCCGTCAAGCACGGCGCGCACCACCGTGGTGCCGCGACCGTCGTGATCCCGTTCGGAATAGGTGAAGTAGATGATGCCGGAGTCCGCGAAGCCCGGGTCGACGAGGACATCGAGCAGTCCGCCCTGACCGCCGGCGGCGACGGACGGCAGGCCCGCGACCGGTTCGGAGACCTCACCTTCGGGCGTGACCAGCCGCAGGCGGCCAGGGCGCTCGGTCACGAGCATGCGCCCGTCCGGCAGCCAGGCGAGGCCCCACGGATGGGCAAGCCCGTCGGCGACGGTCACCACCCTCACCCGGTAGTGCTCGGTCGAGACCTCCGTCGCATCGACCGGCGGTGCGAAGATGACAAACGCAAGGAGAACGGTGAGTATGGCGGTTCGCATGATCGTGCTTCCTGTCGGACCGGTGCCGTGACGGGAACGGTCCGGTCCCTCACCGCGCCGGGGTGCTGCCATGGATGACTCGCGACGAACGCTGCTTCTGACCGGGGCCAGCCGGGGAATCGGACACGCAACCGTCGCACTCTTCAGCGAACGCAACTGGGACATCATCACCTGCTCGCGCGATGAACCGCCGGAAGAGTGCCGGCGCGATCCGAACTGGTCGCACCACATCACTGCCGACCTCGGAGACCCCCGAAGTCTGGACAAGTTTCTCGAGCGCGCCAACGGGCTTCTGGCCGACCGGCCGCTGCATGCGCTGGTCAACAACGCCGGCTGGTCACCCAAGTCGCCGGTCAAGGAGCGACTCGGCTGCCTGAACGGTGACCTTGACGCCTGGCGACAGGTCTTCGAGCTCAACTTCTTCGTTCCTCTCCGGCTGGCGCGCGGCCTTGCGCCGGCCCTGTCCCGGGGCAGGGGAGCGGTGGTGAACATCACCTCGATCGCCGGTCACGCGGTCCACCCGTTCGCCGGATCGGCCTACAGCACCTCCAAGGCGGCGCTTTCCGCGCTTACCCGGGAGCTTGCCAACGAGTTTGCCGAACTCGGTGTCCGGGTCAATGCGGTGGCGCCAGGTGAAATCCGGACCGCGATGCTCTCTCCGGAAACCGACATGCTGATCCCGAGGATTCCGCTGCATCGCCTTGGCGAGCCGGAGGATGTTGCGGCGACCGTTCACTATCTCTGCTCCCCCGACAGCGGTTACGTTACCGGGACCGAGATCTTCGTCACCGGGGGCCAGCACATCCTCTGACCGGGTCACGGAGCCTACTGAGAACGGAGCAGCCGCACGCCGAGGTGGTCGAGTATTTTCGTCTGGAGCGGCGTGGGCCGGGCAATGGCCTGGAAGGGTTCGGCGCCCGGGAGCTGGGGCGCGACGGTGTTGCGGGTGATGGTGGCGAGATCGTCGATGAGAGTGCGCAGACTGTGCACCGGATCGCCCTCGGGCGTTCTCTTCTCTGCCGCCTTGTCCTGGGCGCTCTTCGACAGCTTTGCCGGCGCCACGACGGACGGACGCCGGGCCTCGGCGCCTTCGGCATCCTCGTCGTCGAACAGCATGGGTTTGAGTTTCTGGCGCATGTGCCATTCCACGTAGTAGGCGAGCATGCACAGGAAGACGTGGGCACGGACCCGGGGTTCGGTGCGGTGGTAGACGGGACGGACCTTGAGATCCACGGTCTTGAGACTGCGGAAGGCCCGTTCCACGGAGCTGAGCCGCTTGTAGGCGCGCACCGTGCCGGGGCCATCGAGGTCGCTGGCCGGCAGACTGGTGCGGATCACGGAGAGGCCGTCGAGTTTGGCCTCGGCGGCGATGGAGGCTTCGTCGCGCTGGTATATGAAGACACCATCATCGTCGATGAACCACGTGAAGTGCTTCGCCATCTTGTACTTTCCGATGACCTTGCCGACCCGTTCCCCGATCTTGTCGGCTCCCTTGAGACGGTTCTTCTCGCGCCTTGTGGCTACGGCAATGGGTTCAAGAAGAGCCTCTGTGGCCTTGAGCAGTTCCTGTCGCTTGC
>MPMT01000039.1 GCA_002238645.1 Alphaproteobacteria bacterium bin52 | reverse complement strand
GGTGTCCTGGACCGACCCGGTGTCGGGCCTGTCGGTCGAGGCGACGACGCGGATGCTGGTCGCGCACGCGGACCAGGGCTACGAGGAATGGGGCGCATCAGGTGCGGTGCGGCTTGGGCCCGGGGAGCGCGGGCGCGGGCTCTCGTTTTCGCTCAGCCCCACGCTGGGCGCCACGTCGAGCGCGGCGGAGCGGCTGTGGGGCGCGCGCGATGCGGGCGGGCTCTCGCCCGACGGCGAGTTCGCGGCGGCGCGGGGCCTCCAGGGCGAGCTCGGCTACGGCCTGCCGCTGTTCGGCGACCGCTTCACCGGCCCGCCGAATGCCGGGTTTGGTCTCTCGGACAGCGCGCGGGACTGGCGCATCGGCTGGCGGCTGACCTCGGCGATCGAGGGCGACCCCGGCTTCGAGGTCAATCTCGACGCGACGCGCCAGGAAGCGGCGAACGGCAACGAGCCGCCCGAGCACGGGGTGATGCTGAGGGCCGCGATCCGGTGGTAAAGGCGCGGGACGCGTCCGGGCCCAGCCGATGAGCGGTCCGGAGCGGGGCATGGCGGCGGAGGACGGCGAAGGCGATCCGGCGGCGGCCGGTCGGCGGTCCGACAAGCCGCTGCGCGACATCGCCGTCGATCGCTACGGCCGCGAGCGGGTGGACGCCGGCTGGTTTGCCGACAGCGCGATGCGCTCTCCGGCCGTCGGCGAGCCTCCGCACGCCGTCGCGCCAGGCGGCAGTGCGGAGCCTGAACTCGATCTCCGGGAAGGCGGCGTGGAACGTCTGGACGGCGGGCGCGACGACGGCCTGCATCCGCAGCGGCGCCTCGGTGACGCGGAAGCGGCCGGTGCGCCCGGCCAGTGCCGCCACCACCATGTTCTCGCCCTCCTCGATCTCGCGCAGGACGCGCCGCGCGCGCTCGACGACCAGGGCGCCGAGCCGGGTCGGGCGCACGCCGGCGGGGATGCGCTCGAACAGGCTGCCGCCGAACTCCCGCTCCAGGCGGGCGACGATGCGGCTGAGCGCGGGCTGGGCCATGGCCGGGAGCGGGCGGCGGAGACCGGGAGACGGCGGGGGGGACGCGGGGGGGGGCGGAACGCCCGCCCAGGGGGAGGAGGGCGCGCAGGGTCGCCGGGGCCGGGCCCCGGGGCGGGCGGCGGAGACCGGGAGACGGCGGGCGCTACGCGGTGGTCGTCGAATCGCCGGCCAAGGCGAAGACGCTCGCGAAGTATCTCGGGCCCGGCCACCGGGTGATCGCGACCCGGGGCCATGTCAGCGACCTACCGGCGAAGGCGGGCTCGGTGAGGCCCGACGAGGGCTTCGCCATGACCTACGAGACCGGACGGGCGGCGGCCCGGCGGCTCGGGGCGATCGCGAAGGCGCTGGCGGAGGCCGACGGCCTGGTTCGCCATGATGGGCGTCTCGTGCAGCCGGTAGCGACGCGGCCGGGCGTGACCTCGCCGAGGCGCAGCCTGCCGAACTCCGGCAACACGTGCTTGTCGAGGATGTTGCGGACGCCTCGCGCGGTGCCGGGCTTGCAGTGCACGGCGACGTGGCCGGTCATGTAGTCCTCCGCCAGCCCGGCGATCGTGGGGCCGTTGACGGAGGCCGCGTCCGCGCCGGGACGGACCGGGGGGGACGTGTCAGGTCACCCGGGTTGCCCCGACCGGCTCGCCGGTCAGCCTGAGGTCGGTGACATGGGCATTGAACGAGATCGAGATCCGTTCCCCCTCGCCGAAGTAGGGATTGACCTGGTGGTAGAGCCAGCTCGGGAACAGGATCAGCCGTCCGTCGAGCGGCTGCACGCTCACGCCCCGGCCGACCGTCTCTCCGGGAAGCGCGGACATCTCCGCATGGGTGCGCGGGTCGAGGAACTGGAAGACGCCGCTCTCGGGCGTCTCCGGACCGGGCGGTGTTCCGGAAGCCACGTAGTAGACGGCCGAGACCTGGCAGCCGGGATGGGTGTGCTGCTTGTTATAGGCGCCGAAGCGCGACAGGTTGGCCCAGCCACGCAGCGAGAAGTCGAAGGTGCACGCTCCCCCGACCATCAGCGGCACCGCCGCGCGCACCGCCGCGTCGGCGATGGTCCTGAGCGCACCGATCGCCCTGTGATCCCACTCGAACAGGTCATCGCGGGAATGCCAGCCGCCGATGTTGCTGCGCCGCACGCCGCTGTCGGTGCGCTCGTGCTCGAGCACCAGTTCGCGAAGGTCGGCATTCATCCGTTCGGAGTCGTCCACATGAAACACGTAGAACCTGGTTTCGAACGCGGTAACCATGTCGCGGCGCGAATCAAACCTGAGTTCCATCCCAGCACTCCCGAGCCTGGCCGCTTCGCCATTGTCCGTTCCGCCACGTCTCGCCTACCATGGCGACGTATCCCGTAACGGGCAGCCACTCATACTGCGTTCATGGCCGCGTCGTCATCACCTCCTGCAGCGCCGGGCACCGATCGGGTGCGTGTGTCGGTCGTCATCCCGACGCTGAATGCGGGCCACAGCCTGTCTGCAACCGTCACGGCACTCGAAACCGGCCCCGACCACGGCGTCGACATCGAACTCGTGGTGGTCGACGGCGGATCCACCGACGGGACGGTCGAAACGGCGCGCACCCTCGGCGCGCGCCTGGTGCACGCAAAGCGCGGACGCGGGTCGCAGCTCCGCACCGGGGGGTTCCGCGCCGCGGGACCGTGGCTGCTGTTCCTGCACGCCGACACCCGTCTCGGTGCCGGGTGGCCGCGCGATGTGGCGGATCTTGCCCGAACACCGCAGCGCGCCGGGTGGTTCCGTTTCGCGCTCGACGACGACAGCGCCCGGGCCCGGCGCCTCGAGCGGCTGGTGCACTGGCGCTCAAGGCGGCTCGGACTGCCTTACGGTGACCAGGGGCTGGTCATCCACCGCGACCTCTACCACCGGCTCGGCGGCTATCCCGACATTCCGCTGATGGAGGACGTGGCGCTGGTTCGCCGCATCGGCCGGGCCCGGCTGGTCGGGCTGCCGACCCCGGCGGTGACCTCGGCTGCCCGCTACCGCCGGGACGGGTACCTGCTGCGTTCGATACGCAACCTGCTGTGCCTGTCGCTCTACGGGCTCGGCGTGCCGCCGCGCCGGATCGCCCGCCTCTACGGCCGGAGCGGCGAATGAACCACCTGGTAGTCTTCGCGCGACACCCGCGCATGGGCAGCGTCAAGTCGCGGCTTGCCGGCGACATCGGCACCGTGGCCGCAACGTTCTGGTACCGGCGCACCGTGTCGGCCGTGCTTCGCCGCCTCGGCCCGCCGCAGCCCTGGTGCTGTCACCTGTTCCTGACCGGAAGCCGGCCGTGGCGCCATCCACCCTGGCCACGCGGGTGGACCCTGCATGACCAGGCACACGGACCGCTCGGTGAACGCATGCACCGGGCGCTCGCGGTACCGCGACCGGGACCGGTGGTTCTGGTCGGAAGTGACATCCCCGGGATCCGGTCCGGGCACATCAGGCAGGCATTCCGCGCGCTCGGACGCGCCGACCTGGTGTTCGGCCCGGCAAGCGACGGAGGATACTGGCTGGTCGGGGTGAGCGCGCGTGCCGCACCTCCCGGCTTCGCGAACGTCCGCTGGTCGACGGAACATGCGCTCGCCGACACGTTGGCATCACTCGGACGCAACCGGCGCGTGGTGCTGCTCGAAAGGCTCCGGGACGTCGACGACGCCTGTGACCTGCGTGCCCTGCGGGTCAGGACCCGCGGCCGTGGTGCTCGTGCTCGCGCAGCCGGGGCATGATCTCGACGAAGTTGCAGGGACGGAACCGGATATCGAGCTGGTTGCGCAGGATACCGTCCCAGCCGTCGCGGCACGCGCCGGTCGAACCGGGAAGCGCAAACAGGTAGGTGCCGCCGGCAACTCCGGCGATCGCGCGTGACTGGATGGTCGAGGTCCCGATCTTCTCGTAGCTGATCCAGCGAAACACCTCGCCAAACCCTTCGATTTCCTTCTCAAACACGGCCTTGAACGCCTCGGGTGTGACATCGCGGCCGGTTACCCCGGTTCCGCCGGTCGAGATCACGGCGTCGATTCCGGGATCGACGATCCAGAGCTGCAGCCGCGCAACGATCGCGTCGACCTCGTCGGGCACGATGGCCCGGTCCGCCAGCCTGTGGCCGTCGCCCTCAAGCCGCTCGACCAGGGTGTCGCCCGACCGGTCGGTCTCGAGCGTTCGCGTGTCCGAGACGGTCAGAACCGCAATGTTGACCGGGACAAACTCCCGAGAGGCGTCAATTCCCGGCATGGGCCACTTCCCTGGCCGGCCGGTTCTCGACCGGGTGATACTGCGGCCAGTGACCGGCCGCCAGTCGATCGAGCGCCGGCGTGGGCTCGTCGTGCTTGAGGCGGTACATCCACAGGTTGTGCAGCACGTCCTCGACATACTGCCTCGTATCGCGCAGCGGCACCGACTCGATGAACAGCAGCGGATCGTCCCGGTACTCGACCTCGCGCTTCCACTTGCGCAGGTTGCCGGGGCCGGCGTTGTACGCGGTCAGCAACTGGAAGAGGTTGCCGTTCGCCGTATGCTGGTCGAGCAGATACCTGATGTAGCGGATCGCGATCTCGATGTTGAGTTCGGGATCGTACAGCGCCGAGGCCTTGACCCGGCCACCCGGCGCCGGTCCCCGCAACCGGTTGATGTAGGACGCCGTGCGCGGCATCAGCTGCATCAGCCCCCTGGCGCCGCGCGGACTGCGCGCGCGCGGATCGAACCGGCTTTCAAGCCGCATGATTGCCTGTACCAGTGACCGGTCGATACCGGTCCCTTTCGGCAGCGCCCACGGGGTATCGGGGAACAGGGCCGCAAAGTACCAGCGGTCGCCCTTGGCGTGCAGGTGATGCGCGAGTTCCATCGCGAGGCGGGCCATACCGTGCCTGGCCGCGATGGTCATGGCCGCACGTTTCAGCGGCATCGATACCGCGTGAACCACACGGCGGAATTCGGCTTCGGCCATCGCGTGATCGCCGACCCTGAGCAGCGCCAGCCCCCGGCGTGCGCCGGGCACCGCGTGCAGCTGTTCCAGCAGGACCGGGGTGACCGGCGGCAGGCGCCAGTCGAAGGTCTCATCGACCCCGAGTATCCGTCGCGCCAGCAGCCCGTGGAAGGTCTCCGGCGCCTGCGCCGCTTCCCGGAACCAACGCTCGGCTTCCCGGGGCTGCTCGAGCGCGAGTGCGGCGCGCGCGGCCCAGAAGGCGCCGGCGGCCCGTTCGGACGGGGGAGCATATTCGCTCACGGCAAGCCTCGGGAACAGTTCCGCCGCCTCGTCGGCCCGGCCGAGACGCCAGGCGGCGAGCCCTCCGGCCCAGGCGGCCACGGGAATGCTCCGGGCCGCCTGCCGGATGCTCCGCCGGGCAAGCTCGAGCGCCTTCTCGTCCTTGCCGAAGACGTAGTAGCCGTGCGCAATCCGGGCCCGTGCGAGCGCGAATTCCGTCGGGTCGAGCACCTCGCGTGCCCGGTCGGTCGCGAGGATCCGGTAGGCGCCGGTGGGCCAGCCGCTGCGGATGCGGCTGTCCATCCTCGCGTTCAGCTGCCGTGCTTCGCGGCGCAGCGCGCCCGAACGTGTCCGGGGCGAGCGGTAGGGCGTGATCGCCGTGCCGTCGTGACCGGACCCGGACCAGGTGCGGGAACTGGGCCTGGGCGGCGATTTCCAGTCCGGTGGCTGACGCCTGAGCGCCAGGCGGTGGATCCGCTTTGCCTGCGGGTGATCGGCAAACGACCGCATCCAGAACAGCAGGTCGCGGTAGGTCGAGCGGTACTTGGTCGGGTGAAGGTATTTCTGCGCCCGCACGTGGCCGAGCAGCAGTTCATCGGACAGTCGTGCGACCAGCCCGTCGGCCTGCTTCCACTCGCCCCGTTCCTGGACCTTCCTGATCCGGCGGTACAGGGCCACGTCCTTCTCGTCCATGAATTCGGAGAGCTGTTCGAGCGAGGCGGACAGGTCCGGGACCCCGCCGGATACTTCCGGCTGTCCGGCCGAGGGTGCCGCCCGTGCCACAGACGCGAGCACGAGGCACAGGACGGCTGCGACGACAGCGATGCCGCCTGTCCCCGGTCGTGCGAAAATGCGTGCCGTCACATCCTGCTCCCGCCGGCCCGACCCTGTACCCGAAGGCCCTGGTCCCTGCCGGTCCTCAGCCCAAATCCCTACCGTGGCGCCCTGGCCGGTACAATGGAGTCATCGCTCTGCAGGCCCCCACGCCCCGTCCCGTCATCCCGGGATGTCCGCCAGGGTCGGCATGCGGTAGCGGTCGCCGGGGTCATCCCAGCCCTTCCACACCGGCGCGCGTTTCTCCGTGAATGCCGCGCGCGACTCCATACGGTCGGATAGCGCACCATGCTGGTGCAGCGCCCTGGCGAGCTCCTGCTGGCGCGCCGTCAGCCCCGGGCGGACCTGGCGCATCATGTGGACCGTGTTGACCCGCGCGGCCGGAGGTAGCGTCAGCAGGTGGCGCGCCATCTCGAGCGCGGTCGGCATCAACTCGTCGGGTTCCACCAGCCGGTTCAGGAACCCGAGCTCGTAGAACCGCTGTGCGGTGAAACGGTAGCCGAGAGCCATTTCCATCGCCACCGGATAGGGCATGTTGGCAATGGCGCCGTGGTCACAGCCGCCGAGCAGCCAGCGCTTGACCTCGGAGACCTCGAACACCGCGTTGGTCGACGCCACCCTGAGGTCGGTGCGCTCGACCAGCATGAAGCCGCCGCCCATCGCGAAACCGTTGACGGCACCGATTACCGGCTTTTCCAGCTCGAGCGACATGAACGGGTCGGGCTGCTCGCTCTCGCCGTCGGCGAGCGATTCCTTCATGTCCTCGCCGGCACAGAACCCGCGGCCGGTTCCAGTCAGGATGCCGACCTCGAATTCGGCGCTGGTCCGGAAGTCGGTCCAGATCCGCGCCATCTCCTGGCGGAGCTCGCGGTTCATGGCGTTGAGACGCTCGGGCCGGTTCAACCTGACCACCAGCACCTGGCCGTGCTGTTCGGTTTCGACAACTGCCATCTGTTCCTCCGGGTTTGCGAATGTCGGGCGGGAAGCCGGTTCAGGCCCCGTTGGCGCCACCGGGCCCCGGGTCGCTGACGAGGACACCGGAGGCCTGGAGCGCCGCGATCGCATCTGCATCCATGCCCAGCAGGTCCGACAGGATTTCCTCGTTGTGCTCGCCGAGCCTGGGCGCGCGCGCGGACGCGTCGGGCTGCCATGCGGAGAACCGCGCCGGGATCGCCGGGACGGGAAAGGTGCCGATGTCGGGATCATCGACCTCGCGGATGGTGCCGCGCTCGCGCATGTGCGGATGGGCGATCACCTCGTCGAGCTCGAGCACCGGGGCGCAGGGAACCCGTTCGGCCGCAAGCGCCGCCAGCACCGAGTCACGGTCGCCGAGTTCCGCCATCCAGTCCTCGATGATCGCCTTCAGTTCCTCCCGGTTGGCACGGCGATCGCGCGGTGACCTGAACCGGGGATCATCGGCAAGCTCCGGCCGGCCCATCGCAGCCAGGATGCGCGGCCACTGGTACGGCAACACCATGATGGAGACGAACCTGCCGTCGGCGGTCCGGTACACACCGGTCGGGCCCCCGTTCGGATGCTGGGAACCCGATCGCGGGAACTTTGCCCCGGCTCCGCGCAGACCGACCCGGGGGATCAGGTCCTCGTGCATGTGCACGTAGGTATCGATCAGCGAGCAATCGATGTACTGCCCCTCGCCGGTCTTCGCCGCATGCAGCAGCGCGAACCCCACCGCCATGGCGGCTGCGAGACCGGTGGCGCTGTCACCGATGGCGACCGGAACCATCGCCGGGCTGCGGTCCGCCTCTCCGATCGAGGCCGTGATCCCGGCATAGGCCGATCCCATGTAGTCGAAACCCGGCTGGTCGGCGAGCGGCCCGGACTGGCCCGCCATGGAGATCGAACACATCACGATGCGCGGGTTCAACTCCCTGACCGCCTCGTATGCCAGCCCCATGCGGGCCAGCACCCCCGGGGCGAAGTTCTCGACCACAACGTCGGCCCGGCGCACCAGGTCGCGCAGGATCGCCTGGCCCCGCGGGTCCTTCAGGTCGAGTGCCAGACTGCGCTTGCCGAGATTGTGCTGGACAAAATAGGTGCTCTGGGTGCTCCGCTCGTACCCCGGCCGGCGCGACCTCAGCCCGGACCGCCGCCCGTGGTCACCGGCGGGCGCGAGCTCGACCTTGATCACGTCCGCGCCGAGTTCCGCCATGATCTTCGTTGCGGTCGGGCCGGCCACGAACTGGGTGAGGTCGAGGACGCGGAAGTCTGTGAGCATCATGAGCGCAACCCCTGCCGCTCCTGCCGGCGGGATCAGGCCCGGGCCAGCCCGGCTTCGGCGAGCCGTTCCTCGAGCAGCCAGAGCCGGTCATGGCCCCAGAACTGCTCGCCGCTGAAGACGAACAGCGGCACGCCGAAAATGTTGTCGGTGACCGCCTCTTCCTGGATCGCCTCGTACTGCGCCATGCCCTCGCCCTCGAGGAACGTCCGGTACTCGTCACCGGACAGGCCCATGCCGTCCAGCACGCCGGCGACGGCGTCCGGCTCATCGGCCGCGAATTCGCGCCTGAAGAACCCCTCGAACACCAGTCCACCGTATTCCCGAAACCGGCCGTGCCTGTCGGCAAACAGCCCTCCGACCAGGGCCGGGGTGGTGTCGAACACCTTCAGCGGACCCCGCAGCATCAGGCCTCCGCGCCGGTTGGCGTTGCGTCGGGCGTCCATGTAGGAGTAGCGAACCTTCCATTCCGAGTAGACGCTGCGCTGTCCCCGGCCCTTGATCCTGAGCTGGAACGGCTTCCACGCCATGGTGATGTCGAAACGTTCCTCGAGTTCGTACGCCGGCGCGAACGCCAGGAACGCGTAGGGGCTCTTGAAGTCGGTGTACATCTTGACTTCGCCGGTCTCGGCCATGTCCGGTCGTGTCCTTCGAGCGGGTGAAACGGGATCGTGCCGGTCAGTCGCCGGCGACCATGTAGGCATCCCGGGCAACGCCGTCCATGTTGCGCCCCTCGATGCGGATGAGGCGGGTCTCTGCCTCGCGGTGCGGAGAGTGCAGGTCGCCGATCCTGTAGGCCCTCGCCATCCCGGGTTCGAGATCGTAGCTGCGAACCGCCTTGACCAGACCGGGCTCGTCGCCGGACGGCCGGCGGACACATTTCCAGTCGGTCATGGTGGTCCGGCCCGTGGCCTGGCCGTAGATCGCCCAGTTCGGACCGTGGTCATGCGGGGGACTGCTGCGCGCCCCGGTGTGAACATGCGCGAGGATGCAGAAACCGAGTTCGGGATCCTCGTAGAGCACCTGGCGCGGCGAGGAGTTGTCCGGGCCGAGATGGGTCTCGACGAACCGATCGTCCCGGCACGCGCGCTCGACCAAGACGCGCACCTGTTCGAGGCCACCGGGTCCATCGTCCCCGAGCAGCGCCGCGCGGCAATCGGCGGCAAACTGTTCCAGCGTGTACGACATGACGGCATCTCCGCACGAGAATGACGGCCCGACACTATCAGCCGACCCCGGGTTGCTCAACGCGCCTGCGCACTCCGGTGCGGAATCCAGCGCGGAACCGTTTCGCACCAGGCCTCGAAGGCAGCGCCCGAACGCGTGGCGCCGGCGGGTTCGGCGGCAAACCTGAGCAGGCAGTCCGCGACCACGAACAGCACCACGCCATAGGCGATGATCGGCGGCCAGTCGTAGAGCAGGTACTGCGAGAAGACGGCGACCAGGGCCCCCAGCCAGACCGGGTTGCGGACCCGCCGGCACAGGCCCGTCGGTTCGCGCCCGTCGCGCGGCGGACGGGAGAACAGGCCGATACCCATCACCACCACCCCGGCGGCGAAGGGAACGAGCCCCGCCATCCTGATCCAGGAGTCCGTCATCGAGCCCAGGAAGTCGAAGCGGGCCCCGACCAGGAACACCGGCACCAGGAACACCAGCACGATGCAGCAGGCGAAGGTGAGAAGGATGTTCCCGAACACCGGCATCAGGATATGCTCCCGCCCGCCGAACCGCGTGTCGGCGCGGGAGCATAGCGGCTACCTTGAGGGAGATCAAAGCGTCATGGCCGAAAGAAGAAGCGGACTGGCCCGGGGCCTGACCAACTACGGTGACATGGACTTCAGCCTGTACCTGCGCCGGGCCAACGCGGCGTCGATGGGCTACGGCCGCAGCACGCTCGACCGGCCGGTGGTCGGCATCGCCGATACCACCAGCGGCTACAACAACTGCCACCGCCACGTACCCGAACTGGTCGAGGCGACCAGTCGCGGCGTGCTTGCCGCGGGCGGCCTTCCGATGGTGTTTCCGACCATTTCGCTGGGCGAGTCGTTCCTCAGCCCGACGTCGATGATGTTCCGCAACCTGATGAGCATGGACACCGAGGAAATGCTGGGCGCCCAGCCCATGGACGCAGCCGTGCTCATCGGCGGATGCGACAAGACGTTGCCCGCGCAGCTGATGGGGGCAGCGAATGCCGATATCCCGGTGATCTCGCTGATTGTCGGGTCACAGCTCACCGGCCACTCCGAGGGCGAGAGACTGGGGGCGTGCACCGACTGCCGCCGGTTCTGGGCCCGCTACCGGGCCGGCGAGATCGACCGCGAGGGCATCGCGCGCATCGAGGAACGACTGGTGACCACGGCAGGAACCTGCGCAGTGATGGGCACGGCCAGCACCATGGCCTGTCTCGTCGAGACGCTCGGCATGGCGTTGCCGGGCACCGCCGCCATTCCGGCGGTCCATGCCGACCGCCTGCGCGCTGCCGAGGCCTCGGGCGAACGCGCGGTCGCGCTTGCGTCCGGAGAGCTGGTGCCGCGCCGGATCATTACCCGGGACGCGGTGGAGAACGCGCTTCGGGTGCTGCTTGCCATCGGCGGCTCGACCAATGCCATCCTGCACCTGACCGCGATCGCCGGGCGCCTCGGAATTGCCGTCCCGCTCGAATGGCTGAACGAGCTGTCCGACACCACGCCGGTGCTGATCAATCTCAAGCCCACCGGCGAGCACTACATGGAGGACCTGTTCAGGGCCGGCGGGCTCGGGCCGGTGCTGCGTGAACTGCGCCCGCTGCTCAACCTCGCCTGCGAGAACGTCGCGGGACAGACGCTCGAGGAACGGCTGGCGGCGGAACCCGGCTGGGTCGACCGCGACGTGGTTCGCCCGTTTGCCGACCCGGTCCAGCCGGTGGGCGGGCTGGTTGCGCTGTTCGGCTCGCTTGCGCCCGGCGGAGCGATCCTCAAGCGCTCGGCAGCCGACCCCGCACTGTTCGAGACCGAGGCCCGCGCCGTGGTGTTCTCCTCGCTCGAAGATCTGTCGGCCCGCATCGACGACCCCGATCTCGACGTTGGCGCCAACGACATCCTGGTGCTGCAGAATGCCGGACCCGCGAGCGCATCGGCGATGCCGGAAGCAGGCTACCTGCCCATTCCGCGCAGGCTGGCCGCCGCCGGGGTGACCGACATGGTCCGGATCTCGGACGCCCGCATGAGTGGGACCGCCTACGGGACCATCGTGCTGCACGTGACACCTGACGCCGCCTCGGGCGGGCCGCTCGGCCTGGTCCGGACCGGGGACAGGATCGCACTCAGCGTCGCGCAGCGCCGGCTCGACCTGCTGGTGGCCCCGGAAATCCTGGAACGACGCCGGGCCGACGCCGCTCCCTCGCGCCCGGCCCCCGCCCGCGGGTACCGCAAACTCTACCACGACAGCATCCTGCAGGCGGATACCGGCTGCGACTTCACCTTCCTGCGCCACCCGTCGCCCGGGTGACCGGTGGCACCTGCCAGCGCCTCACGCGGAAAGCGGCAACCCTCTCCGCCCGGGCAAGTGATCTTGGTCCGGGCGTGCTGCCTTCACATCCGGTAACCGACGTGACGGGTTCGCGCCGGCATTGCGCGGTGGACACCCGCCCGCGTGCGCACCTTGGTGTTCCTGCGCCCGTCCCGCCGGTATCCGGAGGACCGCGCGTCGCCACGGCCTGCTTCCCGGTCCTGGTACCCATGCCACCGCGGGCCGCCAGAAGGCCCCGCAGAGCGAGGTCCGATGCCGGCCCGCCCGTCCGGCGCCACGACGCCATCTCTCGTCCCCTTCTCGAAGATCCCGGGTGGGCCGACGCGCTGATCCGCCGGTGCCCGCCCGGGGATATTGCGCACTCTGCCCGACACGCCGTTTGCGGCCGACGAACGGGCCTTCATCGATGACACGCTGTGGGGGACCAGTGCCGACGGTGTGTACTCGATGCGCATCGGGGACGGCAGGCCGCTGTACGTGATCCTCGAGCACAAGAGCACGCCCGAAGCCGGGACACCGGTCCAGATCGCCGAGTACCTGCCCGGCGTCCCGCGGGATCATGAACGCCGGGGAGACCCGGGCGGCGCGGCCCCGCTCATCATCCCCGTCGTCGTCTACCAGGGTCCTGCACAATGGACGGTGCCGCGGTCGTTGTCGGAACTTTCCGGCCGGCCCGGCGACCCGTTCCGCTACGAACTCCTCGATCTGGTCCGGACACCGTTTCCCGGGCTGTCGCCCGACGCCCATGTGCGCGCCGGCCTCGGGATCCTGAAACACGCCCTGGTCGAGGAGCCCTCACGAGAGGACCTCTGGGAGTTGCTGCGAGACCTGCACATGCACAGCCCGGCGTTGAAGTCCCCACTCGCGAGTGATTATCGCGAAGACTCACCAGTTGACCCGGGAAGCCCTCGAGCGGCTTCTCCGCGAGGCTGATCCGGAACAGCGGGAAACAGTCATGTCGACGGTCGCAGAACAGTGGAAAGTGGAAGGCAGGGCTCAGGGCAAGGCGGAAACGCTGCTCAGGCAGCTCGAACAGCGCTTCGGCGCGGTGCCCGAAGATACCAGGACCCGCATTCTCGACGCCCCGGTCGGAGACCTCGACGCCTGGCTGGACGCCTTCGTGTCCGCGTCCAGCCTTGATGACCTCTTCGGCAACGGCGCCGAAACACAGGCGATGCCGGCCGCCCGGGGACCATCGACCTGAACGGACAGGCTGCCGACTGCCTCGGCCAGGACACCAGACGGCCGGGTGAGCGGGTACGACCGGCGAACACTACATGGTGGCGCCGATCTGCCAGGGAATGAACTCGTTGTCGCCGATACCGAGTTCCTCGCTCTTGGTGGCCTCGCCGGATGCAACCCGGATCACCTTCTCGAAGATCCGCTCGCCCATCGCATCGATGGACAGGTCCTCGTCGAGCACCTCGCCGCAGTTGATGTCCATGTCCTCTTCCATTCGGCGGAACATCGGCGTGTTGGTCGCGAGCTTGATCGACGGTGCCGGCTTGCAGCCGTAGCAGGAACCGCGACCGGTGGTGAAGGTCACGACGTTCGAGCCCGACGCCACCTGCCCGGTGATCGAGCACGGATCGTAGCCGGGGCTGTCCATGAACACGAAGCCACGGGCATCGACGCGTTCGGCGTAGCGGTAGACTCCGCACAGGTTGGTGACCCCGCCCTTGGCGGCCGCACCCAGCGACTTTTCGAGGATGGTGGTCAGCCCGCCGGCCTTGTTGCCCGGCGACGGGTTGTTGTTCATCTCGCCGCCGTTGCGCTCGCAGTAGTCCTCCCACCACCTGATCCGTTCGACCAGCTTCTCGCCGATCTCGCGCGAGGCCGCACGCCGCGTCAGCAGGTGCTCGGCGCCATAGATTTCCGGTGTCTCGGCAAGGACGGCCGTTCCGCCATGACGGACCAGCAGGGTGGCGGCCGCACCCAGCGCCGGGTTGGCGGTGATGCCGGAATAGGCATCCGATCCACCGCACTGGAGGGCAAGGGTGATCTCCCCGACCGGGACGGTCTGGCGCACGCTGCGGCTGGCGTCGGGAAGCATGTCGCTGATCAGCCCGACGCCGCGGTCCACGGTCCGGCGTGTCCCGCCGGTTTCCTGCAGGGTCATGGTCTGGAACCGCGGGCCGCGTTCAAGCCCGTAGGCCTCCAGCAGGAAATCGATCTGGTTGACCTCGCAACCGAGCCCCACCATCAGGATGCCGGCGAAGTTGGGGTGTTGCGCGAACCCCCACAGCACCCGCTGCAGGTTCTCGTACCCGTCGCCGGCCCCGGCCATGCCGCAGCCGGTCGAATGGGCAAGCGCAACCACGCCGTCAACGCCCGGATAGCGTGCGAGCACCTCGCCGGGCATCGAGTTCGCAATGTAGCGGGCCGCGGTTGCCGAACAGTTGACGCTGGTCAGAACCCCGATGTAGTTGCGGGTCCCGACCCGGCCGCCCGGGCGCACGTACCCCTCGAAGGTACGGCGTTCCGCCTCCGCAACGAAATCGGTGGGCCGGGCGTCGACGCAGAATGCGTAGTCGCGGTCGAACCCGCGCATCTCCACGTTGTGCACGTGAACGTGTTCGCCCGGCGCGATGTCGCTGCTGGCAAACCCGATGACCTGGTCGTACTTGCGCACGACCTCGCCCCTCGCGATGGCCCGGGTCGCGACCTTGTGCCCGGCCGGGACCGGGCCCGTCGTCTTCACGCCCTCCGCATCGTCACCGGTCCCCGACAGCAGGTCGATGCGCGCAGTCACGACGTTGTCCGCCGGATGCAGGCGGACGGTCAGGCGGTGCCCCGAATTGTGCCCCAGATCGGCCATGGATCTCTCCCCCAGGATTCCCCACGGGTTATAGCGTGAAGCCGCCGGCCCGAAAACGCACTTGCCGCCGTTTCCGGTCCGGCGTTACAGATGATCCTCGCAGAACGGGGAGGTTTGAATGAGTGATCGACTGGCCGGAAAGACCGCGCTGGTGACGGCAGCCGCCCAGGGCATCGGCCGCAGCACGGCCGAGGCCTTTCACCGCGAAGGCGCAACGGTGGTGGCCACCGATGTCGACGGCGGCAAGCTCGCCGATGCCTTCGGCGGGACCGGGATTACCGGGCGTGTTCTCGACGTGCTCGACCCTGCCGCGATCCGCGGGATCGCGGATGAACTCGGCGGTGTCGACGTGCTGTTCAACTGTGCAGGGTTTGTCCACCACGGCACCATCCTCGAGTGCGAGGAAGAGGCCTGGGACTTCTCGTTCGACCTCAACGTCAAGGCGCAGTACCGAACGATCCGGGCCTTCCTGCCGGCAATGCTGGCGAGCGGCGGCGGATCGATCATCAACATGTCGTCGGTGTGTTCCAGCCTGAAGGGTATCGTCAACCGGGCGGTCTACGGTGCGAGCAAGGCTGCGGTCATCGGTCTGACCAAGTCGGTTTCGGTCGACTACCTGCGCCAGGGCATTCGCTGCAACTGCATCTGCCCGGGCACGGTGCAGTCCCCGTCGCTCGACGAGCGCATCAACGCCTTTCCCGATCCCGTACAGGCGCGGGCCGACTTCGTCGCCCGCCAGCCGCTGGGGCGGCTGGGCACCGCCGGGGAAATCGCGGCGATCACCGTGTACCTGGCATCCGACGAGAGCGCCTACACCACCGGACAGGCCTTCGTCATCGACGGCGGCATCCTCGGCTGACCGTCAGCCCGCTGCCACGGCGTTGAGCCCGAGGTCGAAGGCATCGAAGTTGCGCAGCCGCCGTCGGGGCGGCGTGAGCGGCCGGTTGCTGTAGATCGGCACTTCCTGTTCCGCGAGCCCTCCGTGCGAACGCAACGGACCTTCCAGCGCGGAAAGGTCGTGTGCCGCCTCCGTGGTCCCCAGCGCCTGTTCGGCAGTGGCGACGACCACGATGTCGCCAATCCGGTCCGGCGGCAGCGAGAAGCGGCCGCAGGCGTCTTCGCGGCTGTACACCGACAGGACACCGGGACACTGCCCCAGGTGCTGCATCACCCGGTCCCGGTCCTGCCCGTCGGCAAGGTAGACCGTCGCATAGCCCCCGAGTGCGCCGTGGTGGACGACGTAGGGGTCTGTGATCGGCAGGATCACCCGGGTCGGGCCGATACCGAACCGCGCGTCGAGCGCGTCCTGCAGGTAGGTCACGTTGATGCTCCCGTCGGCCGAGTGCTTGGCGCTCATTCCATGGTCCGCGGTCAGCACCAGGGTGGCGCCGAGCGCGTCGAGCCCGGCGAAATGGCGATCCATCATCGCGTAGAACGCGTTGGCCCCTTCACTGCCCGGTTCCGCGCCGTGCTGGATGTAGTCGGTGGTGGACAGGTACATGATGTCGGGCCGCTGCCGGCGCATCAGGGCAACACCCGCGGCAAGCACGAACTCCGACAGATCGGCGCTGTACACCTCGGGGACAGGCATGCCGACCAGTCCGGTCAGGTCCTCGATACCATGCTCCCCGATACTGGTCCGATCCGCCTGTTCGGCCGAGACCGAAACCGCCGCGTGCCGCCCGAACTCCAGGCCGTGGCCAAGCAGCCGGCGCAGCTTGTCCTTGGCGGTCACCGCCGCAACGCTGGCGCCCGCCTTAGCGAAGGCCTCGAGGATGGTCGGCGCCCGGAGCAGCCCCGGGTCGTTCATCATGACCTCGGTGCCGGTGGCCGGGTCGTAGTAGTAGTTGCCGCAGATCCCGTGTTGCGACGGCGGACACCCGGTGATGATCGAGACATTGTTGGGGTTGGTGAAGGTCGGCATCACCGCATCGGCCCGCAGGTCGGCGCCGCGTGCGAGCATGTCGCGCACAAACGGCATGCACCCGGCATCGATCGCGCGGCTGACATAGTCCGGGGCCGAGCCGTCGATGCACACGACGACCAGCGGCCGCGCCGGCCAGGTGTAGCTGCGCCCGTTCACCGTCACCCGGTTCCTGCTCATGCCCGGTATCCTCCCTGCGCGTCACGCGCTCGCTCGACCACGCCCTTCAGGTAGGCAAGCTGCCATCTGTCGGCCTTGCGGATCATTGCCCTGACGATCGGTACGGCACACCGGGCGATGCCGCGCGCGGTACAGGTCGCATCAAGCGAGACCGTTACCGTGTCGTCATCGCCGGGTGTCATCGCGTAGATGTAGGTGGCGGTAAACCCGTTGTTCTCGCTCCCGAGCACCAGCCGGACCCCCGGATCGCTGTCGATCACCGTAACCAGGCTCTCGCGCCCTCTCCCGGTGTACGCGAGGCACGAGCCAGTCCTGACCGGGGCTCCGTCGCAGCTGCGCACCGAGGTAATGCCGGGCATCCAGCTCGCCATCAGCGCCGGGTCGGAGAGGTGCCGCCACACCTCGTTTGCCGGTGCCCGGATATCGATCCGCGCACTGAACATCGCGGCGCGGTCAGGAGGACGCCTTGCGGATCAGGAACTCGATCCGCTCGCCGTCCTGCGCCATCTCGACCAGCTCGTGGCCCGCCGTGTTGCAGAAGTGACGGAAGTCGAGTGGAGAGGCCGGGTCGGTGGCGATCACCCGGATCCGCCTGCCGGCCCCGAGCGACTTCAGAACCCGGCGGGCCTTCAGGACCGGCAACGGACACTGCAGCCCGCTCGTGTCGACCAGGATCTCGTCATCCACGGCGACCCTCCCCGCCCGGGTCCTCGCCAAGGTCCCAGTACAGGCCGGCCATCAGTCCGAGCGCTTCGCGGCACAGCGGCAGCAGCACGTGTTCGTCCGGCGCATGCTGGCTGCAGGCGGCGTAGGAGTGCGGAATCCAGATCGCCGGCAGTCCGAGAAGGTCGGTAAACACATCGTTGCAGATCGAACCGCCCATCTGCGGCAGGATCGCCGGCGCCTGGCCGGTGGAACGGACGATCGATGCATGCACCCGCCGTGCCCAGGGGTCATCGAGCTCGGTCCGGCTGGCCGGGAACCCGGCCGCATTCTCGACCGGCGGCGGCATGATCTCGACCGCGGAGAAACCGTGTGCATCGAGGTGTTTGCGCAGGGCGTCGAGCGCGTTTTCGATATCAGTCCCGGCGATGTAGCGGAGCTGGCAGTGCGCGCGGGCCCAGGGCTGGATCGCGTTGACCGGTCCCTCGGGATTGCCCGACAGCATGGCGAGGACCGCAAACGAGTTCCACGCGTAGACGTTCTCCGCCGGCGAGAGTGTCGGCTCGCCCCCGTCCGGATCGACCCGGCCCAGGGCGGACCCGCCGTCGATCTCCACGTCCTTCAGCACGTCGCGAACCCGGTTGCTGATCGGTTCGGGCAGCCACTCCCTGACCAGGATCCGGCCCCGGTGATCGACGATGCAGCCCAGCGCATGGGCGAGAATGACGCCCGGATCGGCGAGCGCACCGCCCCAGTTTCCGGAATGGTGGCCGCCCTCGCGCAGTTCGCAGACCAGGTCGAAGTTGAGCGCGCCGCGCGAACCGAGCGACATGGTCGGCCGGTCCCTGCGCACCCGCGGGCCGTCCGAGGCGATGAAGACGTCGGCGGAAAACGCCTCCAGTTGCTCCGAAACCAGCTGGTGGACCCCGGCGGAGCCGTTTTCCTCGCCGGTTTCGATCATGAACTTGGCGTTGAACCCGAGTTGTCCCCTGGTCTCGAGTACCGCGCGCATCGCCAGCATGTTGATGGTGTGCTGGCCCTTGTTGTCGGCGGTTCCCCGCCCGTAGAGCCGTTCGCCGTCGCGTGCCGTGACCCAGGGACCGGCACCCCGGGTCCACTGGTCGTCCAGCCCGCGGATGGTGTCACCGTGCCCGTAGCCGAGGATGACCGGCAGGCCGTCGGCCTCGTGGCGCGTGGCGAGCAGGATCGGTCCGCAGGACTCGACCGGGTTGTCCCAGATCCGGCATTCGAATTCCATGGCCTCGAATGCCGGGAGCATTTCCTCCTCGAGATAGGTCCGGCAGTGCGGCAGTCCTTCCGGGGTCTGGCTCTCGGAAGGGACCGCAACCCGTCTGCGAAGCTCCTCCACGAAGGTCCCGTCGTCGAAAAACGCCGTTGCCCGCCCGATGGCATCGTCACGTTCCGGCATCGCTTCCGCCTCCATTCTGGTGCAGGTGACAGGTGACATGGCCGCCCGGGACCACCGTGTGCACCGGGATGCGACGGGCACAGTCGTCCATGGCATCGGCACAGCGCGGATGGAAGGTGCATCCCGTGGGAAGTTCTAGCGGGTTGGGATAGGACGCCCCGAGGTGGGTGTCCGGCACGCCAAGCCCGGGATCCGGGGTCAGCACCGAGGCGAGCAGGGCGCGGGTGTAGGGGTGGCGCGGCGCGGAGAACAGCACGTCCGCCGCGTTCTGCTCGACGATCCGGCCCAGGTACATCACCGCCGCCCGGGTGGCGATGTGTTCGACGACCGCCAGGTTGTGACTGATCAGCAGGTAGGTCAGCCCGAGTTCCGCCCGCAGGTCCTGCAACAGGTTCAGGATCTGCGACTGCACCGACACGTCGAGTGCCGAGGTGGGTTCGTCGCAGATGACCATCTTCGGCCGGTTGATCAGGGCGCGGGCGATCGCCACCCGCTGACGCTGGCCGCCGGACAGCTGGTTAGGATAGGCGTTGAACAGGCGGCGCGGCAGTCCGACCAGTTCCATTATCTCCTCGGCCCGGCGTGTCCACCCTTCCGGTTCCGCCGCGCCCTGAACCCGTAGCGGCAGGGTGATGATGGAGCCGACCGTCTTGCGCGGATTGAGGGACGAGTAGGGGTCCTGGAAGATAGGCTGGACCGCGCGGGCGATGACCGAACGGTTCCAGCCGGCGATCGGCTTGCCGTCGAGCAGGATCTCGCCCCCGCTCGGCGACAGCAGCCCCATCATCATCCGCGCGAGCGTGGTCTTGCCGCAACCGGATTCGCCGACCAGCGCCATGACCTCGCCGGGTTCGATCGCAAGGTCGACGCCGTTAACTGCATGCAGCGGCCGTTTCGGACGCATGAAGCCGCTGGAGATCATGAAGGTACGCCCGACGTCGCGCACCTCGATCACCGGGACGCTCATGGCTGCAGCTCCTCGGGCGAGAAGACGCACCGGACGCGATGGTCGGGCCCGAGCCCGTCGCCAAGGCCGACCGGCCGCGAGGTGCAGCGCCCGGTTGCGTGGCGACAGCGCTCGGCAAAGTGGCAACCCGGCATCTCGCCGATGAGCGAGGGAACGATGCCCGGAATCGACCCGAGGTGACTGCCCCGCGCGGTCTTGCCCGGGATCGGGATGCAGTCGAGCAAGCCGCGGGTATAGGGGTGCGACGGTGTGGTAAAAATGCGGTGCGCCGTCCCTTCCTCGACGATCTGGCCGGCATACATCACCGCCACACGGTCGGCCACCCGCGCGACAACGCCGAGATCGTGCGTGATCAGGATCAGGCCGGTGCGGAACTCGCGCTGGAGTTCTGCCAGCAGGTGCAGGATCTGCGCCTGGATGGTCACGTCGAGGGCGGTTGTCGGTTCGTCGGCGATGATGAGATCGGGCCCGCACATCAGTGCCATCGCGATCATGACGCGCTGGCGCAGTCCGCCCGAGAGCTGGTGGGGGTACTGGCGCAGCCTGTTGGTGGCGGCAGTAATGCCGACCTTCTCCAGCAGCCAGACCGCCCGGTCGCGCGCCTCGGACATGCCGGACTGGCCGTGTCGGCGCGGACCCTCTGTCAGCTGGTCGCCAATGGTGTAGGCCGGGTTGAGCGAGGTCATCGGCTCCTGGAAGATCATGCTCATCCGGTTGCCGCGGATGTCCGACATCTGGCGCTCTCCGAGGCGCAGCATGTCGGTATCGTCGAGCACGAGGCGATCGGCACTGCGCATCGCCCGGTGCGGCAGAAGGTTCATGATCGCGAGCGAGGTGAGTGACTTGCCACACCCGGACTCGCCGACAATCGCGACGGTCTCGCCCCGGTCGACATGAAATTTCACGTTCTGGACCGGGTGCAGCATGCCCGATGGCGTGGGGATGGCGACACTCAGTCCCTCGACCTCGAGAATGCGCTCCGCGGCCATCAGTTGCGCCCGTCCGGAGCGGTCACGTCCCGGACACCGTCACCCATCAGGTTGATCGACAGGACCAGCAGGAACAGGGCGGCGCCCGGAATGGCGATCAGCCAGCCGTCGAAGAACATCATGCCCTTGGCCTCGGACACCATCAGGCCCCAGCTCGGCTCGGGCGGCTGCACCCCGAGACCGAGGAATGACAGGGCGGCCTCCAGCAGGATCGCGTGCGCCATCTCGATGGTGGCGACCACGATCAGGTGGTTCATGATGTTGGGCAGAATCTCGGTCAGCACGATACGGGCGGTCGAACAGCCGGTCGCCTCGGCCGCGGTGACGAAGTCGAGCGAGCGGACCTGCATGGTCGCACTGCGCATCACCACCGCAAACCGGTCCCAGATCAGCAGGCCGAGCACCCAGATCACCACGGTCAGCGACGAGCCCACCAGGCTGACCACGGCGATCGCCACCAGCACCACCGGCATCGACAGCCGCGTGGTGATGATGAAGTTGGCGATCATGTCGACCCGACCGCCGAAATACCCGGCCACCACACCGATGGCAGTGCCGATCAGCCCGGAGATCAGCATCGCCGAGAACCCGATCAGCAGCGAGATCCGCGCGCCCCAGAACAGCCGCGAGAGGTAGTCGCGGCCCAGCTGATCGGTGCCGAGCAGGTGCTCGGTGGTCACCTTCGGGCTGTCGAACCAGATCGGGGGAATGAGCTTGCGGTCAAGCACCTGGTCATAGGGATCGTGCGGGGAAATCCAGGGTGCGAGCAACGCCATCAGCATGATGATCACCAGCACCACCGTGCCGATGATCAGACCGGCATGGCCGAAAACGCGCCGGCGCAACAGGGCTGTCGGCGAGGGCTCCAGGATCTCGGTCGCGGTCGGCAGGGTGCCTGTCGCCATGTCAGGCCACCCTGATCCGCGGATCGAGCCAGGCGTTCAGCATGTCGGCCAGCAGGGTCAGCAGGATGTAGAACACGCTGAGCACGAGCACGATCGCCTGCATCATCGGCAGGTCGGCGCGCTGGATCGATTCCCAGGCGAGGAAGCCGAGGCCGTTGATGGCGAAGATGGTCTCGATCACGATCGAGCCGCCGAGCATGAAGCCGAACTGCACCGCCGCGAGCGAGATCACCGGCAGGATCGCATTGCGAAGCGCGTGCTTGAACAGCACCGTGACCGACCGCAGCCCCTTGGCGCGGGCGGTGCGGATGTAGTCGGCAGAAAGCACCTCGAGCATTCCCGCCCTGGTCAGGCGCATTGCCGCCGGCGTGATGTAGTAGCCGAGTGCGATCGAGGGCATGACGAAGTTGGCCCACGAGTCGCTGCCGGTGATCGGAAGCAGCCTCCAGACGATGCCGAACCACAGCATCAGCGTCAGGGCGAACCAGAAGCTCGGCATTGCCTGTCCGATCACGGCGATGGTGAGCGCGGTGCGGTCGATCAGGCTGTTCGGCCTGATTGCCGCAAGAACACCGAGCGGGATCGACAGGACCAGCGCGAACACCAACGCGCACAGGCCAAGCATCATGGTGGTGGGCAGGCGTTCGAAGATGACCAGGGCCACCGGCTGCTTGAGGTAGTGCGACTGCCCGAAGTCGCCCTGCAGGGCCTTGAACAACCAGTCACCGTACTGGACCAGGATCGGCCGGTCGTACCCGTAATAGGTGCGGATGGACTCGATGTCCTCTTCGGTCGCCGCCTCGCCCGCCAGCGCCACCGCCGGGTCGCCGGAAAGGTAGATCATCGAAAACGTGATCAGCGAGACGGTGAGCGCCACCAGGACGGCAACGCCGAGTCGTCGAAGCAGGTAGGTAAACATCGACCCCCGGTCCGGACGTGGTCCGTAGACAGGAAAGGGCCCCGCCGGCCGGGCCGGCGGGGCGGTACGCTACTTCCACTTGGCCGCGTAGAAACGCGGGATCTCGTCGGACGTGGTCTGGAAGTCCAGGTCGTTCGCGTAGACGTAGTACTTGGCGTAGGTGAACATCGGCAGCCAGTACAGTTCGCCCGAGATCCGCTCCAGTGCCTTCTTGTACGCCGCCTCGCGGTCCGCCGGGTTGGTGCTGCTGTCACCCTCGGCGACCCAGGCCACCACCTCGGGATCCTTCGCCGGGTCGTCACGGCCACCGGAGAAGAAGTGGCTCGTGATCGCCGAGACGTCCGGGATCGAGCTCGAGCCCCACGTCATGTGGTTGATCGGGGTCTGGCCCTCCCAGACCAGGTCGCGCAGCGCGCGGTACTGCAGGTAGGTCAGCTTGGCCTCGATTCCGACCTTCCTCAGGTCGCCGATCACGGCTTCCGTGTATTCCCGCTGGCGATAGGCGTAGATGTCGAACTGGAACCCGTCCGGATGTCCCGCCTCAGCGAGCAACGCCTTGGCCTTTTCCGGATCGTAGTCCCACCTCGGTACGTCCTGGGTGCAGCCGAACTGGTCAGGATGGCACGCGGAGTGGATCACGACCGATGCCGGGCCGACCAGGTTACGGGTGATCGACTCGCGGTCGATGGCGTGGGCAACCGCGGCGCGGATGCGCTTGTCGGTAAAGAAGGTCTGCCCGCTGTCACCGTCGACGTCAAACGCCAGGTACGAGACCCGCATGGTCTTCGCGTTCTCCACCGTGACCTGGCCGGTCTCTTCCAGCCGTTCGGCCTGGTCCTTCGGAACGTCCCACATCCAGTCGAGTCCGCCGGTCAGCATCTCGGCGATCTGCGTGTTCATCTCCTTGATGGTGCGGAACCGGATATTGCCGATGGACGGCTGACCCTTCGGCGAACCCTGCATGTAGGTATCGTTCCTTTCCCACAGCACGTATTCGCCGGCCTTGACCTCGACGAAGCGGTACGGGCCGGTGCCGACGGCCCGGACGGCGCCGTAGTCCTTCTTGCCGTCCGCTGCCGCCGGTGCACTGTCATAGTGGCCTTCCGGCACGATGAACACGGCGTTCGACAGGTAGGCGAACGCGGCGGGGAACGGATTGGCGAGGTGGATGCGGACCTTGTGCGGTCCGAGCGCCTCGGCACTCTTCATCCAGCTTACGTTCTTTGGCGTGAGCACGCCGCTGTCGGGCGAGGAGACATGGTTGATGGTGTAGACCACGTCCTCGGCGCCGAAGCTGCTGCCGTCGTGAAACACCACGCCCTCGCGCAGGTCGAGATCCATGGTCAGGTTGTCGACCCAGGTCCATGAAGTCGCCAGCAGCGGCTTGTAGTCGCCGGTGTCCAGGTCGCGGAACAGCAGGGCGTCCCAGCCGAGATGGCCCATGACCACGAGTTCACGAGTGTTGTTGTAGTAAGGATCGACAACCGCAACCTCGCGGTCGGTCGCCCAGTTCAGGGTATCGTCCGACTTGCCCGCGTGCGCCGGGCCGAACCAGATACTGGCGCCCATGGCACACGCAGCGGCAAACAGGATCTGTCGTCTCATGCCGTCTGTCCTCCTCGTCTCGGGTTCCGTACAGCCTGCGCCGGGCACGCTGCCGGTCGGTGCCGCACCTTAACCCAAACCCGCCAGTTGCATACAGGAAATGCTCGGTGACCAGCCGGCCCGCCGCATCGACACGGGCCGTGAAGAACGCTACCTTCGCCCAACCGAAAGGAGAACACACCGCCGGGTCGGGGAGGAGCACGCCGTGGACCTGTTGCGGCGAGTGGGCGCGATAACCTGTCTTGCCATGGTGCTTGCCGGCGACGTCACGGCGGCGCCGATGCCCCCGCCCGGGGAACTGGGCGGGATCATGGGCACCCCGGCGCTGGAGGTGACGGTGCTGGAGCCGCACCTGCTCGGGAACGGCGGCGACGCCACCACGCGCTACCTCGCCTACCCGGCCCCCGACGTGCTGGCAGCGCTGTTCGGGGCAGGGTGGCGCCAGGGGACCGAGGCCGTCGAGTTCCGGGCCCTGGACGGGTATGTCGCACGGATCGGGATCGAGCGGTTCGACGCCAACGCGGCATTCCTGGCGTTTGCGCGCGCCGACGGCGCGCCGTTTACCGTCGACAACCTGGGCCAGAACGAGACCGGTGTCCCGCTCGGGCCCTACTATCTGATATGGGACAACATCGCCAATCCGGAACTGGTGCGCGCCGGGGCCTCGGCCTGGCCCTACCAGGTCGCGGAGATTGCGCCGGTTCGCCGTGCCGACACTCTGCCCCTTCTGCCGGGGCTCGAGCGGGCCGCCGCACTGACGCGCGAGAAGTGCCTGGTCTGCCACCGGCTGAACGGGGTCGGCGGCACCAAGGCCGAGGGAAACCTCGCCCGGATGGTCAAGGCCTGGGACAAGGAGGACTTCATGGCCCTGGTGCTGACACCGGCGGCGCAACGCGAGGGTTCGACCATGCCTGCCCTGACGGAAACGCTGCCGGAATCCGAACGCCGCGCCATTGCCCGCGCCATCTTCAGCTATCTCGTCGCGGTTCCGGTCACGCCCTGAGCATCGGGCCGGGCCGGCATCCGGCGCGATGGCGCCCGGGTCCGGCGTAACACCGGCGTCACGCGACCTCACGAGATCAGATCACGGCCGGGCTCACTGACGGGCGGCCACGATGCCGGTCGAGAAAATCCACAACCAGCCTGTTGAAGGCATCTGACTGTTCGATGTTGAGCAGATGGCCGGTGTCCGGCAGCAGCACGAATTCCGACCCGGGGATTTCGGCATGCATCCGGTAGCCGAATTGCGGGCGGGCGAGCGTGTCGGCTTCGCCGAACAGCAACAGTGTCGGGCAGGCGATGTCCGCAAGCGCGACAGGCTGGTCATGTGCGGCCGTCGCCTCGATGGTCTTGATGTAGCTTTCGGGATGGACCGCCGAGATCGAGGCGACCAGTTCGGCGTACTGCTCCGGCCCCGCATTCGGACCGAGAAGCGTGCGCGCGACATCAGGCGCCATCTCCCGCGGGGACCTACCCTCGAGAAGCGGCTGCTTTCTCAGGCGGACGAATTCCTCTCGATCTTCCCGCGAAACCGTGCGTGAAAACCCCGGCATGGTCGCACACAGTGTCAGGGTCAGGATCCGTTCGGCGTGCCGCGCATGGAAGTCCTGCAGGATGCGCCCGCCCATCGACAGGCCGACGAAATGTGCCCGATCGACATGGAGATGATCGAGAAACCGGGCCAGGTCGGCGCTGAATTCGGAAAACTCCAGCGGACCATCGTAGTCCTGCGAGGCGCCGTAGCCCCGGGCGTCCCAGGCGATCGCGCGAAAGCCGGCCCGGGCCAGTACCGGCAGCTGCCGTCGCCAGTTGGTCCTGTTTCCGCCAATTCCATGCAGGAAGATCACGGTTTCCCCGTCGCCGGTCGTGTCGTAGGCCAGTGCCGGCTGTCCGGGTGCGCGGAACCTACGGGTCCTCAGGGTCATGTCGATCATCCGATGCGGCGTGGGGCGGCGGGTTCCCGGCAGATCATCACGCGTGAGCGAGGGTGGGCCGGCGTGTCGCATTCCACTCACGTGCAGCCTCCTGATCGTCCCCCGGCCTGTCACGGTCTGCCCGCGCCAGGAAGGAACGTTTCCGGAGGGCCCCGGCCATCTGCGGAGCCGCTTCCACATTTGCAACCGTACGAACAGATCTAACAGGATTTCGGGATCACTGCTGCAGCGCCGTATCCCGCCCGGTCGGCGTCTTCCCGGTTCAGACTCCGGCAGCGCCCAGTCCACCGGCAGACGCGATGAACGTGACCACGTCGGCGACCCCCTCGCCGGTCTTGAGGTTGGTGAAGACCCAGGGGCGGCCGGCGCGCATCCGTTCGGTATCGGCGCGCATGACACCGAGATCCGCGCCGACGAACGGAGCGAGGTCGATCTTGTTGATGACCAGCAGGTCGGACCGCGTGATTCCCGGCCCACCCTTGCGCGGGATTTTCTCGCCCGCCGCCACGTCGATCACGTAGACGGTGATGTCGGCGAGTTCCGGACTGAAGGTAGCCGCAAGATTGTCGCCGCCCGACTCGATCAGGCACAATTCGGCCGACGGGAAACGGGCGCGCATGTCCGCGATCGCAGACAGGTTGATCGAGGCGTCCTCGCGGATGGCGGTGTGCGGACAGCCTCCCGTCTCCACCCCCTCGATCCGCTCCGCCGGAAGGGCGCCCGACTCGGTCAGGATGCGCTGGTCTTCCCGGGTATAGATATCGTTGGTGATGACGAACAGCTCGTGGCGGTCGCGCAGCCTCCTGCACAGGGCCTCGGCCAGTGCAGTCTTGCCCGAGCCGACCGGCCCGCCGATCCCGACCCTCAAGGGCCCGTTGAGTGCCTGTGTCATGAGCGGAAGATCCTCGAATACTGGGTTTCGTGGTGTATGGAGAAGATTTCGGCGGCGGGCGCGGCAGTGCCAAGTTCTTCCAGCGACACCGCCTCGGCACGGTCCGCGGCATGCAGGATCGCCTGTTCCAGATCGGACGTGATCCTCTGCCCGTCGGTCTGGCCGAGCGGTACCAGCCGGACGCCGGCAGACAGGATCATGGCGGCGAACGCGTGCAGGTAGCAGGCGAGCGCCGGTTTCAGGTTGATGCCGTGGACCGAGGTCGCGAACCCGGCAGCGACCGCAAGCGGCGGACGGTCCCGCAGGCACCCCGAGAGCGCGTCGAGCGCCGGATGCGGCCACGCGGCCCGCAGCGTGGTCAGGAAGGCCTCGCCCTGCAGCTCCGATTCCTGTGCGCGCTCGGCGGTGCCGGTCCAGGCGCGCGCCTCCTCGGCAAGCGCGGCACCCCTGACCGTGTCGGGCGCCGAGCGGTGTGCGGCGGCAAGGAACACGCCGTCGACCTGGCCCGTGCCGCGCAGCAGCAGCCACTCCGTCCAGTCGGCAAGACTGTGCCGGTCGCGAACCGCACCCGCCTCGATCGCCGCTTCGAGACCATGGCTGTAGGCGTAGGCTCCGACCGGGAAAGCGGGCGAGAACCAGGCCTGGAGCCTCAGGAGATCGCCGGGCCGGGTCACGGGTGATCATGTCCGTGCGCATGACGGGCATAGGCGCCGCCCTCGGGCTGGAACGGCTCGACGGCCTCGGTCACCGTGGCGCCGAGGGCGCGCAGCATCTGCGCCAGCACGTGGTCCGGACGAATCAGCGTGGCGTCCGGGCGAATGTCAGCAGGCGTATGTCTGTTGCCGAGATGCCACGCGAGCCGCGCCGCCAACACCGGCGTCGCGGCGGTGATCCGCAACACCGGCTCGGGCCGGGCGGCGACCTCGATCCAGTCGCCGGTGGTGCAGCGCAGCCCGTCCCCCTCGGCCATTGCCACCGCCTCGGGCAGGTCAAGCAGAACCGGTTCGCCCGCCGTCGTCTCCAGCCTGAACCGGCGGCGGTGCCGGTCGTCGAAGACAAGGCTGACGCACCCGACCGCGTCGCACCGCGGCCAGTGCCCCCGGGGGCGGTGTTCGATGGCGCACCGCATCGGCCTAGAACAGGAAATAGCGCTGCGCCATGGACAGCACCTCCGCCGGTTCGCAGGTGAGCAGTGCGCCGTCCGCGCGCACCTCGTAGGTTTCCGGATCGATCGAGATGTCGGGCGTGAGCGCGTTCAGGACCATGTCCGCCTTGCCGACGGTCCGGGTCCGCCGGACCGGCACCAGCCGCCGGGCGGTATCGAGACCCGCGTCGAGCCCGGCCTCGCTGACGAAGGTGACCGAGGTTGCCGGCCGCGCCCGTCCGAATCCGGCGAACATCGTCCGGTAGTGCTCGGGCTGCGGCGTCGGAATGGAGGCGTTGGGATCTCCCATGACGGCGGCCGCGATCACGCCCCCCTTCAGGACAAGGTCCGGCTTGACGCCGAAGAAGGCCGGCGTCCAGATGACGAGATCCGCGAGCTTGCCCGCTTCGATCGAACCGACGTGGTCCGCAATGCCATGCGCGATGGCGGGATTGATCGTGTACTTGGCGATGTAGCGCCTGGCGCGCAGATTGTCGTTTTCTCCCGTCTCGCCCTCCAGCCGGCCGAACTGTCGCTTCATCTTGTCGGCCGTCTGCCAGGTGCGGATCACGACCTCGCCGACACGGCCCATCGCCTGGCTGTCGGACGCGATGATCGAGAACGCCCCCATGTCGTGCAGGATGTCCTCGGCGGCGATGGTCTCCCTGCGGATGCGACTTTCCGCGAAGGCCACGTCCTCGGCGATGCGCGGATCCAGGTGATGGCAGACCATCAGCATGTCGAGATGTTCGTCGAGCGTGTTGACGGTGTACGGACGCGTCGGATTGGTCGAGGACGGCAGCACGTTGGCCAGCCCGCAGACCTTCATGATGTCCGGCGCATGACCGCCGCCCGCCCCTTCGGTGTGGAAGGCGTGGATGGTCCGCTCCTTGAAGGCGGCGATCGTGTGTTCGACGAACCCGGACTCGTTCAGCGTGTCGGTATGGATCATCACCTGCACGTCCATCGCCTCCGCCACTCCGAGGCAGGTGTCGATGGCGGTCGGGGTCGTGCCCCAGTCCTCGTGCAGCTTGAGCGCGCAGGCGCCCGCGCGCACCTGCTCCTCGAGTGCGGCCGGAAGGCTGGCGTTGCCCTTGCCGGCGAAGCCCAGGTTCATGCTGAAACCGTCGGCGGCCTCGATCATCCTGTGCAGGTGCCAGGGACCCGGCGTGCAGGTCGTCGCGTTGGTCCCGGTGGCGGGGCCGGTGCCACCGCCGATCATGGTGGTGATGCCCGAGGCCAGCGCCTCCTCGATCTGCTGCGGGCAGATGAAGTGGATGTGGCAGTCGCACCCGCCCGCGGTCACGATCTTGCCCTCGCCGGCGACGATTTCGGTGCCGGGACCGATGACAATGTCCACGCCGTCCTGGATATCCGGATTGCCCGACTTGCCGACGGCGAGAATGCGCCCGTCGCGGATGCCGATGTCCGCCTTGATGATACCCCGGTGGCAGAGGATCAGCGCGTTGGTCACCACCGTGTCAGCGGCACCCTGCGCGCGCGTGACCTGGGACTGGCCCATGCCGTCGCGAATGACCTTGCCACCGCCGAACTTCACCTCGTCGCCATGGATCGTGAAGTCGCGCTCGACCTCGATGAAGAGCTCGGTATCGGCGAGGCGGACCCGGTCGCCCACGGTCGGGCCGAACATGTCCGCATAGATCCGGCGCGGGATCGCATGAACCATCTCACCCGTCCCGGTCGAGCGCGCCCATGACCAGGCCGTTGAAGCCGACGGCGCGCCGGTCGCCCCGGTAGGGGACCAGAACCACCGTGCGTGTCTGGCCCGGCTCGAACCGCATCGCGGTCCCCGCCGGCAAATCGAGCCGCAACCCCCGCGCCTGCTCGCGCGGAAACGTCAGCGCCGGATTGACCTCGAAGAAATGGAAGTGGCTGCCGACCTGAATGGGCCGGTCGCCGCTGTTCGCAACCTCGATCCGTGTGGTCGCGAGGTTCCGGTTGAGCAGGATCTCGCCCTCGGCGGTCAGGATTTCTCCCGGAATCATCGTTTTTCTCCTCAGCGGATCGGATTGTGGACGGTGACGAGTTTCACCCCGTCGGGAAAGGTCGCCTCCACCTGCACGTCATGGATCATCTCGGGCACGCCATCCATGACCTGTTCGCGCGAGACCACATGCGCGCCCGTTTCCATCAGTTCGGCGACCCGCCGCCCGTCCCGCGCACCCTCGACCACGAAGTCCGAGATCAGCGCCACGGCTTCGGGATGGTTGAGCCTGACGCCGCGCTCCAGCCGCCTGCGGGCGACCACGGCGGCCATGGCGATCAGCAGCTTGTCCTTCTCGCGCGGTGTCAGCCGCATGGGGCTCCTCCTTCCGCTTCAGCAAAGCCAGACGCGCGGCGGCTCAGCCGGGCGCGCGAACACGCACGCGCGCAGGGCGCCCAGTGCTGCGGCGAGCTCGCGTTTGAACGCGCCGCCCTCCCGGGCGAGGAACCGGGCGACAACAAGCCCGCGCACCGCGCCCGCACCGGCGAATGCCGACATCCCCGCCAGCAGGCGCCGGAGTTCCTCCAGGCGCGCCGGCGCATCCGGCGCCGCATAGATGAGTGTCGCCGACACGCTCGCGCCACGAAGTCCGGCGACCGATGTCGATGCGCGCTCGAAGTCGCAACCGCCCATGTGCAACGCCTCCCGCCATACCGGCCGGCCGTCCCTGTCGATCCGCCAGGAGTCGGTCAGGCTGCCGTGCCTCACGCGCTCGCCATGCGCGGCGCGACCGAGTACCAGCGTCTCGACTGCCAGCAACCGCGCATCGCCCGCCATGTCCACCTCGATCCGGCGCCTCATCCGGGCACCGTCGAACAGGATCGTTTCCTGCGGCAGCCACTCGACAGCTGCATCCGGCCCGAGGGTCAGCCGTGTGAACCAGTCGGCCGGCGCATCGATGGCCCGGTAGACCTTCTCCGCCGCCTGGCCGGACACTACCGCCCCGGCGCCCGGTCCCGCCGCCACCGAGACCTCGTACCTGTCGCCGCCGGCAATGCCTCCCGCCAGGTTCGCGAGCACCGCTTCCGGCACGCCGTTTGCCGGGCGTGGCGTCAGGATCCGCAGCGGCGCCCGGCACCGGCGCTCGACGAGAGCGGTCCCGTCGGCCCGCGCCTCGAAGCGCAACGCGGCCGATCCCCGGCCGCGCTGGAGCGCGAGGTCGGACGCAGGGCCGGCACCGCACCCCGTCATCGAGGCGTCCCTGCGCGCGATCGCGCATGACCAAACGCCGGCCTGCACGGCGGAACGCAACCGCAAGGAGCCGCAGGTGGGCACCGCATCTCGAACACGTGCGAGAGCGGCTGGCGGGCGGACAGGTCCGGAAGGCGCGTGATCATGTCGGTCTCGCAGACCGCTTCCCGGGCGCCTGCGGCCGGTCCCGCAGGTAGGCGCGCCATCCGCCGTAGCCGGTGATGTCCTGGGCGCCGTCGGTTCCCGCGTGTTCCACCAGAAACCCCTTCACCGTGCTGCCGTCGGACAACGCGATGGTGCCGATCGACAGTGGCGGAGGGACCGACACCAGGAAATCCCCGAGGCACGCGGAGGGAAGCGCCCAGATCTCCAGCTCGATCTCCGCGCCCGGTGAGCAGCGAAGCATTCCCGGCCGTGGCGTCGTGCCGCCTGTCAGGGCAAAGAGCCGGTAGGCCGGTCCTGTCGTTGCGGAATACAGGTACCGCCCGTCCCTCGACGTCAGTTCCCGGTTCAGCGGCAATCCGGACATGTGAGCCCCGGCCACGGCCAGTGCGGTCTCGCCGGGCAGCGGACCGGCGGGCGGCGGAGTCGTCGCGGGCACGGGATGTCTCGTTGCCCCGAGGTATGGTGCGGCGGCGGCATGCAGCCGCCAGCCGACCGCCGCGGCCAGCAGGTCCCGTCCGGCCTCGGCAATCAGCGTCACACTGCCGGGCAGCGCGTCCATCCTCGGGCCGGTGGGCACGGTTACTGCGCACAGGTCCATCAGGTTGACGAAGTTGGTGTAGGTGCCGAGACGGGAATTCGGGCCGACAGGATCGGCCTCCAGATCCGCGAGCGTGCACAGGGCCGGAACGCTGGGCACGCAGAGCAGGTCGACCCGCGCGAGGAGCGGCGCGGCCTTGCGCCTGAGCTCGGCCAGCCTGTAGGCATCGCGGAACGCGCCGACGGCCGTGTGCCGCGCGCCGGAGCCGATGACCTGTCGGGTCACCGGGTGAAGGGCCTCCGGCCGGTTCCGCATCAGGGTCTCGACCACGCCAAGCCGCTCGGCGACCCAGGCGCCGCCGTACAGCAGTGAGGCGGCCTCGAGGAACGGGGAGAAGTCGAGTTCCACGATCTGTGCACCCAGTGCGGCCAGGCGTTCGAGCGCGGCATCGAAGCTTGCCGCCTGCACGGTGTCGCCGAAGAACTCCCGCGTCATGGCGTTCGGCACGCCGATGGTGATCGAGGGCGGGGGAGCAACGAGCGGCGGTACCGCAATCGAGCGGGAGAATGCGTCCGCGGCGTCGTGGCCGGCAGCGGTCCGGAAGACGCGCCAGGCGTCGAACATGGTGAGCGCGAACACCGAGACCGTATCAACCGTCCGGCAGGCCGGAACGACCCCGGTTCCCGAGATGGCGCCCAGCGTCGGCTTCAGGCCGACGATGTTGTTGAACGCCGCGGGCACCCGGCCCGACCCCGCGGTATCCGTGCCAAGCGCGAAAGACACGATCCCGTGCGCCACCGCCACGGCGGAGCCGGAAGAGGAGCCGCCTGGCACGAGAGCGTCATCAAGGGCGTTCCTGGGCGGCGGATAGGGCGACCGGATACCGACGAGACCGGTGGCGAACTGGTCGAGATTGGTCTTGCCAACCGGTAGTGCGCCCGCGGCCCTGACGACGGCGACGGCGACGGCGACGGCGTCCGGCTCGTAGGCGTAGGCGGGACAGCCCGCGGTCGTGGCGGTGCCGGCTAGGTCGATGTTGTCCTTGAGTGCGAAGGGAATGCCCCACAACGGGTACGCGAGCGGATCGAAATCCGGCAATGCCGAGGCTTCGGCGAGGCACTCCTCCAGCGGGCGCAGGTGAATGAAGATACCGGGGTCGCCGACGGTCGCGATGCGCCGGTACACCTCAGCAATGACATCCGCAGCCGTGGTCCCGGCGGCGAAAGCAGCGTGCAGGGTCGCGATGTCGAAGCTCAGACCTTCCGGATCGCCGCTCACGGCCCTTCCTCCAGGAAGCGGACCGGCCGCTCCCACTGGACCAGGACAACGCACCCCGGCTCCGACCAGACCGAATGCACGACACCCTCCGGATTCAGGATCAGCGATCCCGCCGGGTAGTTGCCGCGCTCGTCGCTCTGGACGCCGTCGAGCACCACGATCGTCTCGAGCCCGGTGTGCAGGTGGCGCGGCACCGCGGCGCCCGGCGCATAGCGCAGGACCGCGACCGCCGGTTCACCCTCGCGCAGAGCGCAGATCTCGACGCCGTCGCGGAACGGCGAGAAGTCGAGTGCCTGCCAGCCGCCATCGGTCAGCCCCGCGACATGGCGTGGTCCGGGGATCATCGGCCTACGCGCGGCCCTGTCCATCCAGGGCCTCCTCGATCTCGGCAGTCGTCGCGGTCCAGCCGACAATGGCTCCCTGGGCACGGATCATTGCAAGGGTCGCGGCCTTGAATTCGGGAAAGTAGCTCCCGGTCGCATCCTCGGCCAGGAGGCATTCGAACCCCCGGTCATTCGCTTCGCGCATGGTTGTCTGCACGCAGACCTCCGTGGTCACTCCGGCAAGAAGCAGGTTCCGGGTTCCCAACTGCGCGAGCAGGCCGGCAAGAGGTGTGGCGTGGAACGCGCCCTTGCCCGGCTTGTCGATGACCGGCTCGCCCGGCGCGGGCGCGAGTTCGGGAAGGATTTCGGCACCGGGCTCGCCGGCGATCAGGATACGTCCCATCGGACCGGCATCGCCGATACGCAGTGACGGTCCGCCCCGGCGGAGCTTGGCAGGCGGGCAGTCGGACAGGTCGGGCCTGTGGCATTCCCGGGTGTGGATCACGGCCAGGCCCGCGGTGCGCGAGGCGTCAATCAGGCGGGCGACGGCCGGAACGATGGCCCGGAGCGGTGTCACGTCGTTGCCGAGCGCTGCGCCGAAGCCCCCCGGTTCGATAAAGTCCCGCTGCATGTCGATCACGATCAACGCCGTCGCCGCCGGATCGAAGCGGTAGGTGAAGGGACGGGCAGCGGGAATCCCGGCCATCAGGCATGGCCTCCCATCCGGCGGCCGATTTCGGCCCGATCGGCCCGGGCGGCGGTGCACTCGTAGGCGATGCGGCCCTCCGACATCACCAGCACACGGTCGGTGAGTTCCATGATCTCGTCGAGGTCCTCGGACATGAGCAGCACCGCGGTGCCGGAATTCCGGGCCGCCATGATCCGGGCACGGATCTCCGCGACAGCCGTCAGATCCAGTCCGAAGCACGGGTTCGAGATCACCAGGAGGTCCACCGTGCCCGTCAGTTCGCGCGCAAGCACCGCGCGTTGCACATTACCTCCCGAGAGCGAGGACATCGGTGCATCGAGCGAGGCCGCCCTGATCCTGAACGCCGCCGCCATGTCCGCCGCCCGACTCTTCAGCTCGCGCGTGGACAGCCAGAACCGGGCACCGCTGCCGTTCAGATCGAAGCTGCGGAAGCCGACGTTCTCGACGACCGACATGCGCGGCACGCAGGCGTTGTGAAGCGGCTCCTCCGGCAGGAAGCGCACGCGATGGACACGCGCCTCCCGGCGTGTCGCGCCGTAGGGCGATCCATTGACCCGTATCCGGCCCGCCGACACCGAGCGCTGGCCGGTCAGCACTTCCATCAGTTCCATCTGACCGTTGCCCGAAATCCCGGCGATGCCGACGATCTCGCCCGCGCGAACCTCGAGCGCGTCGATGGCGATCCCCTTCAGCCCCGAACGGTCCCGGGCGCGCACGCCGGCAACGGACAGGACCGGCGCTCCCGGCACTCCCGTGCGCGGCGCCGGTTCGGCCAGTTCGTCATCGCCCACCATCATTCGCGCGAGGTCCGCACGGGTCAGGTCGCCAACACGTCCGCAGCCGACGAGTGCCCCGCGGCGGAGCACCGAGACTTCGTCGGCGCAGGCCATCACCTCACGGAACTTGTGGGTGATCAACAGCACCGTGAGCTCGCCGGCCTGACACAGCCGCCGCACGTGACCGAGGACCTCGTCGGCCTCATCCGGCGTCAGGACGGAAGTCGGCTCGTCGAGGATGAGGAAGCGGCGGCCGAGATAGAGCTGCTTCAGGATCTCGAGCTTCTGCTTCTCACCGGCGGAGAAGGTGCGAACGGCCTGATCGAGCGGCACGGTGAACGGCATCCGGGCCATGAAGGTCTCGAGCCTGGCCATCTCGGCGCGCCAGTCGATCACCGGTGGCGCGTCCTCGCGGCTGATGACGAGGTTCTCCGCCGCGGTGAGCGACGGGACGAGCGTAAAGTGCTGGTAGACCATGCCAAGTCCCAGCGCGTGGGCCGACTTCGGGTCCGGCACCTCAACCTCCCGCCCGCCGACCATGAGCTGGCCCCGTGTCGCCCGGTAAAAGCCCATCACGCACTTGACCAGGGTCGACTTGCCGGCGCCGTTCTCGCCGAGGAGTGCGTGCACCGTACCGGGCGCTATTCGCATCGAGACGGCGTCGAGCGCAGTCAACCCGCCGAAGCGCATGGTCATACCCACGGTCTCGACACCGATGGCGCCGGCCTGGAGACGTCCGTCGACGGTCATGGCAACCCGGCAATGAGGGTTTCACTGTCGGCGACCGCGCCGAAGACGCCGCCCTGCATCCTGACCATCCTGAGCGCGGCGTCGTGGTTGGTCCTGTCGGTGGCGCCGCAACAGTCTGCCAGCAGCACGCACTCAAACCCCCGGTCGTTCGCCTCTCGCATGGTGGTCGAGACGCAGACATCCGTCGTGATGCCGCAGATCACCAGGTTCCCGATGCCCCTCGTGCGCAGGATCAGCTCCAGGTCGGTGGCGCAGAAGCTGCCCTTGCCGGGCTTGTCGATGACGGTCTCGCCAGGTTCGGGACGGAGCTCCTCGATGATGTCCCAGCCGGGTTCGCCGCGGATCAGGATCCGGCCGCACGGACCGGGGTCCCCGATGCCGGCGCCGATGCGCTGCGAACGCCAGCGCTTGTTCGCAGGAAGATCGGAAAGGTCCGGGCGGTGGCCCTCGCGGGTGTGGAGGACGTGGTAGCCACCGGCCCGCATCGTGGCGAGGACGCGCCGGATCGGTTCAATCGGAGCGCGGGTGAGCGACAGGTCATAGCCCATCGTGTCGACGTACCCGCCCGCGCCGCAGAAGTCGGTTTGCATGTCGATCACGATCAGCGCCGTGTTCGCCGGGCCCAGGGTGCCGTCATACGGCCAGGGGTACGGGTCCGACGCGATGGTGTGGAACCCGATCTCGCGCGTCATTCCGCAGCCTCCGTCGCCTTCTCTCCGTGAAACCGTTCGGGCGCGGGGAAACCGCAGGAGGCGCCGTCGGTCTCCTTCACGGCATCCTCCCAGGGCAGCCGGTAGCGCCCCGCGACGAGATCGGTCATGTAGCTGTAGGGGCAGTCCTGTGCCCCGCCCTTCACAGCGACGTACCCGCGGTGACCTAGCTGATAGATGTTGTTCTCGACCCCCCAGTGGATGCGGGCCTCCCGCACGAGATCGGGACGAACCTCGGCAGTGATGATCTCGTCCGGCCGCCCGCCCGCTCCATGGGCGAGAATGGTACCGTCGAAGTTGACGATCATTCCCTCGCCCATCGAATCGAATGTGCCGTCCGATCCGCACATGCACACGCTCGCCGTGACCATGAGGTTGCAGAACGCGTTGGCTTGGTTGGTGAAGCGCCAGCTCTCCCTGATGGGAGCGGTGTAGCCCGCCGTGCGCAGCATGATCTCGCCGCCGCGATAGGCAGCTTCGCGTGCCATCTCGGGGAACATGCCGTCATGGCAGATGATCAGTCCGATCCGAGCGCCCTTCGGCCCCGTGATGACGGGCACACCCAGATTGCCCGGCTCCCAGGGTTCGACCGGAACCCAGGGGTGGAGCTTGCGGTAGTGGAGCGCCAGCTCCCCGGTGTTGTCGATGATGATGCCCGCGTTGTAGGGGTTGCCGCCTGGGTTTTCTTCCATGATCGAGAAGCAGCCCCAGATATCCTGCTCGGCGCAGGCGCGCCTGAATGCGGCGACCTCCGGACCATCAAGGCTGCACATGATCTCGGGGCGGGTGCTCATCGACAGACCGTGCAGGGCGTATTCGGGAAAGACGACGAGGTCCATGGTCGGCAGGCCGCGGCGTGCCTTGCCGACCATGGACACGATCCTGTCTGTCTGCGCCGCCAGGTCGGCAGGGGTCTCGACCACCGGGAGCTGCAGGTGCACGAGCCCGATCACCACGCCGTCAGGGGACTTGTTGAGACCACCCAGTCCGTTCATGCCGCTCTCCTACTTCGAAATCGACAGCTCGCCCGGTGCGCCGGCCATGGCGCGTCCGGGCGAGGAGGTTGCGATCAGCACGCCGAGCGTCATCACGTACGGCATGGCGTAGAACAGGTAGTAGCCGTCCGGGATGCCGACCGACTGCAGGGCCGGTCCCAGCGCGCCCGCGCCGCCGAACAGAAGCGCCGCCCCCAGGCAGGCGATCGGATTCCAGCGCGCGAAGATCACCAGTGCGACGGCCATGAGACCCTGGCCCGAGGAAATTCCCTCGTTCCAGCTGCCGGGGTAGAAAAGCGAGAGATAGGCCCCGCCCACCCCCGCGAAGGCGCCCCCTGCGGCGGTGGCCAGCGTCCGGATGAACGCCGGTCTCAGGCCCATGGCCCGGGCGGCGTCGGTCGAGTCGCCCACGACGCGGACAAGAAGCCCGATGCGGGTGGCCCGGAACATCCACCATAGCAGGAGTGCCGCAAGGATCCCCACCGGGAACAGGACGTTGACCCGCAGGGCCGCCTGGACCTGGGGCAGGTCGGACCACCACCCAAGCTCGAGCGCTGGCAGGTCCGGAGCAACCGGCTGGATGAAGGGCTTGCCGAAAAAATAGGCCAGCCCTGTTCCGAGAAGCATCAGCGAGATCCCGACGGCGATGTCGTTGACCCGCGGCAGCGAGCAGACAAGTCCGTGGACGAGGCCGAACAGGCTGCCGGCACCGGCGGCAGCCAGAACGCCTGCCCATGGCAGCCCGGTCACGCAGGCGATCGCGTATCCGGACATGGCGCCGAAGACGAGCGTGCCTTCCAGCCCCAGGTTGATGCGTCCGGAACGCTCGGTCAGGACCTCGCCGAGGGAAACGAAGAGAAACGGCGTGGACACCCTGATCGCGCCGCCGAGGATCGCGAGCGGAATGGCCCACAGTCCGAGTTCGGTGCCGTTCATGACCGCGGCGTCCGCGCGGCAGCCGTGCGCCCGTCGGTGTTGCGACCGGCACGGGTCACCGCGGGATGCCCCAGGTTTCGGGCGTGAAAACGCGCAGACGGCCGTACAGCGTTTCCGAGACCAGGATCGCGACGAAGGTGAATCCCTGCAGCACCAGCACCGTGGCATCCGGCAGGTCCATGCGACGCTGGACCAGGCCCGAAGACGCCTCGAATCCGGCGAGCAGCACGGCGACAGGAATGATCGCCAGCGGGTTGTGGCGTGCGAGGAAGGCAATGAGGATGCCGGTATAGCCGTAGCCGGCCGCGAGCGAGGCGTTGGCCGAGCCGTGGACGGCGGCGACTTCAAACACGCCCGCAAGCCCGGCGAAGACGCCGCCCAGGGCCGCGAAACCCACGACCAGCCGGCCGACCGGCAGCCCCTGGACCAGCGCGGCCCGCACGTTGCCACCGGCGATGCGGGCAGCAAAGCCCCAGGTCGTGCGCTCGACCAGCACCCACGAGACGAGACAGCCGACAATGCCGGCGACGAGGCCCCAATGCACGTCCCAGCCAGGAATGTCGCCGATCCTGAGGTGCTCTGCGAGCGGCGCCGTCGAGGGCTTGTTGAGACTGGCGGGGTCGCGAAACGGCCCTTCGACGAGATGGTTCATCAGCGCGATGGCGATGTAGGCCATCAGCAGGCTCGCAATCGTCTCGTTGACGCCCCGGTAGTGGCGCAACGCACCCACCGCACCGATCCAGACCCCCGCCGCCAGAACGCCTGCCGCCGCCAGGAGAGGGATTGCAACCGCGCCGGGAAGACCGGACAGAGCGCCCCCGAGTGCCCCGCACGCGAGGCCTCCCAGGACGATCGCTCCCTCGCCGCCGATAACCACGAGCCCGAGCCTCGCCGGCAGTGCGACGCACAGCGCCGCCAACAGCAGCGGCGCGGTGCGCGAGAGGGTGTTCTGCCAGGAAAACCAGGTGCCGAAGCCCGCCTTGTAGACCAGCGCGTAGAACTCGGCGGGCGACTTTCCGAGCAGCAGCAGGAACAGGCTGAAGGCCGCAAGCCCCGCCAGCAGGGCTCCGGCCGGGACGGCGACCGCTTCCGCCCTGCGCGCAAGCACTGCGAGCGAGCTGTCGGAAGGGCGGATGCCGCCGCGCTTCCGACCCATGACATCTCCGGTCGCCGCCATGCCCGCGGCGTCTTCACGAAGTCGCGCCGATCACCCCTTCGACGAGATAATTCATGCTTTCCAGCGCAATGTCGGTCTCGACGAACACCTCGTTCGGGCCGAGGATCCGTTTGCCCGTGTTGTCCATGAGAGGGCCCCGATAGGCGGCGAACCCGCCCTTGGTCATCTCGGCCTTCGTGGCTTCGAAACGGGCGCGGGCCGCATCCGTGACCGCCGGACCGAGCGGCGACATCTTGATGTAGCCCTCGGCCAGGCCGCCCCGGTCAAAATTCGGGATCGTGCCCCCGTCGATCACGGTCCGGACCATTCGCGTGTAGACGCCGGGCCAGTTCCATTCGGCGCCGGTCAGATACTTTTCGGGAGCAAGCGGCGCCTGGTTCGCATGGTAGCCGCAGACGAAGCAGTCTCGCCCGGCCGCGGTCTCCATCACCACCTTGGGTCCGTCCACGTGGCAGGTGATCACGTCACACCCCGCGTCCGCCAGCGCGTTCGTCGCCTCGGCCTCCTTCACTGCAAGCGACCACTCGCCGGTGAAGATCACCTGGCAGGTGACGGCGGGGTTGACTTCACGCGCGCCGAGCAGGAAGGAATTGATGTTTTGCAGAACCTGGGGGATCGGCTTCGCCGCCACGAAGCCGAGCTTCCCGGACCTGGTCATGTGGCCCGCCACCATGCCGTTCAGATACTGGCCGAGCCCGATGTAGCCGAAATAGCTACCCACGTTCGACGGGTGCACGCCCTCCTGCCAGAGGCCGGCTGCATGCTGAAAGCGTACCTCGGGATGGCCCGGCGCGACCTTGATGATGTGCGGATCGAAGTACCCGAAAGACGTCGGGAAGAGAAGCGCGGCTCCGTCGAAGTTGATCATTGATTCCATGGACTTCTGAACGTCCACGGTCTCGGCGACATTTTCTTCCTCGACGACCGTGACGCCCGCCATCGCCTTGACGGCGGCGGCGCCCTCCGCATGGGCCTGATTGTACCCGAAATCGTCCTTGGGCCCGACGTAGATGAAGCCGACGGTCGGACCATCCTGTCCGGCGGCGAAGGAGGTCGCGGACAGGGTGCCGAGCGCGCCGGCGAATGCGGCGCCGGTCTTGAGGACTCGACGGCGGGTAGGACCGGTCAGGGTCATGATCTGGACACTCCATGATGATTGCGTCAGCGGCGCGGTCGCTCCGGGCCGCGCGACCTCGGATCTTGCGCGGTTGCGACAGTGAAGCGTTCCAGTGCTGTTGTCTTCTGCTAAGTTTGCACTATAACGATGCATGAATTGCAGCAGTTGATCCGGGACCAGGCGATGTCCACACGTCATCTCACGGCACTCGGCTACATCGACGCGATCGCGAAGGCAGGCTCCATCCGCAAGGCGGCGGAGGCACTGGCGATCACTTCGACTGCACTGAACCGGCGGGTGCTGGCGCTCGAGGAGGAGTTCGGCGTGCCGATCTTCGAGCGGCTTCCACGGGGCGTGCGGCTGTCTACGGCAGGCGAGCTGTTCATAGCGCATGTGCGCAGGCAGATCTCCGATTTCGAGAAGCTGAAGAGCCAGATCGCGGACCTGTCCGGCGAGCGGCGCGGCCACGTGGCGATCGCCTGCAGCCAGGCGCTGCTTCCGTATTTCCTGCCCGAACAGATTTCGCGCTACCGTGCCGAGCATCCGGCGGTGACCTTCGGGGTCAGCCTGCGGGACCGCGCAGCTGCGGAACAGGCGCTGGTCGATCTGTCAGCCGACATCGCGCTCGTCTTTGAACCCGTGCGCCTGCGCGAGATGCATGTGCTGACAACCGTGCGTCAGGCCCTGCACGCCGTGATGTCCGCCGATCATCCGCTTGCCGGACGCGACGTGGTCCGTCTGCGCGACTGCGCGGCATTTCCCGTCGGCCTGCCGACGGAGCACTACGGGGTGCGACACCTGATCGACATGGCGTTCATGCGCTCCTCGCTCACGCCGACGGTCGTCATCGAGACCGACAGTTTCGAGTTCCTCCGGCGCTATCCGCGCCACGAACACATCGTGTCGTTCCAGATCCCCGTCGGCCTTCCCGGACCGGCGGACGAGGGTATCGTCACCTGCCCGGTTGACCACCGGGACGTCGCGGAGGGTCTGCTGTACCTGTGCCAGCTGCGGGGACGGACGCTGCCCGTGGCCGCGGCGAAATTCGCGGCACAGATCGAGGCGGTGTTCGATTTGGGACTTACAAAGAAAACTTGACAGCGTCATGCCGCCTGCAGGGCCTGAATCGAAGACCTGCAGGCGCTTTTTCCTTGCATGTTCCACATTTTTTCCTGTATTTTTCCCGTATTGTTCAGGAGACGCCGTATGCCGTCTGAGACAAGACCCGGGACGAAACCGCAGCGTGCACACCGCCAGGTCACGTACCGTCTGCTGCCGCAGACGCGGGGCAACTGGCGCCGCCTGGAGCGGGTCCTGGAGAGCCAGCGGCAGTTGTACAACGCCGCCCTGCAGGAGCGGTCGGACGCCTGGCGTCTGGCGGGCGTCTCCATCACCTGGCAGGACCAGTTCAAGTCCCTGACGGCATGCCGTCGGGAGATCCCGGAGATGGCGGCCGTGCCGGTCGCCATCCAGCGCGGCACGTTGAAGCGGGTGGACGAAGCCTTCCAGGGCTTCTTCCGCCGGGCAAGGGCCGGGCAGAAACCCGGCTACCCGCGGTTCCGCTCGCGCCGCCGCTTCGACAGCATCTCCATCGTCTCCGGGGTGAGGCTGGAGGCAGGCAGGCTGCGTCTCCCCGGTTTAGGTTGGATGACGGTGCGCCGGCGCGGCGGTATCCGGACGCCCGTCCGGTCTCGGCGGTGCTGAAGCGCGAGGCCGGGCGCTGGTCTGCCGTGGTCTGCCACCCGCTCGCGGTCCCGCAGCCAGAGGATGACGGGACCGCGGTCGGCATCGACATGAACGCCGGCCAGGTCGCGGCGAGCGACGGACGGCTGTTCCACGCCCCGGACATGCGCCGCCTCGAGGCCCGGAAACGCCGGTATCAGCGCATGGTTGCGCGTCGCAGGCGCGCAAGCCGCCGGCGGGCCCGCGCAAGGGCGCGGCTCGCCAGGACGACACGGCGCATCGCCATGGCCCGGCGCGACTGGCACCACCAGGTCTCGCGCAGGATCGCCGAGGGTGCGCACACCGTCGCGATCG
>MPMT01000038.1 GCA_002238645.1 Alphaproteobacteria bacterium bin52 | reverse complement strand
CCCAGCAGCGCTCCTGGACCCCGCAGCCGCCCGTCACCGCAGCGGAAACGAACGCGTGATCACACCCAACGAGCTGCAGTCAATTGATCGAACCAGTCGAAGACACGCCGGGAGTGCGTGGCGCCCGGAAGCGATCGAGGGCAACCACCCTGTGGATAACCTTGTGGAAAAACTGTGGATAAGTCGCAAACCCGCCAACCACGCCCCCTTGACGCGAAACATGGATGCTCGCACCAGAAGCTGCCAGTTCGCCACCTTAAGTAGCACGCTGACCGCACGGCGTGGCGACAAGCGCGCCATCGTGGCCACTGCCCACAAGATCGCGCTCCATGTCATGGTCCGTGACCGGGTTCCCTACCGTAATCCCGGCACTGACTCCGAGGCTCTGCCCGCCTGGCGCAATGCACACTGCTGGCTGCGACAGCTCGCACAGTTCGGCCTGCTCGAAGAACAGGGAAACGGCACCTTCCGCGTCCACTGGCAAGCCCGGTTCACCGCAACCAACCCAGCCCGACCCCTTCACTGCCATCGATCCGGACAAACCAGGCCAACCGTCGCCAGTGCAGGGGAAGACATCAGGCACCCGTCCTTACTCGCTCGCAGCACAGAGACTCACCAGGCTGCGCTCAAAGCAGCCTCAGGCAAGGTGTGACCGCTCCGCGCCAATGGTTCATGGCACATTGACCGTGCCACTCGCCACAGCGTCACCGCTACCAGTTCGACCTCACGAGTTTCAGCGTACTCGGTGTCCGCGACGCTCAGATCGACGGTCGCACCAGTAACAGCACCGCCCGCTGGCGGATCCAAGCTTTGAAGGCAGCATCTCGTCACAGGGCTAGTGCCCGCTTCAGGTCGTCGTGCTCGAAGGCACTGGCCATGCGGTCGATCTCGGCAGCGCGCGCGCCGACCGCTTTCGCGGTGTCGCGCCAGGTCACGGTCACGGTCGCGACTTCCTTGATGATCGGGCGGGCCTGCGCCAGCGTCAGCGTGAAATACTCTGAGACGGCCTCCAGCAGATCGAGCGAACAGGTGCCCTCGTCGAGATCGATGTTGGTCGTCAGGACCCGCGCCTTGAGGTCCGCGGGTACAGGATTGAGGTCGTAGGCGGGAGAGAGTGACCATCCCGTCCTGCCGAGCCACAGGAAGCCGTGGTTGCGCAGGTGATCGTCGACATTGGAGATCAACACGCTGAAGACGACGCGCCGATAAAGAGCATGGGCGTCCGTCTTTCCCTGGGCACCATGTTCCGCGAGAGCATCGACGATCTCTGGGTAGCTGCCGCGCTCGGCGTCTCTCGCGCCCATCATCGCCATGGCCGACAGGAACGGAATGCGGATTGCGCCCTGGCGATCGAAGCGCCGTGACAGCATGACCTTCTTGCCGGCGACGTCGATCAGATCATGCGTGGGCGTGGCGATCCCGGCCTGGCCGGCCAGACGCAGCGCAATCTCCTCCCAGGTTTCCATGCAGTAATCGTCGGTCTCCTTCGGAAACTTGGCGATCGAGAGACGGCCGTGCTGGTCGACTACCGACGCCTTCGGCCGCGCGCCGCCCAGGTAGGAGCCGGGAGCGAAGATGAGCCGGAGATCTTCGTCGGTTTCCTCGTTGCGGAAAATCCGCTCGGTGATCTGAAGCAGACGGCCAAGCGCAGTCAGAGCCGGCACCCCTGCGCGCATCGGAGCCTGGAACGTCTGGTCGCCAGCCCAACGAAAGCGCAATGCGCCCAGCCGGGTCTCGTCGGCCACGCCAAGGAGATAGTCGCTCTCCAGGAGCGTGCGGACTGCGCGACCTTCGCGTTTGGCGAGTCGCCGCTCGGCGCGCTGCATCAGCCGGCGGCCCCAGCTGTCGGGCGCTGAATCACCAATGGATCCGAAGGCCGCGAAGCCGGCGGGTGGCGCAAAGGCGCCCCGTCCCAGCGCAAGGGCAGGCTCGAGCGAGAACCTGTCAGGGTCTTCGAGCCAGGCGTCGTCATAGCCGAAGACGACGATCTCCGTGCCGCGAGCGCGATTGCTCCGCGCCAGCCCGATCTGCCGGGTGCGGCCATCAAGATCGATATGGATCTCAAAGTCAGTCACTGCGGGACGATCCGGCCGGCCGCTTGAGATGAACATGCCTGGGCAGCGCGGCGCTGGCGAGGGCCTGTCCGACGCTGTCATTGCTGATGTCGGCAATCAGGCTCAAGCCTTCGAGCAAGCCGAGCGCCTGCAGGACACCGGCGTAGATGCCGATGCCGACAGTGGTGTCGCCGGCTTCGACCTTTTGAAGGGTGGAGCGGGACGTGAAGGCGCGTTCCGCCACGACGGCCATGGGCAGCCGACGACGACGACGGGCATCATGAATGTCCGCTCCCAGTTTACGCAGCGCCCGCCGGACCGCGGCGGGAGGATTGTGAGGAGTCGGCATTGGAGATCTTCGCACTGCAGTTCTGCTAGATATGTAGTGCGAAGCTTACAATTTATCCACTCTGATCTTGGGGCATCCGTCACACCCCTTACCGGTCCAGCCCTTCCCCAAGAACGTTTCCGCCGACCTCACGCTACGCCCAAGCGAGGTCACCGAGGTTCTGGCCTCGCTGATCATCACCCACTACCCGAAACGCACGGAATTGCGCCATTGATGCCCGGAGAACATCGAGCCTGCGCCACGCATCCTCGCCCGGCCGGCAGCAGCAGATCGAGCGCCGGATGCACCGCGCCCTTCCCCGGAGCAGGCGAGCCGCCTTCCTGATCGGTCAGCTACGCGGGAGCGGCATTCTCGACTGCGAGCAGCGCCGGCAGCAGGGTATCAAGGGTCGACCTGGTATCATCCCGCGGTCCGTGGATCGGCGGCCGGCACGGTCCTGCCGGCCGGCCCGCACGGTCGAGCGCGTACTTGAGCGGCCCCGGGTTGGGTTCGCAGTAGATCACCCGGCACAGTTCGAGCAGGTCGAACTGGATCTGCCTGGCCCCCTGCAGGTCACCCGCTGTGGCCCGATCGTAAAGGCGGCGCAGGCTTCGGGGCAGCAGTTCGCCGAGCGAAACGATGCCGCCGGCAGCTCCGAGTGCCAGCGAGGCGAGCAGCAGTTCGTCGAGTCCCTGCATGAAGCAGAACCCGTCGGGGGCATCGCGCATCACCTCTGCGGCCAGGACCATGTCTCCCGAGGCGTCCTTGATGCCGCGGATCGCCGGGTTGGCATGGATCATGGAGAGCAACTCGTCAGGCGCGAGCCGCACGCCGCTGCGCCCTGGCGTGTGGAACAGGATGACAGGCAGGCTGCAGGTCTCGGCGACCGCCTGGAAGTGGCGTTCGATATCGAGCGGTCGGGCCGAGTAGAAATACGGCGGCACCAGCATGACGGCATCGGCCCCGGCGGTCTGCGCATGTCGCGCCGCCGCGGTCACGTCGGCGGCGCCACCGAGCAGGCAGCCGACCGTCACGGGAACCCGGCCCGCGGTTTCCTCCACCACGGTGTCGATGACGCGCCGGTGTTCCTCGAGGCTGAGCGAAAGCGGCTCGCCGGTGCCGCCCAGCGCACAGAGCCCGGCGGTACCGCAGGCGATCTGGTGCCTGACACTCCGGCGCATCGCATCGGGGTCGAACTCGAGATCGGTGTCGAACGGCGTGACCAGAGCGGTGTTGATCCCTGCGAGCACGGGCCGCCTCCATGCAAACGGGTGCCTGACCGGCGCACACTGCTCCAGGTGCGGGCGGATCGCAACGGTCGGCATCCTCGCGGTTTCACGAAGCCTGACCTGCGAAGACGGAAGATCAGGGGACCCGCTCGTTCGGTGTGGCGTTGCACACGAAACAGGAGTTCACGGTATCGATCCGGTGCGCTGGATGTACTGGCCTGCGAGCCCTGCACAACGCCGGCGGAGTTGGGTCAGCAGATGTGCAGCCGACTTCCCGGAGCGTCAGTTTCCGTCTTTCGCTCTCAGCAGGATGTCGCCGTACCAGGCCCGGGCTTGCTGGCCGCTGTTGTCGGTATCGGTCATCACGGCAACTCCCTCCAGCTCGTCCACCTCTAGGCCGAACAGGCGGCGGAAGTCCTCACGGACGTCGCGGCGGTAGCTGCGCCATTCGCCGGCACCGGCCGGGCCGGACTCGACAGTTACCATCCGCACCTTGGACGTGAACGGATTGGGCCAGTCCGCGCCAACGGGCGCACTGCCCGACCAGACATAGGAAATCGCGGTCGGTAACCCGAACAGTCCCTCGCCCGGCGCCACGACGTAGACCCGTGCGGCGAAATCGTCGCCTTCCTTGACGCGCTCGTCCGCCACCGCGAGAGGCGCATCGATCTTCCAGCGCCACTCCAGCACCGGGCGCCCGGCAAGGTCGATCTCCCTTTCGAGATAGAAGCTGGACGCCGCGGCTTCGCTCTCGGCTTCCAGCACCTTCGTTCCCCCGTCCTCAACGATCCGGTAGCGCGTCTCGCCCTCGAAATGACGCAGCTCCCAGCCCTTCGCGTCGCCAGACGAGAAGTGGCCCAGCACGAGCGGCTCCGCCCGCAACGGCACAGTGATGAAGAGGACGACGGCGGCGAGGGCAAGGCGGAGCACCATCCCGCCTCCATAACCCAGCCTGGACCCGCTGTCACGAGGCGGCGCCAGGGCGGTCCGCGGAACATCGGAGTTCCTCCCCGTGGTGATCTGGGCTCGGAAGACGACAGGCCGCGAGGAGGCAACACCCGATTCAGGCATCGCGTAACGGAATTCGGGAACGGACCGGTTCATGGACCCTCGGAGCTTCGGCGTGGATGGAATTCAAGCAGCACCGAACGATACCCTGACTGCGCTTACTCAGGCCTGACCGCAGTGCTATCGCCAGTCGGATCATCATAATACCCCACGTAGTCACCCAAATTATCTTGTTTTCATAAATTCCCCACGTTATACGTATCCATACGGTAAAGTCTAGGAGATAAATCGATGCCAATAAACTTCAGCGTCAACAATGTCAAGAAAGCGGCGATCGACGCTATGGTGCAGGCTGGCCGTGAATACAATACTGAATGGACAGAGGGCCGTGTCGGCACTGTTCGCGCATTCGCGCCCGAGCTTTTCTATCAGGTCAAGGTTGCGGAAGGGATAAGAGGGTTGCCGTTTAGACCCGCGGTATTTTTGGAATACAACGCCAGACACGCGTTGGAATACAATGCTAAACACGCCGACCCACCAAATCCCGAACCACTGCCCGGTATTTTTGCTGGTGAAGGAAGCATAAACATAGATATCCTCGTCGCCCGCAAGAAGCGCAAGGCGAACTTTCAACCGTTCCAAATCGCACTTGAAATCAAACGCTCCGCGTCAAATTGGCGTAGGATCGAGGCTGATGTATTGCGGTTGTCGGAATTGGTACGTTCGACGGGATTCCGAATGGGGCTCTCCCTCTTTATAACGCGGTCGTTTGTAGGAGAAGAAGGGCCAGATTTGGAAAACCTAAAAGCTGCAATGGAGAAATATAGTGAAGCTAACCCTGACCTCCGACTTTCTCTGATTGACCCCAAAGAAGGGGGAGAACGGCGGAGTGTAAGGAGGGATAACGGCAACATCCAATGTCACGCTTGGTACGTATCAGGAGTTGACATCCGGTTGACCCCAAAGAAGGGAGAGAACGGCGGAGTGTCAGGAGGGATAACGGCAACATCCAATGTTACGCTTGGTACGTATCAAAAGTTGACACCCGGAGTCGACGTCGTTTCACTAGCCGCAGCACACTGTAATCAACCAGCGGATTGCAACATGGCCGTCTGAGTCCCGTTTTCGCGTCTAGTTTTCCCGCGTGACTTCGAAGACCGCGCCCGGCGTCAGAGCTACGATCAATCCGATCGGCGCACCCGTCATATCGAGATAGGCCCTGACTTGGGCACGGTAGTGCTCGACGGTCTCGGGCGCGGGGTCGACGTCGCTCTTCCAGTCGATCACCACCTCCGGGGTGCCGTCCGCGTCGAAGGCGATGGCATCGACAATGCCGGAGGCCGCCTCCTCGTAATCCTCGGTCATGGCGGATTGGTAGACCGGGAACTCGGGCACGAGCCTCTGCCTCAGATGGGCGATTTCAGGCAGTGAGAGCGCACGAACGACACAGCCGGCGAGTTCGGCCGGCGACAGCCCCTCTGCGGGATCCTCCATCACGGGCCGGCCCAGGGCGCGAATCAGCACCTCGGCACGGGCGACAAGATCGGGCATCGTCTCTTCCGTCTCGCCCGTGAGAACCTCCTCGATCAGCTTGTGCAGGATGAGGCCGCGCTCGCGCCCGCCCTGGACCGGGGCCACGGAGGGCCCTTTGGCGGGCGCGCCGTCGCCGTCTGTCGCGAGGATCTCGGACACTTCCTCCCGCATTACCGGCTGGGCCGCGCCCTCGCCGCGGCTCGGCGTTCGCCAGACGATGCTGCGCGTGTGCTCCGCGATCGCGGCCGCCTCGGCGGCGAATACCTCGCGCGTCTGCTCGTTTGCCGGCCCGGGCTCGCCCGCGCCAACCTCCGGCGGCAGATGGCCGAGATCCAGAGCCGGCAGCCCGCGCAAGTCCAGATCGACGACGGAGAGCCAGGCCGTACGGGCGGCGTCGACATCGAGTCGGGGCAGGACCAGGAGTTCGCGCGCCCGGGTGGCGGCGACGTACCAGAGGCGCACGCGCTCGCGGTCGAGCTCGGCCTTTTCGTCATTTCGGGCCACCTTGTATCCCGTGGGCTCGACGCCGAAGACGCGGCAATAGAACCGCCCGGTCGTGCGGTCGGTCACGGCGCTCTCCGCCGCCATCACCTGCGTCATGGTGTTGATCGGCACCACGATGGGCCATTCCAGCCCCTTGGCCGCGTGCATGGTGTAGAGCGCCACCGCCTCCTCCTGAGCGTCCGGCCGGCCCTCCACGGCGCGGGCCTCGTCGCTCCATGCGGCCGTCATTGCCTCGGCGAAGGCGCGCAGTCCCCGCACGGCATGGGCCCGGCTGAAGCCGAGATACAGATCGACATTGGCCAGTGCACGCTCCGCCTGGCCACGATGGCGCCGCATCAGGACAGGGCGGACCCGGAGCACGTCGATTGCCTGGGAGAGAAGCGCGTGCGGCGTTGTCGCATTCGCGCGGAGTTGCAGCGCCTGGAGCTTCTCGACGATATCCCGCGCGAGAGGGTTCGCGATCTCCTTCGGCGCGACACCCAGATCGAGCCGCGGCAGATCGTCTGGTGCGTCGTCCGCACGCGGCAGCGCCCAGACGATATCGAGCAGCTCCTCCTCGGTCAGCCCCACCAGCGGCCCGCGCAGCAGTGCGCCCAGCGCGAGTGTGTCGCGCCGGTCGGCGAGGACGCGGGTGACCGCGATAAGGTCCTGGATCTCCTGGCGCCTGTAGAAGCCCTTGCCCGCCTGGGTGGCGACGGGGATGCCGCGCTCTTCCAGCGCTTCCTCGTAGCGCCAGAGGTCGGTCCCGGTCGGCGCCACCAGGGCAATGTCGCCGGCGCGGCACGGACGCGGTCCGTCGTTCTCGGGATCGGGGACCGGCTCACTGCCGATCAGGCGCGCGCACAGGTCGGCGACGGCCTCGGCCTCCCCGTCGCGCTGTTGCTGGGCATTGGCCTTGCCGTCCTCGTCGGCCACTTCGACATCCAGGGCGGCAACCGAGGGTCCCTCGTCCCGCGGTGGCCGGAAGGCGTCGAGGGCGTGGAAACCGGGCTGACCAATCTCCTCGGAAAGTGCGGCCTCGAAGCGCGCGTTTACGTATTCCATGATCGGCGCGCGGGAGCGGAAGTTGGTGGCGATCGAGAGCACGGCGTCCGCGGCCCCGGCGCGGAACGCCTCGCGCGCCCGGACATAGGCCGCGATATCGGCACCGCGGAAGCGGTAGATCGCCTGCTTGGGATCGCCGACCAGGAACAGTGCGCCCGGCCGAAGCACGAATGCCGTCCAGTCGGCGCCATCACCGTCTCCCGGCGGCTCGCCGCAGAGGCGCCAGAAAATCTCGGTCTGCAGCGGGTCAGTGTCCTGGAATTCGTCGACGAGGACGTGGCGGAACCGCGCGGAGAGCGCGCGACGCACGTCGTCATGGTCGCGCAGGAGATCGCGCGCCGAGAATATCAGGTCATCGAAGTCCAGCAGCGCGGCGGCGCGCTTGTACTCGCGGAACAGGCCCGTGACCGGCTCGACCAGCGGCACGAGGCCAGCGAGCACATGGGTGGCGACGGCCTGCCGGAAAGCCGTCCAGGTCCCGCAACAGCGAGTGTATTGAACACTGGCCGTGTGGTTCAGCCGTTCCCCATCGACCTTGGCCAGGCCAGCGCGCCTTGCGGCCGCTGCCCACTTCCCCTTCCTGCGATACGTCCGAAAACCGCCCGACCTGGTGAATAGATCGGGATGGGGCGCCTTCACCAACAGCGCGACGAGCGCGGCGGGGGTGTCGACCGGAAGCGTGGCGGCGACCTCCCCGGCCAGTTCCCGGAACCGGCCGGCGATGACAACGGTTTCAGGTTCCCTGACCTCGGCCTGGTCCAGGAACGTGGTGAAGCCATCCACCGCTTCCCGGAACCCGGCGGCGAGCCGATCGAGGTCCTCCAGTTCGTAGGGAGCGAACCCCCGATGCCGGCGGGAATGCTCGAGGATCGTGCGAATGAGCGCGATGGTCGCGTCGGGGTCGTGCAGAACCAGCTCGGCAAGCAGGCCGCCTTCCTCGCCGGCGAGTTCATCCCGCAGCCAGTTGTCGACGATCTCGGCGAAGATGAACTCCGCCTGGTCGCGGTCCATCACGGAGGCTCCAGGGTCGATGTCTGCCTCGACCGGATAGGGCGTAATCAGCCGCTGGCAGAAGCCGTGGATGGTCGAGCAGGTCATCTCGTCGAGCGTCGCGTCGGCCCGGTCGAGGTCCCCACGCTGCTCTTCCGACAAGCCATTCGGCAGGGCGGAGCGAAGCTCGACCGGAATGTCGCCGGCAGCAAGCGCGCTCACGAAGGCCCGTACCCGAATGAGCAGCTCGCTTGCGGCGAACTCCGTGAATGTCACGGCGGCAATGGATCCGGGGGCCGCGCCAGCTGCCAGCAGCATCGCGATCCGCCCCGCCAGAACCGCGGTCTTTCCCGATCCCGCGCCGGCCTCCACCAGGAAAGAGCGGTCGCGGACCGCGACGGCCTCGCGCCGCGCGGCATCGTCGAAGAGTGCAAGTCGCCCGTTCGCCATCACGGCGCGTCCCACACACGGGTCGCATCGCCGAGGAGTGCGTTCGCGGCCGCCTCCTTCCGGACCCGGTACACGGCACCGGCGTTGGCCGGAAGTGCGAAGGCGAGGTCGTCATGGTTGCTGCCGGTGTCCGCGCCCATCACCGCACCGCCGGAGGCAAGACCGGCGCGCGCCGCCCGCAGGTGGCCGGCGAGCGTGCCGAGCACGACGTCCGGGTCGTCGAGCCGCAAGTCCCGATCCTCGTGCGGATAGTGGAGCGATGCCGCGATGGACACTTCCTCGCCCAGCAACGCCCTCACCGCGAAGGCATAGAGGCAGCGCTGCAGTTCCTTGCCGCCGTCGAGGACGATATCGTTCCTGGGAACGCGCCCGGTCTTGTAGTCGCGCACCAGCGCGCGCCCACCGTCAGCGGAGATGTCCAGGCGGTCGATATACCCCGCAATGCCGAACCCGGTACCGGCAATCTCGACGACGGCCCCGGCATCCCACGGGACCACCCCGTCGGACCTGGGTTCCAACCCGCCGAACGGGACCTCGCCATAGGCGCGCGCGTCTGCGAGATCGACGTCGCGGAAGCCAAGTGCCCGGCCACCCAGCTCGCGCACTGCATGGAGTGTCCGGCGCCAGATGACGGGCGGGGGCACGGCCTGCGCGGCTTCCCAGGATGCCGCAACCTCGGTAACAGCGGCATCCATGGCCGTGCCGATCCGCTTCTCCGAGGCGACGACGAGACCGCCGCCCTCCTCCAGCGTGTGAAGCGCCCGCTCAAGGGTCTGGTGAACGAGATCGCCCATGGCGAGAGCATCAAGGACCAGCGGATCCTCTCCACTCTCTGACGCGCGCCAGCGAAGTCCGTAGCGCCAGACGAACCCGAGCGGGTTGCGCAGGAGCATGCGCAGCGAACTCGCCGACTGGGTGCGCTGCAGGATGGCCCGGATCACCGGGTGGTCGGGGCGGACGACGCCATCGTGCGGCGTGATCTCCGCACGCAGCCAGTCGAACCAGCACTCCGACGCGGCCACCGCCTGGGGCAGGCGCCGGAACTCGTCGGGCCGCGCCGTCAGTCGGTCGGTCTCGCTGAAGGCGTGCCCGGGCACGCGATTGCGCGGCACATAGATCTCGGGGGCCTCGACCTGGAGAAGAAGGGTGCTGCGGCCGAGCAGCCGGCCGTCCTCGCCACGCCGGGCGCGGGACAGCACGACCTCGCTCTGCGTCGTCGCCAATATGGTTGCGAAATCCCGGCGGTCGGCGGCGGCAACGGGCAGCGGATCGAGCTCGGCTGCAGGCACGATGTGATCGGAAAGGAGCCGGTCCTCCACCATGGCGCGCGGCCAGTGCGCGGAGTTGAGGCCGAGCAGCCGGACGAAGGGGCGGGGCGATGCCGCAAGCGCGTTGGCCGGCATCCAGCAGACCGAAACACACGGATCGATGCCGTCGTCCTGCCTGAGCGTCTCCAGGGTGAGGTCGAGCGAAGCGGCGGGACCATCCGCGAGCGCCCTGCACCAGATATCGCGCGCATGCCCGCGCAGCAGCGTCTCGCCCGCGTCATCCGCGGTCTCGATACCCCGGGACAGCAGGTCGACGATGGCGGCGAGCGCCGGGCGGCCGTCATTTCCGTCCGGCCAGTGGGTGGCGTCCAGACCGTCGATCAGGCGCGTCCAGGCCTCGGGAGACGAGAGCGGCGCACCGGCCGGCAGGATGCGTGTCCAGCCCTCCGGCAGATCCGCGAACGGGCCGGCATGCGCCCTCAGCAGCGTGTTCAGCCGCCGCATCCGCGTCTGGGAGAAGCCGCGCAGCAGGATGTCCGCGAGCGCCGCCGCCGCCTGCCCCTCCCGGCTGGCCGTGACCGTGACGCCGTGCACAAAATGCAGGTCGAGATGGGCGTCGGCGCGGAGGGCGAGCAGGTGGTCGTCATACACGGCGGGCGTGGCCGAGGCGATGGCGATGTCGGCGGGCTCCGCCCTGCCGGACGCGAGCAGCTCGCGCACCCAGCGCATGGCCTCGACCGCCTCATGGTAGGCCGTGGCCGCACTCACGGCGGAGATGTCTGGTGATTTCGCATCGTCGCGGACGATCCCGACTGCCTTGCCATCGAGCCAGTCGGGCACCGGCCGTGGGCCCGCGTTCCAGCGCACCGGCACGCGGCGGGCGATGGCGTGGAGAAGGGGTCGCCAGACCGGCGAGAGTTCGGTGATGCCGACGATCTCGATAGACCCGAACAGCGCCGCCACGTGATCCAGCCGCGCAAGTCCCGCGGCGACAAGGTCGGCCGGTCGCATCATCGACGGCGGCAGCGCCGCCACGACCGCACTCTCGAGGCTGGCAATGGAGCGGATGCGCGGATGCTCACCGGCCCGGGCCTGGAGGTCGAGTCCTGCCCGCCACGTCTTGCGCAGCGTGTCGGCGGCGGCGCCCGTCATGCCCGGCAGAGACTTGATCCCGTCCAGCTCGCCGAGATCCGTCTCCGGCAGGACGGCTGCAACGGCTTGCCTGAGGACATCGTCGTCGACGGGCCGTGTCAGTCCGCCCGCGAGCCGCGCCGCGAGTTGCTCGAAGGTCATGACCTGGAGCCCGTGCCGCCTGTTCCGGGCCGCCTCCAGCCGCAGCTCCCGCATCCCGAGCCGGCTGTGGGCAACGACCGTCCGGCGCGGCGATTCCCCGATACTCACGTCACACGTTCCGGTCGCGGCAGGTTGACGGCGATGGCGCCTCCGGCAGCCGGACGATCGATCGGTGCACAGGCCTGCGCCGGCATGATCATTTCTCCCGGAATACGATCAGCTCGCCGGGGATGAGCACCAGTTCCTTCTTCCCGCCTTCCCGGACATGGAGATCGTGCAACTCGATGCGGCGCATCCTGCCGGGGGGAGCCGAGTCGAAGACGACCAGCGCCTCCCTGTGCTTGACGAAGGAGAACCAGTGGGCGGCGGGCTCCACCATCCTGATGATTCCGCAGATCACGTCGTCGCGGGCGAATACCTCGTGAAGCCGCTTGCGGAATTTCTTGCCGGTGCTCGGCGGGTTCCCGTGGAAGGTATACTCGATTTCGATCGGATACTCCTGGCCCGCTTTCCTGTACGACTTTCCGAGCGCCTTCTGGGAGGCCTTGAGCATTGTTCTCATCTGCTTGAAGGTGGTTCCGTTCCACAGTGGCTGCGGCCAGTCCTTGATCGCCAGACACGCGATATTGAAGATGTCCTGGCCCAGCCAGTCCTCCTCGATACCGCACAGATGATAGGCGTTGACGATCGCGTAGGGGCCGCACAGGCCGTCCAGGGATCCTTGCCAGGCCATGGTGAGTCCTCCTGCTATCGGGGTCCATGATGTGCGGCCAGCGCGGTGCACATGTCGGCGAGGCGTTGGCGCAGCCGTTCGGGTTCCACGACCGCGACGCTCTCGCCCCAGGTGACCAGGTGCCAGCACATCTCGTCGATGCCGCCGGCGGTGAAGCGGACGGTGAGCGTTCCGTCCATGTTCTCCTCGATGATTTGACCGGGATGGAAGAGGAACCCGGATGCGTCCCGTTTCGCCCCGGCGGCGAAGCGCAGCACCACGTCCACCGGCTCCTCCTGGAAAGTACCGAAGGAACGCCGCGCATAGGCCTCCAGATCGAATTCCGGGTCGCGCGTGAAGACCTCGCCGGTCACGTGTGGCTCGCTCATGTTCGCAAGACGCCACAGCCGCATGTCGCCGGCCCAGTCCGTCCGGCCGATCAGGAAGGCGCGGTTGCCGTAGAGCAGGCCGTAGGGCTCGATCCGCTGGCGGCTGCACCGACCCGTGGACTGGGACAGATAGCGGAGCTCGACGATGCGGCAGGTCGTGATGGCCGCGCGGAGATTGTCGAGCAGATCCCTGTCGAGTTGTTGCCTGGGACCGGGCCGCATGGCGAGTCCCTCGGCCTGGGCCAGCATCTCGATGTCGGCCTCGATGCACGCCAGCGAGTCGGTGCGCAGCGTGGCCCGCAGCCTGGTGTCCAGCTCCCGCAGTGCCGAAGCGCGCCCTGCGAACCCGGTGGCGTCCAGGGTGTCTGCCGCCGCCGCGAGGTCCGCCAGCTCGGCGGCTGAAATGCTGACAAGGCGGCGAAGTGCGCCGGAGTCGAGCCGCCAGTGGCGCCTGTTGTCGCCACTCTCCACGACCTCCAGCGAACCGAAGGCCCACTCGACCGCCTCGCGCATGCGCTCGGCGGTGCTTCGGCTGACACCGAACTTCTCCCGGATGTCGTCGAGGGTCACGCCGGCGCGCAGGCCCTGCATGCGGATCGCCAGCATGATGATGTCCTTCACACGTTCGTAGCGCACAAGACTTCTCCTTCGAGCCCCCCGCCGGTTCCGCGCTCCAACCTAGCCGGCGGCAGGAAGACGCGGTAGACGGGGCGGGTTGCGCCGCTATTTCGAGGGCCTGAAGCCGACGGGCCGGGGCCGGGCCGGCTTGACGGCGCACTCCGCGCTCAGCATGGCCGCCAGCGCGTCCGGCTCCTCCAGCCTGCCGAGAAGTTCGGCCTGCCTGCGCACCACCGCGAAATCCCCCGGCGTCAGGGCGGTGAGCGCCGCGGCCTGCTCCGGCGGCGGCGCCCCGAAAAACAACCGGAACGCCGTTTCCACCTGCTCCGGCGAGAGGTAGTCGAGCGCCACCTTGAAGACGAAGCGCCTCAGGGTCGCCGAGTCCAGATGCTCGGCGAAGTTGGTGGTGCAGGCGAAGGGAAGCGGGTGGCTCTCCATCCAGGTCAGCATCTCGTTCACCTGGCTGACCTCCCAGCTCTGGCGGGCGGATCGACGGTCTGCGAGCAGCGAATCCGCCTCGTCGAAGACCAGGAAGGCGCCGGTGTCGCGGGCCTCGGCGAAGGCGCCGGCGATCTCCTTTTCGGTCTCGCCCACCCACATCGACATCAGGTCGGAGGCACGCTTCTGCATGATTTCAAGCCCCATTCGCTCGGCGAGGTAGCGGACGAAGGCGCTCTTGCCTGTGCCGGGCGGACCCTGGAGGCAGAGGGAAAAACGCGGGTTCCCGCCGGCAACGAGGCGATCGGCGAGCGCGACAGGGTTGATATCGGCGTGGATCAGCGCGGGGTCGAAGCGCGGCGGCGTTCCCTGCGGCGGGGCTTCGCAGCCAAGCAACCGGGAGAGGCCGCGCACCCCGCGCCGCACCGTGTCGATCCCTCCGCCGCTGATCCGGGCCGCTGCGGTGGCGCCCGCAGCAACGCCAGGGGTCGCGGCGAACTCCCGCGCGAGGGCGACGGCCTCATCCGGTCCGGCCTCGATCCCGTGGTGCTCGAGCTGCCGGGCCCAGATGCGTGCCCTGACCGCTGCCGTCGGCGGGCGCAGTTCAAGCGAGAACATCATGCGCCGCAGCAGGGCGGGGCTGACCGGACCCGCGTCGTTCATCGTCCAGAGCGTCGGCGCCGGCGCACGTTCCAGCAGCCGGTGCATGTACACTTTGGAGCTCCCGCCGCGGGCGCCTGCGAAGAGCGGCTGCCCGAACAGGAACATCCCGCCACCAGCGGAATCCCACAGCAGGTCCTCCATCTCGTCGAACAGGAGCAACGAGCCACCGTTCCGCCTGAGAAGCCGCTGGGCGAGGCGGAGGTCTTGCAGGCGCTCGCGGCGGCTGGGCTCGTCGCCGTCGTCGTCGGCTTCCCCGACGCCGTAGAGGGTCGCGCCGAGCCGCGCCGCCAGCACCTTGCAGAACTCCGTCTTGCCGGTCCCGGGCGGGCCGTAGAGGAGCACGTTCACCCCTGCCGCTCCGCGTTGCAGCGCTCCACGGATCAGGCGTTCGATATGGTCGCGTCCCTCGGCGATGTGATCGAAGTCTGCCCACTCGAGCTCGCTTCCGGGCGCGGCGTCCAGCAACAGGCTATTCACGTCGAGCCCCGCCCTGCCGGAAACCGTGGTCAGCCGCCGCAAGCGGTCGACGGGCGTCGTGTCGCCATCGCTGTCAATGACGACAAGTCCCGAACTCACCAGCGGCGCTCCGGTCGCGAAACGCCGGTGAACGGCGCCCGGCGATACTCCCAGAAGAGAGGAAATTGCCACGCCCCTCACATTGAGGGGCGCCGAGCGCCTGCCGGCGTGGCGGAAGATGTCGTCGACCATGGACTCGATCGCCGGCTGGGTCTGGTATCGCAGCAGGAGTTCCAGGATGTCGACGTCGATCGGTTCGAGGCCCGTCGCCTTGCCAAGCTGCCTGAGGCGTTGCGCCGTCCGGTCAGGCCTCGCAGACCTCGTCGCCGCGCACTCCTCGCGCAGGGCGCGGCCGAGGTAGTGCAGTTGGCGCGCGGACATGGATTCTCCGATCTCGTCGAGGGCGCGGGTCAGGCATGAGACTGGGGGCCGCCTGCGGTCGAATGCATGACGACGGCCGCTTCCGGCAATCCACTCGGCGAGGTCGGTCGCTTCCCGATCCCGGTGGTGAAACCGTTCGGCGGCGTTGGCGAGGTAGAAGGCGATGAGATGGCGTTCGAAGGCGGTCAGCATGACTCTCTCCATCCGATTGTCGAAAGAGCCTAATGCAGGGGCACGTCAGATACGGACGTATAAGCAGGAAAAACTCAATCACCACCCGCCCGGACCGGTCAGCCATTCGAACCACGCGTCGAAGGCATCGCCCAGCACGTTCCGGCGCTCCTCCAACCGCTGTAGCCCCATGTCGGCCATGCGCTGTTCCTCAGGCTTGGCGGGCAGCCGAAGCGTGCGCGGCGCAGAACCGGATCCGGCATGGTCGCGCGGTGCGCGATACAGCGCGAGACATCCACGCCGGCGTCGTGCTTCGCGGTTTCGGTTCCGGACAGGGAAGAGCGCCGACATTCCGCGGACGAAACCGCTCGGCGCTGCGCCATCGCGCCGGGGCTCGCCGTTCATTGCGTAAACCCGTGGGTTCCGACATGGCCGCCGGTTCCATGTCCTCCGGCACCGGAGCATGCCCGGGAACATGCGCTGTCGGACAGCGCGGTGTCCCGGACATGCGCATTTGCATTTGTCCCGGTGGTCTGGAACAGTCCACCGGATGAGGTGCCGGTACGGAGGAATGGGCAATGAAAGCCGCGGTCCTGTATGAACCCAATACCCCCCTGGTGATCGAGGATGTCAGCCTGCGCAAGCCGCAGTCGCGCGAAGTGCTGCTGCGCACGGCGATTGCCGGGCTGTGTCATTCCGATCTGCATTTCATCGAGGGGCTGTACCCGCACCCGCTGCCGGTGGTGCTGGGGCATGAATCGGCGGGGATCGTGGAGCAGGTCGGCGACGGCGTCACCTATGTCAAGCCGGGTGATCACGTGATCACCTGCCTGTCGGTGTTCTGCGGCACCTGCGAGAACTGCACCACCGGCCGGCCGATGATCTGCAGCAATACCGACGTCAAGATGCCGCCGGGCGAGGCACGCAGGCTCGAGTGGGACAAGCCGCAGCGCCTGCACACCGGGTTCAACCTGTCTTCCTTTGCCGAACAGATGCTGGTGCACGAGAACGCGCTGGTAAAGATCCGCAAGGACATGCCGCTCGACAGGGCGGCCCTGATCGGCTGCGGCGTGATCACCGGGTTCGGTGCCGCGGTCAACACCGCAGGCGTGCGCATGGGCGAATCCGTTGCCGTGGTCGGCTGCGGCGGGGTCGGCATGGCGGCGATCGAGGGAGCCTACGTGGCCGGGGCCGGGCGGATCATCGCCGTCGACACCAACCCGTCGAAGCTGCAACTCGCCGCCAAGCTCGGCGCCACCGACCTCGTCAACCCGAATGACGGGGACCCGGTCGAGCGCATCATGGAGATGACCAGCGGCGGGGTTCACCACGCGATCGAGTGCCTCGGGCTCAAGATCACCGCCGAGCAGTGTTTCCGGATGCTGGCGATGGGAGGCACCGCAACCATTGTCGGCATGGTGCCGTTCGGCGAGAAGATCGAGCTTCACGGCTGGGACTTCCTGCGCGAGCGCAAGATCCAAGGATCGAGCATGGGCTCGAACCGGTTCCGGGTCGACATGCCGCGGCTCATCGAATTGTACATGCTGGGCCGCCTGCATCTCGACGAGTGGGTCTCCGACCGGATCAGCCTCGGGGAGATCAACGATGGCTTCAGGGCAATGAAGGAAGGCCGGGTGGTGCGCACGGTGATCGACTTCGGCGTGGCCGCCTGAGGAGACCCCATGACCGACATGCAGATCACGCCGATCCGACCGCAGGTCGGTGCCGAGGTTCGAGGGGTCGACCTCTCCCGCCCGGTCAGTCCCGAAACCCGCGAGCGGCTGAACGAGGCGCTCGTGGACCACGTTGCACTGGTGATCCGCGACCAGCGCTTCGGACCTGCCGAGTTCCTTGCGGCCGTGTCGCTGTTCGGGGAACCGATGGAAGACCAGAACCGCCGCTACGTCGTCGAGGACGTCCCGCTGGTCAGCGTGCTGTCGAACCGGCACACCGACAGCCGGGGAAAGCCGGCAAAGATTGCGGCGAACGCAACCTGGCACACCGACCATACCAACCAGGCCTGTCCGCCGAAGGTGACCTGCCTCTACCCGGTGGCGCTGCCCGACAGTGGTGGCGGCACCTCGATCTGCAACATGCGCGCGGCCTGGAACGCGCTTTCGCCGGACTGGCAGGCGCGCATCGCCGACTTGCAGACCGAGAACACGCTGATCAGCAGCGCGCGGGCCGCAACCGGCAATCCGGACGTGGTGGCAGACCAGTCCGCCGCAGACGGCAAGCCGATGGTCCATCCCCTGGTCCGTACCCACCCGGAACGCGGCACGCGCGCCATCTGGTTCCACCAGAACAAGACCGAGCGCGTGACCGGCATGAACCCGGCGGAGACCCAGCGGTTCCTTGGTGAACTGCTCGAGGTCGCGATCAGGCCCGAATTAACCTACACCCATACCTACCGACTCGGAGACATGCTGCTGGTGGACAACCGTTCCGCGATGCACCGGGCGGGCTTCGACTACGACCACTCGCAACACAGAATGCTCTACCGGGCGCTCGTTCGCGGTGACCGTCCGTTCTGAACAGTACGGAAGGCCCGGTCCTGTTGGCGACGGCCACGGCATTGCGTAGGCTCCCGGCACGGAGCAAGGGGGGAGAGAAGAAATGGGCAGGCTCGACGGAAAGGTCGCGTTGATCAGTGGTGGAGCCAGGGGCCAGGGGGCCGCGGAAGCGCAGACCTTCGCCGCCCACGGTGCGCGGGTGGTGTTCGGTGACGTGCGAGACGACGCCGGCCGGGAGGTGGAAGCCTCGGTCAGGGCGAAGGGTGCCGAGGCGGACTACGTCCATCTCGATGTCACCCGCGAAGACGACTGGAAACGGGCCGTCGACCATGCCACCGGCCGGTTCGGCCGTCTCGACATCCTGGTCAACAATGCCGGTATCGTGATCAACCGGGTTCCGATCGAGGAGCGCACGGTCGAGGAGTGGGACCGGGTCCAGGCGGTCAATGCCAGGGGCGTGTTTCTCGGGATCAAGCACGCGATTCCGGCGATGCGCGCAAGCGGCGGCGGGTCGATCATCAACATCGTCTCGGTGGCAGGCATCGGTCAGTCCACGCACCAGGAGCCGGCCTATGCCGCCAGCAAGGGTGCGGTCAGGATTCTGAGCAAGGTGACCGCGGCCCAGCACGCCCGTGAGGGCATCAGGTGCAACGCGGTGTTCCCCGGCCCTATCGATACCGACATGGTGCGGGCCGCGATGGCCGATCCCGCGGTGCTGGAGGAACGGCTCACGCGGGTGGCGATGGGCCGGCTCGGGACCATCGACGAGGTGGTGGCCGCGGTCCTGTTCCTGGCGTCCGACGAGTCGTCATACATGACCGGCAGCGAGGTGGTCGTCGACGGGGGCGCGACCAGCATCTAACCGATCAGCGCCCGCCACGGGCGATCCGGCGTTCGACAACGAAGTTCCACCAGGTCCCGCCAATGATCATGGCGGCGCCGGCGAGCACCATGACCTCCGGTACTTCCTGGAACAGGATGAATCCCGCCAATCCGATCAGCGGCAGCTGCAGGTAGGTGACCGGGACCACGATCGAGATGTCACCGAGCCGGATCGACTGGTTCATGGTGAGATGGGCGAGTACGCCCGTCGCCCCCACGACCAGAATCCAGCCCGCGTCCTCCCAGGCGACCGGCGACCAGGCGCCCCAGTTTACCAGCGTCGCGATCGGCAGCTGGATCAACAGCATCCAGAAGACGATCTGCAGCGGCGTGTCGGTGCGCATGAGCTCCTTTGACAACACGTTGGCTCCGGCATAGCCGGCAGCTCCGAAGATGCAGACCAGTGCCGCCCACGACACCGGCAGGGTGTGCGGGCGCAGGATAACGAGGACGCCGGCGAAACCGAGTGCGATGATGAGCCAGCGCCGCAGTCCGGCCCGTTCGCGCAGGAACGCGACCGCGAACAGCGTCGACCAGATCGGGGTGGTTGCCATCAGCGCGCTCATGTCGACGAGGCTGAGGACCGCGATACCGTAGAACCACGCGTACTGGCCGACGAAATGAACGCCGTTGCGCGCCACATGCAGCAACGGCCGGCGGGTGGCGATCCGCCCGGCAGACAGTGCCAGCGGCAGGACAATCACCAGGCCGACCAGGCTGCGCAGCACCATGATCTGCGCTGTCGACATGGTATCGGAGAGTTCGCGACCGGCCACCGCCATCGCCGTGAAGCAACAGACGGTGGCGCACATCCACAGCGCGCCGGCCATGTTGTTGCGCGCGGCACGGTGCTCGGCCGTTGTCATCGGGCAGCCCCCGGCGGCCCTACCGGTCCGGTGCCGGTGTGTGTGCGGGGCCTGCTGATGGCATGTCTCCGGACAGCGGGGCGCGGGCGGCCACGGAGGAGGGAGGAGGCTGGGCCAGGGAGGGGCCGGCACTGTATTTGTCCGGCGCCGGAGAATGCAACCCGCGATACTGCATCGGCACGCGGACTTGAACCCGGGTTCAAACTGCTTTCACATGGCGCGGATCACAACGGAGGCAACCGACATGGGTGCTGACGCATCGCCCTTCGATTACCGGGCACTGCGCGAGAACTTCCGGCTGACCATTCCGGAAGACTTCAACTTTGCCTTTGACGTCGTCTCCGAACGGGCCCGGAACGCCGATCGCACCGCGCTGCTCGCGGTGGCATCGGACGGGTCGGTCTCGCGGCACAGCTACTCGGATATCGACCGGGCATCCGACCGGCTCGCCAACGTGCTGCTCGACCTCGGGGTGGCGCGGGGCGAGAAGGTGTTCGTCATGATCCCGCGCATTCCCGCCTGGCACCAGGTGCTGCTTGCCTGCATGAAGACGGGAGCGGTGGCCATGCCGGGTACCAACCTGCTGACGGCGCGCGACATCGAATACAGGATCAACCGCTCGGGCGCGTCGATCGTCATCGTGACCGCGGCCCATGTCGGGAAGGTCGAGGCGGTCCGGGACGCCTGTCCGGGGGTGCGCCACCTGATCGTGGTCGATGCCGAACGCGACGGCTGGATATCGATGGACCAGGCCTGCGCCGCGGCGCCGCCGGCGCTCGATCGCTCACGGCTGGCCCCGGGCCGGGCAACCGATCCGATTCTCATCTATTTCACGTCCGGCACCACGTCGCAGCCGAAGATGGTCGAGCGCGACCACGCCTACGGTCTCGCGCACACCATCACCATGAGATACTGGATGACGCTCACCGAGGACGACGTTCACTGGACGCTCACCGACACCGGCTGGGCCAAGGCGGCTTGGGGCCTGGTGTTTCCGCCGCTGCTTGCCGGTGCCGCCGTCCTGCTGTTCGACGGAGACGGGTTCGATCCCGACGAGCACCTCCGCATCATCCAGGCACACAGGGTCACCACGTTCTGCGCACCGCCCACCATCTACCGGGTGTTCGCGCAGATGGACATCTCCGGCTACGACCTGTCGTCGCTGCGACACTGCATGGGTGCCGGCGAACCGCTCAACCCGCAGGCAATGCAGGCCTGGAAGGCGGCGACAGGCTGTGATGTCCATGACGGCTACGGCCAGACCGAGACCGTGAACCTGGTCGCGAACTTCCCCGGCATGGACATCCGCCCGGGCTCGATGGGCCGCCCGGTTCCCGGAATCGACGTCGACATCATCGATGACGACGGGACCGTGGTGGCGGACGGTACCGTCGGACACATCGGGGTGCGGCTTGCCGACCCGTGGCCGCCCGGGCTGTTTCACGGTTACTTCGGCGACCCGGCGGAAACCGCAACCGCGTTCCGCAATGGCTGGTACTACACCGGAGATACCGCGACCCGCGACGCAGACGGCTACATCTGGTTCGTCGGGCGCTCCGACGACATCATTACCTCTGCCGGCTACAGGATCAGCCCGTTCGAGGTCGAGAGCGCACTCATCGAACACCCGGCGGTTCTGGAGTCAGCCGTGGTCGCCAAGCCCGACGAGCTGCGCGGCGAGATCGTGAAGGCCTACGTGGTCCTGGCGGGCGAACACGCGGCGTCCGACGACCTCGTCGGCGAGATCCAGGACTTCGTCAAGTCGGTGACCGCACCCTACAAGTATCCGCGCGAGATCGAATTCCGCGAAACCCTGCCGAAGACGATCTCCGGCAAGATCCGGCGGGTCGAACTGCGCGCCGAGGCCGCCGGCGCGGAACCCTCCCGATCCCCGTGATATGGCCGGCAGGCCGCAGCAAGGAACAGCCCGATGTTCGAACCGCTGACCGGTGTGCGCGTTGTCGATCTTTCCCGCGTGCTTGCCGGCCCCTACGCGACCTATCAGCTGGCCCTTCTCGGCGCCGAAGTGATCAAGATCGAGCACCCCGATGCCGGCGACTGGACCCGCTCGGGCCCCGCTCCCGCCGGCCTGGAAGACCAGGGCATGGCGACGGCGTTCCTGACACAGAACGCCGGCAAGCAGTCGGTGACGCTCGACCTGAAGAGCGCCGGCGACCTTGCGATTGCCCACGACCTCATCCGCACGGCGGATATCATGGTGGAGAACTTTTCGCCCGGGGTCGCATCACGGCTCGGCCTTGACTTCGGGAAGGTGGCGAGGCTGAAGCCCGACATCGTCTACTGCTCGATCTCTGCGTTCGGCCAGGACGGACCGATCGGACACCGCAGGGCGTACGATCACATCGTCCAGGCCATGTGCGGCATCATGCGGACAACCGGCACGCCACAGACCGAGCCGAACAAGGTGGGTGCTCCCTATGTCGACTACGCGACCGGCCTGAACGGAGCGTTCGCCATGGTCTCGGCGCTGCACGAGGTGCGCCGCACCGGCAATGCCGTTCATGTCGACGTCGCGATGCTCGATACCGCCCTGATGCTCATGAACTCGCTGGTGGTCAATCATCTCAATACCGGCTGGCAGCCGGCCGCATCCGGAAACGAGGCGTGGAGCGGGTCTCCGTCGTCGGGGGCTTTCGAGACCCGCGACGGTCTGCTGCTGATCGCGGCCAACACCGAGGCACAGTTCCGCAACCTGTGCGCGGCGCTCGGGCTGGTCGGTATCCTCGTCGACCCGCGCCTGGCCGACCCGGCCCGTCGCCGGGAGAACGCCGACGTGCTGCGCCGCCAGTTCTCCGACCGGTTCGCAACCGGGACCGCGGAACACTGGGAACAGGTGCTCGACGGCGCCGGCGTTCCTGCCGCGCGGGTTCGCGGCCTCGACGAGGTTCTCGCCGGGGCACAGGTGGCGGCGCGCGAAATCACCCGGCCGGTGGAAATCCCGGGCGCGGCCGCTCCGGTGCATCTGCCGACGCTCGGCTTCAAGGCCGACGGCGAGGCAATCGGGCCGTCGGTTCCGCCGCCGCGCCTCGGCGCCGATACCGACCGCCTGATCAACAGGACCCGGAGCGTGAAATGAGCGGCGAAGACCGGCAGATCTACACCCAGGCGATCTTCGACGTTCACCGTGAGCCGCGGCGCCGGCGCGATGGCGGCGGCGTGGTCACGGAACCGGCGCGCGAGATCCCCGTGCTCGACCGGGTCGACGTGCTGGTGGTCGGTGGCGGACCGGCCGGCACCGCGGCGGCGACCGCGGCCGCCCGGATCGGAGCGCGAACCATGCTGGTGGAGCGCTACAACCACCTGGGCGGACTCGCCACCGGCGGTCTGGTGATCTGGATTGACCGGATGACCGACTGGGACGGGAACCTGGTGCTTCGCGGCTACTGCGAGGAAGTGCTCGACCGGCTGCCACCCGACGCCATACTCGGTCCCGACCGCGATCTCTGGGGCTCACGGGACGAACGTCACGTCGAGTACTGGGCCAACCGGTTCTCGGCCCATCACCGCATCGTCACCTGGGCGCCGATGATCGACCCGGAGCGGCTGAAGATCGCCGCCGACGACCTGGCGCGCGAGGCCGGCGTCGACATCGTGCTGCATGCCTGGGCAACGGGTCCGATCGTCGAGGACGGACGTGTCCGGGGCGTGATCATGCAGTCGAAACAGGGCCGGCACGCGGTGCTGGGCACGATGGTCGTGGACACCACCGGCGACGGTGACATCTTCGTCGGATCGGGAGAGCGGGCGGACGGCGACATCCAGGACGGCAGCATTCACCACACCATGAACACGGCATGGCTGTTCGGCGGGCTCGACGTGCCGCGGTGGCTCGAGTTCAAGATGACGCGCAAGGAGGCGTTTTCCGAATTCACCGGTCGCGCCCGCGAGAGGTTCAACCAGTTCTCGTTGCCGATGCCGGCGTGGCGGGACGATGTCGTGGTGTTCATGGGCCCGAGGATGAGCGGCTTCAGTGCGCTCGACCTCGAGGACCTCAACCAGGTCGAGCACCTGTCGCGACAGCGGATGCAGGACCTGCTGGCCTTCTACCGCGAATACGCACCGGGGTTCGAGGAAGCGTGGATCATGCTCACCGGGCCGCAGATCGGGGTGCGGCACAGTCGGCGCATGCGCGGCCTCGCCACCATGACCGGCCCCGACTGGAAGGCCGGGCGGCGCCATGCCGACGAGATCGGCGTCAGCCCCAGCCTGGCGCCGAAGTACGACCCGGTCTCGATCCCCTACCGTGCCCTGGTCGCGCGCGGCGCGGCGAACCTGCTCGCAGCCGGGCGGCACCTTTCGACCGATGCCCAGACCCACACCTTCATGCGCGAGATTCCCCAGTGCTGGGTGACCGGTCAGGCCGCCGGTGCGGCGGCGGCGCTGGCGGCGGACGCCGGGACCACCGCCGCGGAGGTCGACGTCCGGGCATTGCAGACCGCGCTTCTGCGACAGGGTGCCTACCTGCGACCGTCAGAGTCGTCGTAGGTCTCAGCGGTCAAGCACGCCCGGCCAGTTGGCATCACCTTGCTTGATGTTGCCGGGGATGTCCCGGGACCAGGTCTCGCGGACCGACAGGCTGTAGTTCAGATACAGCCGTCCTTCGTGAATGCTCCAGGCCTCCGGAACGGTCGAGGCGGTGTAGCCGTTGGATACCGCCCAGGCACAATAGCCTCCGTACTGCGGCGCGTAGCGTTCCGGCTCCGCGATGAAGGCGTCCCGGTTGGCCGCACTCGAGAAGTGCCAGGTCGCACCGTCGTAGCTGTGGCTGAACTCCGCACTGCCCTTCACCGGCTTCCCCTCGCGGAAATACGCCACCGGGTCGGTTCCCCTGATTGCAACATCGGAGAGGGTCGAGGTGAACACCGGGTCCTTGCCGGCAAGTGCCGGGCTCGGTCCGGACACGAGCATGAGGGTCGCGAAGGTCACGGCGGCAAACAGCATCACCGGAATGTTGCGCATCACTCCTGTCTCCGTCACGCGTCATCCTTGGCCTACAGGTAGGATACCCGCCGGTTCGGTTCAAGGCGTGACGCGGTGGATCGCGCCGCCGCGACCCGTTACGGTGTTGCACGGGAACGCAACAGCACCACATCAGGAAGGCCGGGCCATGCGTCTGAAGGACAGGGTTGCGCTCATCGTCGGCGCCGGTCAGATGGCCGGCGATACCATCGGCAACGGACGGGCGACCGCACTCCTGTTTGCGCGCGAGGGTGCGCGCGTGGTCGCGGTCGACCGTGACCTTGCCTCGGCCGAGGAGACGGCGGCGATGATCCGGGCCGAGGGTGGCAGCTGCCTGCCGGTCTCCGGAGATGTCACCAGCAACGAGGACTGCGCGGGGTTTGTCGAGGCCTGCGTGGAGGAGCACGGGCGCATCGACATCCTCCACTACAACGTCGGCATTACCGGCGACGGTCTGGATACCGACCCGATGACCCTGCCCGAGGAGGTGTGGGACCGGGTGATGGATGTCAACCTGAAGGGACTGTACCGGACCTCGCGCCTGGTGGTGCCGATCATGCGCCGCCAGGAGGCGGGCGTGATCACGGCGATCTCGTCGATCATCGCCGTCTGCGCGGCCAACCGGGTCATATACAAGGCGTCGAAAGCCGGCATGAACGCCTTCTGCCACATGCTTGCGACCGGCAACTGGGACTACGGTATCCGGGTCAACGTCATCATGCCGGGCCTGATGGACACCCCGATCGCAATCGGCTACCGCGCGAGAAGCGGAAATGTCTCGCCCGACGAGGTGCGTGCGGCGCGCGATGCCACGGTGCCGCTTCGCAGGAAGATGGGAACCGGGTGGGATACCGCCTTCGCATCGCTGTTCCTGGCATCGGACGAGGCCCGGTTCATCACCGGAGTGACGTTGCCCGTGGACGGCGGCATGACGGCGCGGATCGGATGAGGCGGACATGCGAGACAGCGACGTCCTGGTAATCGGCGCCGGCATCGTCGGCACCTGCACGGCACTGATGCTGTGCGAACGCGGCCGCACGGTGACACTGATCGATCGCGACGAACCGTCGGCCGCCACCAGCTTCGGCAATGCCGGCGTGATCTCGCCCTGGGCCTGCGTGCCCCAGAGCATGCCGGGCATGCTGGCACGGGTACCGCGCTGGCTGCTCGACCCGAACGGCCCGCTGCATATCCGGGCCGGTTACCTGCCGACGCTTCTGCCCTGGCTGGTCCGGTTTCTCAGGGCCGGTCGGCCGCAACGGGTGGCGTCGATCGCTGATGCGATGCTCGCCGTCAACAGGCCCGGTCTCGAACTGTACCGGCAACTGCTGGACGGCACCGGCGAGCACGGACTCGTGCGCGACAGCAAGTACCTGCACGTCTCGCGACTGCCGCCGGCAGCGGGCGGCCTGGCGTGGCGCCTGCGCGAGGAACGCGGCGTACCGTTTCGCGAACTCACCGGGGACGAGGCACGCGACATCGAGCCCGAACTCTCGCCCGAGATCCGGTCCGCCAGGCTGATCAGCGACCAGGGCCGGACCGTGAATCCGGGCCGTCTGGGCGAGGTACTGGCGCGCAAGGCGGCAGCAGCCGGAGTGCGGATCGAACGGACCGCCGTCCATGCCATCAGGCCGCAGCCCGGCGGCGGCTACCTGCTCGAGACCGGGGACGGGGAACGTCGGGCGCCGGTCGCGGTGGTGACCGCCGGGGTGTGGTCGAAACGGCTGCTCGCGCCCCTCGGCATCCGGGTGCCGCTCGAGGCCGAACGCGGCTATCACCTGGTGTTCACCGACCCGGGGATCACGCTCGAGAACTCGGTGATGGATGCGGACAACATGTTTGTCGCGAGTTCGATGGAGGCGGGCGTCCGGGCGGCCGGAACCGCCGAGTTCGCCGGGATCGACGCGGCGCCGGACTACCGCCGGGCCCGCATCTTCGCGCGCCACTCCCGCTCGTTGTTTCCACGGCTGCGGACCGGGGAGACCACCGAGTGGATGGGGCGCCGGCCGGCAACCCCCGATTCGCTTCCCTGCATCGGCGAGGTGCCGGGCTATCCTGGCCTGTTCTGCGGCTTCGGCCACGGTCATCTCGGCCTGACCGGAGCACCGATGACCGGACGCATGATCGCGGCACTGGCGGTCGGCGAGCACATGAACATCGACATGGCGCCCTACAGGCTCGACCGGTTCGCCTGACCACTCCGGAGGAGACCCACCATGACAGAAACCGGGATCACCACCCGTCCGGTCAGTCCGGCCCTCGGTGCGGAGGTCGAGGGGATCGACCTTTCCGAACCACTGACGGCGGAGCGGCATGCCGAGATCCGCGCGCTGCTCAACAGTCACCTCGTGCTGTTCTTCCGTGACCAGGACCTCACGCTGGAGCAGCACAAGGAGCTGGGCCGCGGTTTCGGGGACCTGCACATCCACCCCGCGGCACCGAATGTGGAGGACCACCCGGAGGTGATTCGCATCCGCGCCGACCGCAACTCGCGTGTCGTCGCCGGAATGAAGTGGCATGCCGACGTGACCTGCGACGCCCGCCCGCCGATGGGCAGCATCCTGCACCTGCACCAGGTGCCCCCGGTCGGCGGGGACACCATGTTCGCGAACATGTACGCGGCGTTCGAGGCGCTCTCGCTTCCGATGCAGCGCTTCCTCGAGGGTCTGACCGCCGTGCACGAGTCGGCCCAGGTGCACCGCGACCGGTTCGGCTTTGGCGGCGAGCTGCGCGACGGCGCCAATGCCTTCCCCGAGGCCCGGCACCCGGTGGTGCGCACCCATCCGGAAACCGGACGGAAGTGCCTGTTCGTCAACGAGAACTTCACGACCCGGATCGAGGGTCTCGCGAAACACGAAAGCAAGGCCCTGCTCGCCATGCTGTTCGAGCACATCACCACGCCGGAGTTTCACTGCCGGTTCACCTGGACATGCAAGGCCGTCGCCTTCTGGGACAACCGATGCACCCAGCACCGCACGGTCTGGGACTACTGGCCGGCGACCCGCCACGGCTACCGGGTGACCATCGCCGGCGACAACCCGGTCTGAGAGCCGATCCGGAACCGCCCGCGAGCGGAAATGACCGAATTGCCCTGCCGTACCGGCCCGGGACCCGGTCCCGCATGGCGGCGCCGCGGCGCGACGGGTCCGCAAGGGTGCACAAGCGCGCCGGTCGCGCGACCCCGGCGCCCTGCCGCCGCCGGATGCGGCGGGGGCGGGGTTTCCCCCCCGTCCCCCGCCCGCGCGCCCCGGGCCCCCGGCGGCCGCCGGATGGGGCGGGGCCGGTTTTCCGGCCATGTCCGGCGACGTCGGAACACCGTGCACCGCATTCCGCCCGACCCGATTCGCCCGACTGCAAGGACGCCAGCCATGAGCATCGATTTTACGACCGAGCAGCTGCAGATACGCGACAGCGTGGCCCGGTTGTGCGCCGGGTTCGGGGACGACTACTGGCTTGAACGCGATCGGGACGGCCGGTTCCCGGAAGATTTCTGCCAGGCCGTTGCCGGAGCCGGCTACATGGGCATCGCCATGCCGGCGGAGTATGGCGGAGCGGGGCTCGGGATTACCGAGGCAGCGATCCTGATGCAGGAGATCTCGCGCTCGGGCGCGGGAAACGGCGGTGTCTCCTCGGTCAGCATCGGCATCTTCGGGCTGAACCCGGTGGTCCGCCACGGCAGCGCGGAGCAGAAGGCTCGGGCGTTGCCGCCCATCATCAGGCGGACCGACATCGCCTGTTTCGCCGTCACGGAGGCGGAAACCGGGCTCGACACCACCCGGCTCAGGACCCGGGCCGAGCGCACCGCGAACGGGTACGTGGTGCACGGCAGCAAGGCCTGGACCACCACGGCGCAGGTCGCCAACAAGATCCTGCTGATCGCCCGCACCGATCCCGACACCGCCAGGCCGATCGATGGTCTCAGCCTGTTCTACACCGACCTTGACCGGTCCAGGATCGAGATCCGCGAGATCCCCAAGATGGGCCGGGCATGCGTCGATTCGAACATGCTGTTCATCGACGGGCTCAAGATCCCGTTCGAGGACCGGATCGGCGAGGAGGGTTCCGGGTTCCGCTACCTGCTGCACGGCATCAACCCGGAACGCATCCTGATTGCCGCGGGCCTGATCGGTCTCGGGCGTGCCGCCCTCGCCCGGGCAAGCGACTACGCGCGCGAGCGCAGGGTGTTCGGACGTCCGATCGGCATGAACCAGTCGATCCAGCACCCGCTCGCGGAATGCTGGGCCGAACTGGAGGCCGCAAACCTCATGGCGTTTCGGGCAGCCCAGCTCTACGACCGTGGCGAGCCGTGCGGGGTGATGGCGAACGCGGCGAAGTACCTCGCCGGCGAAGCGGCGTTCAAGGCCTGCAACACCGCGGTGATGACCCATGGCGGCATGGGGTATGCGCGCGAGTTCCACGTCGAGCGGTACCTGCGCGAGTCACTGATCCACCGGCTCGCCCCGATCACGCCCCACCTTGCCCTGTGCTACATCGCCGAACGCGAACTCGGGCTGCCGCGATCGTACTGAAATCGCAATCCTGCCTGCCTGACCGATTGACAGCGCACGCAGCCGGGAGCAGCGTTGTCCGGCACCGTGTCGGAGAGCCGGACCCATGGTCGAGGACAATGCGGAATTCGACTTCATCGTGTCCGGAGCGGGTTCGGCAGGATGCGCTGTCGCGGCACGCCTGAGCGAGAGCGGCCGCTACTCGGTGCTGCTGCTCGAGGCGGGACCCCGTGACACCAATCCCTGGATCCACATCCCGCTCGGCTACGCCAAGATCTATACCGATGCACGGGTGAACTGGAAGTTCCAGTCCGAGCCGGTCGAGGCCCTCGACGGGCGCCGCCTCTACCTGCCTCGCGGCAGGGTTCTGGGCGGTACCAGTTCGATCAACGGGACGATCTACATGCGCGGCCAGCCCCGCGACTACGATGGCTGGCGACAGCGCGGGCTCGAGGGGTGGGACTGGGCGTCGGTGCTGCCGTACTTCCTCAAGGCGGAGGACAACGAGCGCGGCGCCGACGAGCTGCACGGTACCGGCGGCCCGCTCCGGGTCTCCGACGTGCCCGAACGCTGGCCGCTGCCGAGCGCCATAATCAAGGCGGCAATACAGGCCGGCATTCCCTATAACCCGGATTTCAACGGACCGGTCCAGGAAGGCGTCGGGTTCTACCAGTTCACGGCGTCCCGGAACCGGCGCTGGAGTGCCGCCCGGGCCTATCTCAAGCCCGCGGCCCGGCGTACCGGCCTGACGGTCGTCACCGGCGCGCAGGCGCGCAGGCTGATCCTGTCCGGGGGCCGCGCGACCGGGATCGAATACCAGTCGCCCGCCGGGATCCGCCACGCCCGGGCGCGACGGGAGATCGTGGTCAGCGGTGGCGCCTTCGGCTCTCCGCACCTGCTCCAGCTGTCCGGCATCGGGCCGGGTGACCTGCTCCGGCGCATGGGTGTCGAGGTCGAGGTCGACCTGCCGGGTGTCGGTTCGCATCTGCGCGATCACTTCAACACCTACCTTGTCTACCGGTGCTCGCGGCACGTGACCATGAACGACCTGGCGAACAGCCTGCCGCGCCGCCTCCTCGCCGGGGCCCGGTACCTGTTCGGCAAGGGCCCTCTCACCAACACCGGGATCAGCGCCGGTCTGTTCACGCGCTCCGACCCGAGGCTCGAGGGCCCGGACATCCAGATCAACATGTTCCTGTGGAGTGCCAAGGAGCGGAGCCCGGACCGCGTGGTTGCGCACCCGTATTCGTGCTTTTCCTTCAGCCCGGTCCACCTGGCGCCTGACTGTACCGGAACAGTGCGCATGGCGAGCCCGGACCCGCTGGCCCCGCCCGCGATCAGCTACGAGTTCCTGCGCTCGGAATACGACCGGCGCGCCATCCTGTTCGGCATGCGCCTGTGCCGGCGGATTGCCGGCCAGCCGGCGCTCGCGGACTGGAACCTTGGCGAGATCGAACCCGGCATCGTGTGCGACAGCGACGAGGAGCTGCTCGCCGACGTGCGCCAGCGCGGGATCGGAAACCACCACCCGGCCGGAACCTGCCGGATGGGGAACGCGTCGGATTCGGTAACCGACGCCCGGCTGCGGGTGCACGGTATCGACGGCCTTCGGGTTGCGGATGCCTCGATCATGCCGTCGATCGTGGCCGGAAACACCAACGCGCCGTCGATCATGATCGGCGAGAAGGCGGCGGCGATGATCCTCGAGGATGCGCAACAGTCCGCGGGCCACGTCCGCACGGAAGAAGGGGGAGACGCGTGATGTCGACAATCCTGGGAAGCGGCGAGTGGCGCTACCGCGTGGTCGACGGCTGGGGCCGGTTGCCCGACGGCTGGACGCTGATGGACGTCGCGGCGGTCGCGGTCGACAGCAAGGACCAGGTCTATGTGTTCAACCGCGGCGAGCACCCGATGATCGTGTTCGACCGCGACGGCAACTTCCTGCGCTCCTGGGGCGAGGACCTGTTCCACCGGGCCCACGGGCTGCACATCGGACCGGACGGGATGCTCTACTGCACCGACGATGGCGATCACACGGTGCGCAAGATGACGCCGGACGGTACAATGCTGCTGGAAATCGGCGTTCCGGGCGAAGCGGCTCCGTTCATGAGCGGCACCCCGTTTCATCGCTGCACCCACACCGCGCTCTGTCCCGACAGCAACATCTTCGTCTCGGACGGCTACGGCAATGCCCGCGTGCACAAGTACGATCCTGCCGGACGGCTGCTGCACAGCTGGGGCGAGTCGGGCAGCGGTCCGGGGCAGTTCAACCTCGTCCACAACATCGTGGCCGACGACGATGGCTGGATCTACGTCGCCGACCGCGAGAACCACCGGGTGCAGGTCTTCGACACCGCGGGCCGCTACGAGACCCAGTGGAACAACCTGCACCGGCCGTGCGGCCTGTACATGCCACGCGGCGAGTGTCCGCACTGTGTCGTCGGTGAACTCGGCCCCGGCATGCCGGTCAACCAGGAATACCCGAACCTCGGACCGCGGCTCAGCATCGTGACCAGTTCGGGCGAACTGCTCGCGCGGCTCGGCGGAGAGGACGGGGCCGGGCCGGAGCCCGGGCGGTTCTGGGCGCCGCACGGATTGGCCGAGGACTCCCGTGGCGACATCTACGTCGGCGAGGTTTCCTACACCAACTGGGGCAACATGCGCCCCGGCGAAACGCGCCCGCAGTGGCTCAGGACCCTGCAGAAGCTCGAGAAACTGGACTGACCGGCTACGCGGTCGGGACAGCGGCCACAAGTTCGTCGAGGGTCGCGGCAAGCAGGTCCAGGTCTTCCGGTGTCGAGAGACGGTGATCCCCGTCCTTGACCAGGGTGATGCGCACGTCCGTCGACTCGAGCCGGTCGGCCAGCCTGACCGAGTGCTGCCACGGCACGTCGGGATCGCGCATGCCGTGCAGCAGCCTGACCGGGACCGCGATCGGCACCGTGGCGTTCAGCAGCAGGTGATCGCGACCCTCCTCGATCAGCGCCATGGTGATGATGGTCGGCTCGTCGCTGTACTCCGACGGCACGCGGAGGATGCGCTCGCGTTCCAGCACGCGCTGCTGTTCGGGCCCGAGATCGGGCCACATCAGTTCCTCGGTGAAGTCGGGCGCCGGCGCGATACCGACAAGCCCGGCCACCCGGTCGGGGCGCTGCAGTGCCGCAAGCAGCATGATCCACCCGCCCATGGAGGATCCGACCAGGATCTGGGCCCCCGCGGTTTCGGCATCGATGACCGCCAGCGCATCCGACAGCCACAGCCCGATGGTGCCGTCGGCAAAGTCGCCCGACGACTGTCCGTGGCCCTGGTAGTCCAGCCTGAGACAGGCGAGCCCCCGCGTCCGGGCGTAGGCCTCGAGCGCCAGCGCCTTGGACCCGGTCATGTCGGACGCGTAGCCGCCGAGAAACACCAGCCCGGGCGAGCGACCCGGTGTCCGCGCGAAGGCAATTCGCGCGCCCTCCGGCCCGATGTGGTAGGAAGGCGCGTCCGGGCAGGACGTTTCCGAAAGATCTGTCATCGCGTATCCGTGTTCACAGATGCAAGCCGCACCAGACCTTAGCATCCCGTCCCGGGAACGCACGATGCCGCCCACCGTCCTCCAGGTTCTCCCGGCACTCGAGAGCGGGGGCGTCGAACGCGGGACCGTCGACATTGCCCGTGCGCTGGCCGGGGCGGGCTGGAACCCGGTGGTGGTCTCGGCTGGCGGGCGCATGGTGCCCGAGCTCGAGGCAGCCGGCGCCCGACACGTCGCCTTTCCCGTCGGAAGCAAGAACCCGCTTGCGTGGCGGCGCAATGTCTCGCGGCTCCTCGACACGGTCCGCCGGCACCGGGTCGACATCATCCACGCCCGCTCGCGCATGCCGGCCTGGATTGCCCTGAGGGCGGCGCGCCTGACCGGCTGCCTGTTCGTCACCACCTTCCACGGGCGCTATGGCGACGCCAATTTGTTGAAAAAGCGATATAATTCCATCATGAGCAGGGGTGATCGCGTCATCGCGATCTCCGATCATGTCGCAGCCGAGATTCAGCGGCGCTACGGGATCGTGCCCCCTCGCCTGTGCACGATCCACCGTGGCATCGACCTCGGGGCGCACGGTGCCGACCGGGTCGCGCAGGACCGCGTCGCCGCGCTTGCCGGGGAGTGGGCGGTGCCACGGGACACACCGGTGATCATGCTGCCGGCCCGGGTCACGCGCTGGAAGGGACACGAACTGCTGGTCAACGCCCTCGCCCGGATCAGGACGCTGGCGTGGCACTGCCTCATGGTCGGCCCTTGGGACGAAAGACGCGGGTTTTCCGCCCGCCTGCAGTCACGGATCTCCGAGCTCGGACTCGCCCCGCGCATCACCATGACCGGCCAGTGCGACGACATGCCGGCCGCCTGCCTGCTCGCCGACGCGGTGGTCTCGGCGTCGCTTGATCCCGAGCCGTTCGGCCGCGTGATCGTCGAGGCCCGGGTGGCCGGGCGCCGCGTGATCGCCGGCAATCACGGCGGAGCCCGCGAAATCCTCGCCGGCGACGCCGGCGGCGTGCTGGTCGAACCGGGGAACGCGGCAGCCCTCGCCGATGGCATTGCCGCCGCCCTGGCGGCGGTCGAGACAGCGGGAACAGTGGTTCCCGCGCCCGGGCGCATGCTCGAGACCTATTCCATGACGACCATGTGCTCCAGGACCCTCGAACTCTACGACGACCTGCTGGCGGCGCGGAGCGGGCGATGACGCCGGACCGGGTGCTGGTGATCAAGCTCGGGGCACTCGGCGACTTCTGCTATGCGCTCGGCGCGATGCAGGCGATCCGCCGCCATCACCCGGACGCATCGCTGGTGCTGCTGACCCGTGCGTCCTGTGCCGAACTCGGGCGCGGTTCGGGGCTGTTCGAGGAGGTCTGGATCGACAACGAGCCGAAGGCGTGGGACCTGCCGGGACTGCTCGCCCTGCGCCGACGGTTGCTCGACGGCCGGTTCGGGCGGATCTACGATCTGCAGACGTCGGACCGTTCCGGTCTCTACTTCCGGCTGATAGGGCCCGCACGGCGCCCGGAATGGTCGGGAATCGTGCGCGGATGCAGCCACCGGCACCTGTATGCGCGTCCCCACCGGATGCACCAGGTCACCCGGCTTTCGGCACAGCTTGCCATCGCCGGCATTGAACAGGTCGAGCTGCCGGACCTGTCCTTCATGCGGGCCGACACCGACCGTTTCGCCCTGCCGCCCGACCACGTGCTGCTGATGCCGGGAAGTTCCCCGCGCGGGTCACACAAGCGCTGGCCGCACTACGGCGCGCTGGCCGGCCTGCTGGCGGCGAAAGGCCTGGTCCCGGCCCTCGTCGGCACCCGGGAAGATCGCGACGCACTCGACCGGATCCTCGACGCCTGTCCGCAGGCGGTCGACCTTGCCGGACGGACCGGAATCCTCGACATCGCGCCGCTCGCGCGGGGCGCTCGCGCCTGTGTCGGCAACGATACCGGCCCGCTTCACTTCGCGGCCCTCGCCGGGTGCCCGACCATCGCGCTGTTTCGCGCCGACGGATCGGCCGACAAGGCGGCCCCACCCACACCGCTGACCACGGTGCTGAGCGCCGAGCCGCTCGCGGACCTCGCCGTCGAAACCGTTGCCGCCGCGCTGTTCGACGCCCTGGATCGGCCGCGCGCGCCGGCCTGACAAGCAACAGGCCTGATATGTAGCTGAATTCCGATTTTAGGTCGATTGCAACGTAATCCTGTCGATATATCCGTCTAGTTCTGATCCAGAAACAGATTTGAAGTCATCTCTGTTTCTGTTCACAGTCACGGGCCCGTCGCCGTTGTCCCGGGATACAGATCACACAAAACCGGTGATACAAGCGGTACTGTGCTCAGTTATGGTTCCGAATTCATCAAGATTTCGTCAAATCAGGGCACAAAATGATACCCTGCACTCATTGGGGCTTGTCCGGGACGACGTTCGGGGTAATGATCCGGACGGTTCCGTTTCGGGTGCGGTCCCTCCTCGCCCGGACCACGGAAGGGACGGGCGCCGCCTGGCAGGAGCCTCGCTCCGTGGCGCCGGGGAAGAGTGTCCGGCGGACGTTACCGGGATCCGGTGGCTGCCGTTACCGGGTAACCGCATTCCAATAGGCCGGAGGGATGGCCCGGGATGTTCTACAGGGTCGAAATCGAGAATTTCTTCTCCATCCGCCACCGGCAGGTGCTTGACCTGAGGGTTCCTGCGAGCGTGCCGCAGGGGACAAACCGGCTGGTTCCCTGTGGCCTGGGATCAGACGAACGTGCGCCGAAGGTCGTTGTCGTTTTCGGGTCCAATGGCTCCGGCAAATCCACGCTGCTGCGGGCACTTTCCTTCGTCTGCTGGTTCATTCACGGCAGCTTTGCCCTGCCACAGGGGGTTCGGCTGCCGCATCAGCCGTTCAACTCCCGCGTCTCGGCCGCGGCCCCGACCCGGATCGCGATCCAGTTCTCCGGTCCGGACCTTTCCGATGCGGGCGGACAGCAGACCCAGGGCGAGTGCCCGTACCGCTACGAGGTGGTGCTCGGCAACTGGGAGGATGCCCAGGTCCTGAGAGAAACGATCGTCTACTGGCCCAGGGCCACCGGCAGGAAGACACGGCTTGTTGAGCGTCACGGCAACGGGAAGACCAAGGCCGGCCGGGCCTTCGGGATTGCCGGGTACATGAGCCCGCTCGAGAAGATCCTGCGCAGCAACGCGAGCATCATTTCCACCCTTGCCGAACTCAGGCATCCCCTTGCCCTGATGATTCGTGACGCCGCCCGAGCGGTCAACACCACCGTCTCGCTGGACGGAGCCGAAATCGGCCCTTCCGACGTCACCCGGGCCTATGTCGAGCATCCGGAACTGATCGGAGCACTGAACCGGGTCATCGCCGCTGTCGGTGTCGGCGTGAGGTCCGTCGAGTTGCAGGATACCGGCGCGGGACCGCAACTGGCGTTCCGCCACGAGGGACTGCGCCAACCCGTCTCGTGTGCGTTCGAGGGCCGCGGTGCACTCCGGCTGGCGCGGCTGTTTCCGCTGATCCACGATACCCTGCGCAACGGCAATGTCGCGTTCATCGACGGTCTCGATTTCAGCATGCATCCGAAGATGCTGGCCTACATCGTGGACTGGTTCCGCGATCCGCGGCGCAATCCCCGCCTGGTACAGCTGTGGATGACATGTCACAACGCGACCCTTCTCGAAGCCCTGTCCAAGGACGAGATCGTGTTGTGCGACCGGAATCTTTTCGGCGAATCAAGTATCTTCGGCCTCAACGACATGAAGTCGGTACGGCGCGACGACAACTACTACAAGAAGTACCTGGCAGGCGTGTACGGAGGCATACCCCGGGTCGGGTGACTACCGGTCCCGCTCGTTGCCGGCAGGGAACGCGCGGGCCGGGATGCCAGTTGCGCCAGGGGCCGGTCCCCATGCCGGCAGTTCCGCGCGACGGTGTGTCGGCAGTCCCGTGTCGGAGAAGCCGGCTCGCGCACCTGGTCCCGGGCCGGTCGGTGCTTCCCCGCACCACTGTTCTTCCGACCGCCGCTGTCGCGGCTTGTCCATCGTGATGCGGGCAGTGCCGCGGGTCTGGAGGGAGCGACTGCCGCGAGCCGCCGGATTCAGCGCCGACGGGTCCCGCGCGGGACGAAACCGGTTCCTTCCTCGTCGCGGACCAGTTCGATGGTCTCGGCATCGTCCGGGTCCGGTGCGCGGCGGGCCGACCTGACCTTTTCCCTGCGAGCCCGGTCCAGCCGGCCGACAAGCTTGAAGCCGTACCAGACCACCAGCAGGATGGCGATCAGCACCAGTATCTTGTTGACGCTCAGCAGCATGGTCACCTTGATATGACATTTCGAACCGGTTGGGAATGCCGTTGGCCGTGAGTGCGCCAACGAGGCTGCCGCCGGCGCAAGCCACGCCGCCGCTCGGCCAGCCGGAACGTGCGCGCAGCATCGCGGATACGCTGGCGCACCGCCCCGCGGGCCGGGCCGACGGGGCGGATGCCATCAGGGTGTTCGCCTACGGCTCGCTGATCTGGAATCCCGGTTTCGCGTGGACCGGGCGAATGCATGGCCGGCTTTCCGGCTACATGCGCCGTGCATGCATCTGGACACTGGAATCACGGGGCACTCCGGAAAACCCCGGCCTGGCGCTGGGACTGGACACGGATCCATCGGGTTCCTGCGCCGGGATTGTTTTCACCCTTCCGCTCGACGGCGAGGACGAGGTGCTGGATCGGCTGTGGCAGCGCGAGATGCATACCGCGCTCTACCGGCCACGCTGGCTGACAGCCTCGACCGAAGCCGGACCGGCAGACGTGCTTGCCTTCGTGAGCAACCGCGAGCACCCCCAGTATGCCGGTGTCATGGCGCATGATGTCGCGGCCGGATGGATCCGCGGCGCCGAGGGAGCGTTCGGCAGGTGTGCGGACTACTTCCGCCAGACGCTGCGCTCACTCGAGGCCGAGGGGCTCGACGACCCCGGCCTCGCCGACCTGGTCCTTCGCATCGACGGCTCCCGGGGCGACAGGTAGCAGTCACGCAAAAAGCGTCTTAAGCTCCAAGCCCGTATCGCGGACCCGTGATGGCGGCGGGCTCTGGCCCGCGGCGAGCAGCTTTCGGGCGATGGTGTGGGAAGCGGCATCGGTCAGCGAGTCGACCGCGATCAGCCGGCCCTGCCTGTAGTACCAGACCGACAGCGAACCCGTCGCGCGTCCGGGCCGGGTGACGACCTCGTCATATCCGGCGCTGAAACCGGCGATCTTCAGCCTGACGTCGAACTGGTCGGACCAGAACCACGGCACCGGACGATAGGCGACCTCGCGACCACACAGGGCTCGCGCCGCCGCCCGCGCCTGGTCGTTCGCGTTCTGGACCGATTCGAGCCGGATGCGGCGGCCGTCCAACCAGAACCTCGCACAGTCACCGGCCGCCAGGATCGCCGGGTCGGAAGACCGGCAGCGTTCATCGACCAGGATTCCGTCGTCGGTGTCGAGACCGGCGTTGCGCGCGAGGTCGTCGTTGGGACGAACGCCGATCCCCACCACCACAACGTCGGCATCACACACCGTGCCGTCGTCAAGTTCCGCGCCGTGCACCCGGCCATCCTCGCCGAGAAGCCGTACCAGGCCGGTCGATTCGCGAATGTCGACACCGTGCGCGCGATGAACATCCCGGAAGAAATCGGAGGTTTCCGGCGCGGCCACCCGCTGCAGGATGCGGTCGGCCATCTCGACCACCATCACGTGGCACCCGCGCCCCGCCACCGAAGCGGCAACCTCGAGCCCGATGTACCCTCCACCGATCACCAGCAGGCTGCGCGCCTGCTCGAGCCGCCGGCGGATCGCGTCGGAGTCCGCGCGCGAGCGCAGCACGTACACGCCGTCGAGCTCCCCGCCGATGGCGGCGGGCAGCCGGCGCGGCGTCGCGCCGGTCGCAAGCACCAGGGCGCCGTAGTCCAGCTGTTCCCCGTCGTCCAGCGTGACCCGCGCCTGGTCGCGATCGATGTCGATCACCCGCCCCTCGAGGCGAAGGACAACATCGTGCTCGCGGTACCAGGCCGCCGGGCGCAGCAGCAGACGATCCCTCGGGACCTTGCCCTGCAGGTAACCCTTCGACAGCGGGGGCCGCTGGTAGGGCGGGTCGGTCTCCTCGCTGATCACGGTTATCGGTCGTTCGTCACCGAAACCGCGCATCGAGGCCACCACGGTCGATGCCGCCTGACCGCCACCGATCACGATCAGCCTTTCTGACATCTGACCCCTCCCGACGGCACCGGACCACGACTAAAGCCCGAAGCGTCCCCACATGGTTCGCGTCTCGACCGCGGCGAGCAGTTCATCGGCCCAGGTCCGGTCCGCGGCACCGTCCGGATCCGACCAGCCTGTCGCACGCTGCAACCGCCCCAGGACACCTCTGCGCATCCCGAACTGCCTGAAACGGACACTGGTGCCGAACCGCTCCCGCATCACCGACCGGAGTGAACCGAAACCGTCGATCAATCCGTATTCGAGTGCCTGGCTGCCGCTCCAGAAGGCACCACTGTACAGTTCGTCTTCCGGAGCGGCGAGACGATGCCCGCGCCGTTCGGCGACGAAGTCGCGAAATCGTTCGAACAGCACGGCATGGACGCCGCGCAGGTGCTCGACGTGGTCCGGGTCGGCCGGTCGGAACGGATCGAGCATCCCCTTCTTCGGCCCGGTCGTATACACGCGGCGCTCGATTCCGAACCGCTCGATCAACCGGTCCAGGCCGAAACCCGCGGTCACCACGCCGATCGAGCCGACGATGGTGCTCTGGTTGGCGTAGATCTCCCCGGCAGACAGCGCCAGCCAGTAGCCGCCCGAGGCGGCAACATCCTCGCAGAAGGCGAAGACCGGAATATCGCGTTCCCGGCTCAGAGTGATGATGTGGGCGGCGATCAGGTCCGACTGCACCGGTGACCCGCCCGGCGAGTTGATGGCCAGCGCGACAGCCACCGTGCGGCGCCCGGAAAACGCCTTCTCCAGGACCGGCGCCAGCGACTGGTGAACCAGACCACGCCGCACCATCGCCGCGCCGCCGATGATGCCGGACAGCCGCACCACGGAAACCGTCGGTGGCCGCCGGCGAAACCCTGGAATCCGTGAGATGATCCTCATTTGCGGAAAATAGAGTCGGTGCGGCCTGCCCGCAAGGCGGCCCGGCGTCCCCGAGCGCTACGGGCGGCTGAACAGCTGGCCGCTGCGTGTCCGCCTGCGACCGACGATCATCAGCAGGACGCCGACGACGCCAACGACCGCAAATGCCGGCAGCAGAAGGAAGGTGACCATGACCGGATGCCAGAGGAACGGCCACAGGTACCGGGAAATCCCGGCTTCGAGTTCCTGCAGGCTTGTCGAATGCACGGCAACCCACAGGGAGCCGACATCGATGATCTGGAGTTCGCCCGAAAGGACGGTGCGCACGATGTCGTAGCACAGCATCCCGGCACAGAGCACCAGCAGCAACAGTCCGGTATTCCTCACGACCAGCCGCATGGCTACGGCGTCCCCGCGGCCCGTCGCCCGGCCGTCCATTCCCGGTTTGCCCGGTCTTTCCGGATCCTGTCGTCTTCCGCCATTGCACCCGACCCTGCTAGCTGCAGAACGGCCAGAACTGATACCACGAGTCGCAGCGGAAACGCGACTCGCAACGCTTCAGCTGGGCCGCATACCGCTCGGCCGTGGCTGCAACCCGGTCAGCCGCCGAACGAACCGCAGGCTTTTTCTTCCACGACCCGCGGGCATACCCACGCCGGCCCTCGTGATAGGCCAGGTACAGGCGGCGTGCGTCGGTTCGAGGAATACCAAGTCCCTTCCAGCTCTTGTAGTTGTACCATCCGACGAAATCGAGAGCGTCCTCCATGTCGGTGCGGCTGCGGAACGTCCCGCCGCGTTCGGAGGTGTAGTCCTTCCACGCCGGGCTGATTGCCTGTGCATAGCCCTTCGCCGTTGACGGTCGGCCCAGCGGGATGATCCCCAGAAACCACCTCCTCGGCGGACGCACGTGGCTGCGATATCCCGATTCATGGTGGATGATCGACATCTGGATCGGGATCGGGGTCCCCCAGCGTTTCCGGGAAGCCAGGGCATGGTCGTACCACTCGGGGAACTGGTCGAACACGGCGCAGAGGTTCTTCTGGCGGTCCGGGACCGGAGTGCTGCAGGCGCCAAGCAGCGCGACGACAAGCAGTGCCGCCGCCGCACGGACCAGCCCGCCGCGCATCGGATGCGTCATGTTCACCATCCTCTTTCGCACACCACCCCGTCACCGTCGCCGTCGCGCATGAACCTGTACGCCGCATGATCGCTGCGCACCGGCGCAATGCCATGGCGGCGCGCCTCGCGACAGGTGATCCGGCCGTTCTCGTTGTCATCCCACAGGTCCAACGGCGTGCCGGATCGGGGTGATGTGCGGGGAGCCGCCGCGGCCGCCCGCTCGGCCATCACCGGCTCGTCGGGGATCCGGTCACATCCCGCCAGCACCGCATCGATCGCCTCTGCCTCGCGCCGGTCGATCGTGAGGTTCCAGGTCCGCCTGACCTCGATGATGCGGCCCACGAACCAGCACCTGTTGCGATCCGGCAGCCATTCCGCCGCGTCCTTGCCCTGCTTCTGGTGCCGGTTGACCCGGACCGAAGCCAGGGTGAGGTTGCGCGGGTCACTGGCGAATCGCGCCCTCGCCGCAGCGTTGCGCGCGCACAGTCCGCTGTCGTGCGCCTCGCTGGTCGCAACGATGTGTTCGATGTCGGTCTCCCGGGTCGAGGCAAAGTAGCGACCGGTATAAGGGCCGTACACCGCTCCCATGCGGGCGACGATCGTCTGTTCGACGGACTGGCTGTAGCGGTAGTCGCGCTCGCGGTCATACGGCGAGCAGCGGGTTTCCGGGGCCACGACCAGACCTCGCCAGGTCCCGGTTTCAGCCTGACCGCCGCCTGCCGCAAGCAGGATGAAGCCCGGCACCAGGGCCCGCAGCACCACGCACACGCAGGCAAGCCGGATCGCCTTTCGATATTGCCCCATGTTCCTCCGGACCCCGACCGGCACCGGTCCCTCGTCAGCATACCATGAGGGCACGCAACGGGTGTGGGCACGGGCGGCGCGTTGCACCGTCCCGTCACCTTGGATAGTGTCGCCGCGCACGGAGGGATGGCCGAGCGGCTTAAGGCGCACGCCTGGAAAGCGTGTTCACCGAAAGGTGTCGCGGGTTCGAATCCCGCTCCCTCCGCCAGGCACCGGGAGAATCGTGATGGCCGCCCCCGCCGACATCTCCGACTATCACGCCCACGTCTATTACGACGCCGGCTCGAAGCCCGAGGCCGAACTCCTGCGCGCGGCTTTCGAGGAGCGTTTTCCGCAGGCGACCTTCGGCCGCTGGCACGACCGGCCGGTGGGACCGCACCCGGACTGGAGCTACCAGATCGCGTTCGAGCCGGCGCTGTTCGCCGAGATCGTTCCGGCACTCGCCCTTGCCCGCGGTTCGCTGGTCATCTTCGTCCATCCGAACACGGGGGACGACCTCGCCGATCACCGCGATTACGCGATCTGGATGGGCGCGGTCCGGCCGCTCAACCTCGCCATGTTCGAGAAGTAGGCGAAGAACCGGGACCCCCAGAACTTTTTCGCGGATGCGGGGCGCGTGCTCCCCGCCTGCGGCCGGCCGGGGCATGGCCAGGTCGCCGCAAAATCCACGCCGGGCGGACACGGTAAGCGCCGGGAGCCGGACCGGAACCCGTGCGTGCCGGCGTCTCGCGGAACCCGTGCCCGGTCCCGGGGACGTGTATCCAGGGGTCCATCCGGGCGTTCCGGTCGATCTTGGGACTTTCGGGCTCCGGGAGCAGCGGCGCTTCCGACGCCGGGGCCGACCGACCCGCGCATGATCCTGGTTTCCCGGGCCGGTATCGACCCCCGGGTCTGTCGGAACCTGTGCGTCCCCGGCAGGGCCGTCACGCCGCCTGTAGCGCACCCGCCGGGCGTGCTACCCTTGGCCGGATGTGCGTGGGGCCGCGGAGGAAGGCATGCGGAGAGTACGGGTCGGGTCCGTCAGCGACTTCGAGGATCCGGGCAAGCAGGTCATCGTGATCGGTGACGACGAGATCGGCGTCTTCCGGCTGGGTGACAGCTTCCACGCCTGGCACAACGTCTGCCCGCACCAGGGCGGTCCGGTCTGCCAGGGCCGGATCTACCCGCGGGTGCGCGAGGACCTTGACGACGCCATGCGCAGCCGCGGCCGCACCTACGACGAGAATGTGAAGAACATCGTCTGTCCATGGCACGGGCTCGAATTCGACATCCGCACCGGGCAGCACCCCGGAACACCCGAACTCGCGCTCCGGGCGGCCGAAGTCACCGTGGAGGCGGGAGTGGTCTATGTCAGTCTCGCCTGACGACCGCGAGAACGACCCCTACGCGGCGCTCGAGCGCGCGGCCGAGCTGGTGTGGGAGCGCGCCCGGCAGGCGATCGAACACGACGAGGCCGCCCGGGTATCGGACGAGGCGGTGGCCCGGCTGATGACGGCCGCAATCAGGCTCTACGCCGCCAAGGCCGACGGGGAGGAGCGCACATTCCGTCCCCTGCTCGGCGAGGACGACGAGATCGTCACACCGACCGAGGCCCTGACCGCGGTGACCGAGGTGCTGCGCGCGCTCAGACTCGGGCCGATGGAGTTCGGCCTGTGGTCCCGCCGCCGCCCGGAGGACTATCACGAGACCCCGTGGCCAGACGAGCGCTGAGCCAGTTTACGGAGATCCCGGCTATGGATGCCTTCAACCAGAGTATTGCCCGCCACCCGGTCCAGGACATCGATACCCGGACCGACACCAGGGCCTATCTCGCGCACGCGCGGCGCGATGCCGAACGCAAGGGCTACGCCGACTGGACCATCGTCGATATCGATGCCCACCACGTCGAGAGCGTGAGCTGGGCCGAAGTCACCGAGTTCATCGAGGACCCGGTGCTGCGTCATCAGGCCACCATGTACCAGAAGGAACGGGTCGGCGCGCCTCCCTACGGGCTGAACGGCGACCTGGGACTGCGCTACCAGGACGTCGGCGGCCGCATCCCGCACCAGTCGAGCCAGCGCGAGGAAATCGGCGAGACCGACCTGCACCGTGACGTCGTGCTCACCCAGCGCGCCATGCATGCGCTGGCCGTCGACTACATGGTGCTGTTCCCGACCCCGATGCTGTTCCTCGGCATGCATCCGCAGACGGAGATGGAAATACAGCTCAGCCAGGCCTACAACCGCTGGCTGACGCAGCGCGTTGTCCCCGGTGATCCTGGGATCGTGGCGCTCGCGGTGCTGCCGTTCAACACGCCCGACGCGGCGCTGCGCACGGTCGAGGAATTCGCCGACGTGCCCGGCGTGATCGGTTTCTGCGTCACCTCGACCCGCCACAAGCCGGTCCATGCCAACGAATACATGAAGCTGTACCGGGCGATCGAACTGACCGGCAAGCCGATCGCCTTCCACGCCGGTTACCACTGGCAGGACCCGTCGCTTGCCACCTGCAATACCTTCCTCGGCATGCACGCTCTGGGCTTCGTGTGGTGCAACATGGTGCACATGACCAACTGGATCCTGAACGGCATCCCGGAGCGGTTTCCCGAGCTGAAGTCACTGTGGGTCGAGAGCGGCCTGGCCTGGGTTCCGTTCCTGATGCAGCGGCTCGACGACCAGTACCTGATGCGCCAGTCAGAGGCGCCGCTGCTCACGCGGCTGCCGAGTTCCTACATGTCGACCCACTGCTGGTACACCTCGCAGCCGCTGGAGAAGAGCAATCTCGAGGCGCTGGAGTGCACGTTCAGGATGACCAACGCGCGTGAGCAGCTGCTGTTCGCGTCCGACTGGCCGCACTTCGATTTCGACACGCCCGCCGTCATCCACGACCTGGTCGGGTAGGCCACTGGCGCGCGCATCCTTAGGTGGAGGCTTATCCGGTCCCGCTCTTTCGATTGCGGGTGGGAGCGCAGTTCCACCATAGATCACGTTTCCAGCGACCCCCCTGAAATTCCGTACGTCCGGTTTTCCCGGGTACGGCTTCAAGCATCAGGCACCTCACAGTTCGGTACGGGGCCTTCCGCAGCGTCGTCGAGGTCAAGGCTGACCCAGCCATACCCCCGATCGGGCGCCGCGTTTGCTCCGCCCTTCGACGATGCCGCCCACCGACTGATCGTCCGTCACTGCGTACGGACGCATCGGCTGCACACATCGCCACCTGTGCCCTGAGGTCCTCGCTCAGGGCGGGTTATGTTGTCCCGCCCCTCGTCGCTTACTCGACCT
>MPMT01000037.1 GCA_002238645.1 Alphaproteobacteria bacterium bin52 | reverse complement strand
CTTCCAGCATCAGGGCGATGCGAAGCGCTTTCTCCGGGACCTTGGGGAGAGGCTGGCCCACTATGGACTGGAACTGCACCCGGACAAGACCCGGCTCATCGAGTTCGGACGGTTTGCGAGAGTGAACCGCCGGAAGCGGGGGCAGGGCAAGCCGGAGACGTTCGACTTCCTCGGCATGACGCACTTCTGTGAGCAGACGAGGAAGGGCGGGTTCAGGGTTGGTCGCAAACCGTCCCGGAAACGGGTTCGCCGCACCCTGCGGCGGATCAGGGAGGCGTTGCGCATGCGATGGCACGACAACCGGCACGAGACGGCCAAGTGGCTTGGGCGGGTCCTCAATGGCTGGCTCAACTACTATGCCGTCCCCGGGAGCGGTCGCGACTTGCGGAGGTTCATAAACCAGTGCAAGCGTCTGCTCATGCATGCCCTTCGGCGACGGTCCCAGAGGGACCGCACCGAATGGGGGGACATCGTTCTCCTCACCGCTGCCCACTGGCCTAAAGCCAGTATCCGCCACCCGTGGCCAGCCCAACGGCTCGTCGTCAGGACCCAAGGGAGGAGCCCGGTGCGTTAGCGCGCCCGCCGGGATCTGTGCGGGGGGACCGGGGTAACCCGGTTCCCTACCGCGATCGGGTGGTGAAGCGACGCACATTGAGCCTCGAAATAGTCAATGCAGGTGCCCCCACCCTGCATACAGTGGGGGCAGCACCGGAAACGCCGTGATGACGAGGCGTAACGGGCCGGCCGGGGTCGCAGGAACGATCGCAAAGCCACGGGATGGCTTGCCAGGGAACCTGGGAGGCCCGAACACGTCCGTGTGGAGCAAAGCCGGTGGGGATGGACCGGCATCATGACCAATCCTGGCCTGCCGCCTTGCCTGTGGGGCAGCAGGAGCGCCTCGGCGACGACACGAAAGAGCAGGCACGCACGGTACCGGAACGCGAAACAATAAGCCGACGGGAAGCGGGTTCGGGAGTCGTAGCGCCTTCATAGTACTGCTGAAGACGGGGAACCGTGGCCATCGGGACCCGGGCGAGGGAAGGGAGGCGTCACATGAGAGACCCACTGGTGGGAAACGATGGACGAAACACCGAGTTCGACAAACACGTCAACGAAACAACAGTGGATAGCCGAACAGGCGAGGATGCACCCGGACCGGGTGTTCACATCGCTCAACCACCTCATCGACCTCGCGTGGATGCGGGAGGCGTGGCGACGGACGCGCAAGGACGGCGCGGTCGGGGTCGACGGCGTGACAGCGGAAGCATACGAAGCAGATCTGGAGGACAATCTCCAGGACCTGCTGAACCGGATCAAGTCCGGCCGCTACATCGCGCCGCCGGTCCGGCGGCACTACATTCCGAAGGCGGACGGCACGCAACGACCGCTCGGCATTCCGACGCTGGAAGACAAGGTGGCACAGCGAGCGGTCGTGATGCTCATGGAGCCAATCTACGAGGAGACCTTTCGGTCGAGCTCGTATGGCTTCAGGCCCGGACGGTCAGCCCATGACGCTCTGGACGCAGTGTTCGAAGGAACGTTCAGGGACCGGCTGTGCTGGGTAATCGATCTCGACATCAAGTCATACTTCGACACGATCCGGTTCGATCACCTCCGGGACTTTCTCGACCTGAGGATCAAGGACGGAGTGGTCCGGCGAATGCTGGGCAAGTGGCTGAAGGCCGGGGTCCTCGACAACGGGGTCCTGTCCCGAGCAGACACGGGAACACCTCAAGGCGGGGTGATCAGTCCGTTGTTATCGAACGTCTTTCTGCACTATGTGCTGGATGAATGGTTCGAGACAGTGGTCACGCCCCGCATGCGAGGCCGGTGTCGGCTCGTGCGGTACGCCGATGATGAACTGCTCCTCTTCGAGACCGAACGGGACGCCAGGCGGGTGCTTGATGTCCTGGGCAAACGTCTTGGACGGTACGGGCTCACGCTCCACCCGACCAAGACCAGGTTCGTAGACTTCCGGCCGAAGCGCCACCGGAGCCACAAAGACGATGCGACCTTCGACTTCCTCGGCTTCACCCATGTCTGGGCGAAATCCCGCAGGGGGTACCCGGTGGTGCGTCGACGCACGGCCAAGGGGCGTTTCGCGCGGGCGGTCAAGTCCGTCACGGACTGGTGCCAGCGTAACCGGCACAGACCGCTTGATGACCAGCAGGCCCATCTTGTGCGGGTCATCCGGGGACACTGCGCCTACTACGGGATCAGAGGGAACAGCTCGCACATCGCACGCTTCCGCCATTCAGTCATCCACATCTGGCGCAAGTGGCTCTCCCGCCGCCACCGCCAGGGGCGGGTGGCGTGGACACGGATGCTCGACATCCTGCGACGCTTCCCGCTGCCACCAGCTCGCATCCGGTGGGCGGCCACGAAGACTTGAGCGAACCTGTCGTGTGAGGAACCGAGTGCGTTAGACGCGCACGCTCGGGTCTGCGGGGGACGGGACGCCGTAAGGCTCCCGTCTACCCGGCCGATCGGCGTCCATCCTGCGCGCCGATCAACACAGATCCACCACCCGGTGCCCATGGGCCCGGCGCGTTGCCGCATCCCGGCCGATCCAGCGGTACCCGTGCCGCGAGCTGCAGGGCCGACAGGCAGGTGGACACCTGCGGCCGTCCCAGGGCATCGTGAAAACCGAAATCGGCGCACAGACGTTCAGCAAGGGCCGCGCGGTGCAGGACATCGCCCGCATCCAGCAGGCCGATGATACGACGCACCGACTCAGGGTGCGCGAGCTGGCGTCGGATCTGGTGCTGAACCTCCATGGCCGGCACCGGAGCGACGGCATAATCAAATGTCCAGCATCACTTGTGGGGCATGGGTAGGGCTGGCCCCAGACACTTTCCCCGCCTTGCGAAGGCGCGAAGTCCGGCACTCATGTCGCTATGTGAACGTTCCGGACTATGCTTGAATTCGCAGTTGCATCGACACGACCGCATACGCACGAGGGAGCGCATACGGGATGCGCGGCGAAGATTCGACCGGGCTCAGGGCCTACAACGAGCGCTTGATGATCGCTGCCATAAGGCAGGCGGGTGCGTTGTCGAAGGCGGAAATTGCGCGAACCACCGGCCTTAGCGGCCAGGCCGCCACCGTGATCGTCAACTCCCTGCTGGACGACGGGCTTCTCGTCAAACGCGAGAAGGTGCGTGGGCGGATCGGCAAGCCCTTTACGCCGGTCGCGCTCAATCCCGAAGGGGCGTTTTCCATGGGCGTCAAGATTGGACGACGCAGTCTTGAGGCTCTCCTCGTCGATTTCAGTGGCGCCGTCGTCGCGTCCCGGTCCTCACCCTATCCCGCCCCGCTTCCGGCGGAGACGATGGCACTTGCCAAGGAGACGGCCCTGGAGCTTGCTGGCTCCCTGAAACCCCGCCTGCGCAACCGAATGGTCGGACTCGGCGTTGCCATGCCCTGGGTCATGTACGAGTGGTCGGACCTGCTCGGCCTGGAGCGCGAGGCGATCGCGGCATGGCGCGAGATCGATGTCTCCGCCGAGCTCGAGGCCGCAACCGGCCTGCCGGTTTCGCTATACAACGACGCCACCGCGGCCTGCGCCGCAGAGATGATTGCCGGCGACCGGATCGACCGGACCAGCGCGCTCTATATCTATCTCGGCACATTTGTGGGCGGCGGAGTGGTTATCGACGGCCGCCTCTATCGGGGCAAGCAACTCAACGCGGGCGCTCTCGGCTCTATGCCGATGGACGAGGCCGGCGGCGGCGGGCGCCCGCACCAGCTTATCCATCAGGCCTCGGTGATCGATCTGGAGCGCGCGCTGGCCGCGGGCGGTTTCGATGTGTCGGAGATGTTGAGTCCGAACGGCGGGCCGGAAGCCGACGCCATCTTCGACGCGTGGTCGCTGCGCACCGTCGCCGCTCTCTCCCGTGCCGTGGTGACGGCGATGAGCGTGGTGGATTTCGAGGAGGTGGTCATCGACGGCCTCCTCCGCCCCGACTGGCGGCGCCGCGTGGTCGAGGGCGTGGCCGGCGCCTACGGCCGGTTCGATTGTACGGGCCTCTCGCCCATCGAGATTGCGACGGGCTCCATCGGGCCGCCGGCGCGTGTCCTGGGCGCAGCGCTGCTGCCGCTCATCGGGCGGTTCTCACCGGACACGGACCTGCTGGTGAAAACGGCAAAGATTTCTCAATCGGTCAATCGGCAGCCCGCAAGCGACCCTGGCAGGTCCGGGACAGCGCCTGCGGTGAGCGATATGACCTGAACGCCGTGGCCGGTCGGGTGGGGCCGGTCTTCTGAAGCTGCCGGTCTCATTGCCATTTATTGCTTGACTCGCAAACGGGCACCCCATTAAGTCAATCAAGTTGGGAAATTTTGGAAAGACACGGGAGAGAAACCGGATGCGGTTGAAAACCACAATCTGTGCGGCCAGTGCGCTTGCGCTTTTCGCCGCGACGGGAGCCTACGCCAGTTCGCACACCACGACCGTCACCATTGCCACCGTGAACAACGGCGACATGATCCGGATGCAGGGGCTGACAGAAGACTTCACGTCCCGGCATCCCGACATCGCTCTCGAATGGGTGACGCTGGAAGAAAACGTTCTGCGGCAGCGCGTGACTCAGGATATCGCCACAAAGGGCGGCCAGTTCGACGTTCTGACCATCGGCACCTACGAGGTTCCGATCTGGGGGAAGAATGGCTGGCTCGTGTCACTGAACGATCTGCCCGCCGAGTGGGATGCGGACGACCTCCTGCCTGCGATTCGCTCCGGTCTGACCGTCGATGGCGAGCTCTACGCCGCGCCGTTCTACGGTGAAAGCTCCATGGTGATGTATCGGACCGACCTGATGAAAAAGGCCGGCCTTGAGATGCCGGAAGCGCCGACCTGGGCCTTCATCAAGGAAGCCGCCGCGGCGATGACCGACAAGGATGGGGGAATCTACGGGGTGTGCCTGCGCGGCAAGGCCGGCTGGGGCGAGAACATGGCGTTCCTGACCGCTACCGCGAACTCCTTCGGCGCGCGCTGGTTCGACGAGGACTGGAAGCCCCAGTTCGACAGCGAGGCCTGGTCCGACACGCTCAACTTCTACATGGACCTTATGACCGAGTACGGTCCTCCGGGCGCCTCGACCAATGGGTTCAACGAAAACCTGTCGCTGTTCCAGCAGGGCAAGTGCGGCATGTGGATCGACGCGACCGTGGCGGCCTCCTTCGTGACCAATCCGAAGGATTCGACCGTGGCCGACAGCGTCGGGTTCGCTCTCGCTCCGGACAACGGGCTTGGCAGGCGCGGAAACTGGCTCTGGGCCTGGTCGCTGGCGATCCCGGCGGGATCCGATGCCACGGACGCGGCAAAGAAGTTCATCACCTGGGCGACCGGCAAGGGCTACACCGAACTGGTGGCGTCGAAGGAAGGCTGGGCCAATGTCCCGCCGGGCACGCGGACATCGCTCTACCAGAACCCTGCCTATCTTGAGGCGGCGCCCTTTGCCCGGATGACGCTGAATTCGATAAACGCCGCGAACCCAACACAGCCGACCGTCGATCCCGTGCCCTATACCGGCGTGCAGTTCGTCGCGATCCCGGAATTTGCGGGCATCGCGACACTGGTGGGACAGGAGTTTTCGGCCGCGCTCGCCGGTCAGCAGACCGTCGCGGAGGCGCTTGAAAAGGCCCAGGCTCTCACGGCCGACGAAATGGAAGCCGCCGGCTACTAGGGAGACAGGCCGGAATACCCTAAAGAACTCATCCACTCCTCTAACCCGAAGGGTTGACGGACCGAATGTACAGGTCTTTCCAGCTGAAGCCGTAAACGGCACTTTCCCGGCGACGGAGGGCGGTATTCGCGCCCTCCGTTCACAGTGGCAGTCGTCTCTGGCGCGAAAGGAGATGCGTCATGGCCACCGAGCATTCCAGGTCGGCCGCTCGCCTGATGATGGCGCCTGCGGTGTTCCTGCTCCTCGTCTGGATGCTCGTGCCGCTGACAATGACGCTTTACTTCTCCCTCAAGCGCTACCTGCCGCTGAGAGGCGGCGACCTGGGGTGGGTCGGGCTCGACAATTATGTCCGCTTCGTCACCTCGAGCTCGTTCTGGCCGAGCGTCCAGACCACGCTCATCATCGTCGGCGGTGTGCTCCTGATAACTGTGGTCCTGGGGGTGTTTCTGGCGCTCCTGCTGGACCAGCCCATGTGGGGGCAGGGTATCGTCCGTATCCTGGTGATTGCGCCGTTCTTCGTGATGCCGACGGTGTCCGCGCTGGTCTGGAAGAACATGCTCATGGACCCGGTGAACGGGCTCTTCGCGCATCTCTGGAAGTTTTTCGGGCTGGCGCCGGTGGAGTGGCTCAGCCAGGCCCCGATCTTCTCCATCGTGCTGATCGTCTCGTGGCAATGGCTGCCCTTTGCGACGCTGATTCTGCTGACGGCGATGCAATCGCTCGACAGCGAGCAGCTGGAGGCGGCGGAAATGGACGGCGCCTCTCCGTTCGCCCGGTTCGGTCACATCGTCCTTCCGCATCTCGGGCAGGCGATCACCATCGTCATTCTGATCCAGACGATTTTCCTGCTTTCGATCTTTGCCGAAATCTTCGTCACGACGCAGGGCTCGTTCGGCACTCGGACGCTGACCTACCTGATCTTCCAGCGAGTGCTGGAGAGCCAGAATGTGGGTCTCGGGTCTGCAGGTGGCGTCTACGCAATCATCCTCGCCAATATCGTGGCACTGTTCCTGATGCGCATCGTCGGCAAGAACCTGGACGCGTGAGGAAGAAGAGCCATGGCCCGCGCTGTCACGAACCAGCGAAAGACCGTCAACACCGTCGTCGCTTGGGCGATCGGACTACTGATCTTCTTCCCGGTCCTCTGGACCGTCCTGACGAGTTTCAAGACCGAGGCGGAGGCGATCGCCGACCCACCGCTCTTTTTCTTCTTCAACTGGACGCTGGAGAACTATTCCGTGGTGCAGGAGCGTTCGGACTATATGCGCTACCTGTGGAACTCGGTGGTCATCGCCGGCTGCTCGACGCTTGTCGGCATCGTCGTCGCGATTCCCGCCGCATGGTCGATGGCATTCGTGCCGTCGAGGCGGACCAAGGACGTGTTGCTCTGGATGCTTTCGACCAAGATGCTGCCGGCGGTCGGCGTCCTCTATCCGATCTACCTTATTTTCATCGAGCTGGGACTCCTCGACACGCGCGTCGGCCTCGTTATCGTGATGATGCTGATCAACCTGCCGATCATCGTCTGGATGCTTTACACTTATTTCAGGGAAATTCCCGGCGAGATCCTGGAAGCGGCGCGGATGGACGGCGCGCCGCTGAGGAACGAGATCGTTTACGTGCTAACGCCCATGGCCGTGCCGGGCATCGCCTCGACCGTCCTTCTGAACTTCATCCTGGCGTGGAACGAGGCTTTCTGGACGCTGAACCTGACGGCGGCGAAGGCCGGCCCGCTGACCGCCTTCATCGCCAGCTATTCGAGCCCCGAGGGCCTGTTCTACGCCAAGCTGAGCGCCGCCTCGACCATGGCAATCGCGCCAATCCTGATCCTTGGGTGGTTCAGCCAGAAACAACTCGTCCGCGGCCTGACTTTCGGCGCTGTGAAGTGAGGACAAGGAAATGGGACGCATCGTTCTCGACAAGGTGGAGAAGAATTTTGGCGAGGTCACTGTCATCCCGCCTCTCGACCTCGAGATCGAGGACGGCGAGTTCGTCGTCTTCGTCGGTCCGTCGGGATGCGGCAAGTCCACGCTTCTCAGGCTGATCGCGGGGCTCGAGGATGTGACCGGCGGCGCGATCCGGATCGATGGGGAGGACGCGACCGCGGTGCCGCCCGCCAAACGCGGCCTCGCGATGGTGTTCCAGTCCTATGCGCTCTATCCGCACATGACGGTTCGAAAGAACATCAGCTTCCCGCTGCGGATGGCGAAGCTGGACAAGGCCGAGCAGGACCGGCGCGTCGAACAGGCGGCCGCGGTTCTGAACCTGACCGAATATCTCGACCGCAGGCCGGGCCAACTCTCGGGCGGCCAGCGCCAGCGCGTGGCCATCGGTCGCGCCATCGTGCGCGAACCCGGGGCTTTCCTCTTCGATGAGCCCCTTTCCAACCTGGATGCGGCGCTGCGTGTCGGCATGCGCCTCGAGATAAGCGAACTGCATGAGCGGTTGAAGACGACGATGATCTACGTCACCCACGACCAGGTCGAGGCGATGACCATGGCCGACAAGATCGTCGTTCTGCAGGCCGGACGGATCGAACAAGTCGGCTCACCCCTGGAACTTTACCGCGCGCCCCGGAACAGGTTCGTGGCGGGCTTCATCGGTTCGCCCAAGATGAACTTTCTGGAAGGACCTGAGGCGGCGAAACGCGATGCACAGACGATCGGCGTCAGGCCCGAGCACATCGCGCCGTCGCCGAGTGAGGGCATGTGGAAGGGCCGAATAGGAGTCTCGGAGCATCTGGGCTCGGACACATTTTTCCATGTCCACATGGAGGGATATGCGAATCCGATCACGGTGCGATCGGGCGGCGAGGTGGCTATGCATCACGGCGATACCATTTATTTGACGCCTGATGCCGAGCGCATCTACCGGTTCGATGACAAGGGGCTGCGCATCGTGTGAGGGCCCGGATGGATCAGGAGATCTCGACGCCGCCGGATATATCGCCGAGTTTCGGCTACGAGGTCACGTAGGCCTGTAACGACGCCTCGCAACCGTCCGATAGAATCTTGTTGAGCCAACGCTCGAAAGCTGCCGCGAACCGCGGCGCCTCGTTGAGGTCGCCATAGATTTGGCGCTGCTCCAGCCAGGCACGCGGATTGTTCCGCGCTGCTCTCGCGACGGCCGCAAGCTTGTCCCACTGAGGGTCGTTCGGCTCGATGACGGAGCCGTCTTCGCGTCGGCCCTCGCACATGCGCGCCCAGAGTGCCTCTACCAGCGCAAGCCCCTCGACCGGTGCGCCGGTTCCGATGGCATCCCGAATACTCGGCATGAGAAACCCGGCATGGCGCGACGATCCGTCGAAAGCGACACGCCGTGTTGTGTCTCCGATGGCGGGGTTGGAGAAACGGCGGGCGATCAGATTCACGTACTCGTCGGGAGTGAAATCCGGGACTGCCTTGACGTGGGGTGCTATTTCCTCGCGTTGCACCTTGCAAAAGAGAGCGGCGATCAGAGGCTGCGCCATGCACTCCGCGATAGTCTCGATCGAGAGAATCTCGCCTGCATTGGCGATCATCTGGTGCCCCGCGTTGAGGATACGAATCTTCATCGCCTCGTAGTCGTGGACCCTGTCCGAGAAAGAAGCGCCGACGCGTTCCCAGTCCGGCCGCCCGGAGCAAAAATCGTCGTCGATAACCCACTGGCGGAAGTTCTCGTGCGTGACTGGAACTGCGTCGTCGACGCCGAATGTACGCGCCAGAGCCAGCTCGTTCGGGCCGGTTACAGGAACGATGCAATCGACCATCGAGTTCGGGAACGAGCAGTTCTCGTCGATCCACTCTGCAAGGACCGGGTCAGATGCCCGGGCGAGCGAGACCACGGTCTGGCGCAATAATGCGCCGTTGCCGACAAGATTATCGCAACTCAGGCCGGTAAACGGGCCTGACCGCCGGTCCCGCCTGAACCTGAGCGCCGCCACCATCGCGCCGAATGCAGTGCGCGGACGGTCCGGATACAGGATGTCATGCTGGATGTCGGGATGTGATGCGTCAAAGCCGTTCGTCGGGGCATCGACATAGTATCCGCCCTCGGTCACCGTGAGCGAGACAATCCGAATTGCAGGATCGACCATCCGGCGAATGAGGGCGGCGTTGCCTTGCGCAACGGGCGCGTAGTCGATCATCGCGCCACTCACCTCCGCCGACCGGCCGGCCGGGTCGAGTTCGATCAGCGTCGACAGGCAATCCTGTCTCAAGAGCTTCTCGCGCTGAATCGAATCGCTCGGACGGACCCCGGCGCCGACGATCGCCCAATCGCCGTTGTGGCCATGCTGAAACAGCCGATGCAGGTACCACGCTTGGTGCGCGCGGTGGAAATTTCCGAGCCCGATGTGGAGGATACCCGGCGTCAGGGCCGCCCGGTCGTAGACAGGCCGTGCAATGGACGTGGGCAGGTCGTTCAACGTGGCATTGGAGAGATGGATCAAGGTCAGGTTCTCGGGTGCCATTCGCCGGCCCGCAAGACATCGGCTTCCGTTGTCGAATGTGCGATATCGAAGCAGGAAATCAAGGCCGCATGTGTCGCGTCCGTTGAATGCGTAGCTTGAGGTCCGGGAGTGCGTCAAGATTCAGGTCCGACGAGCCCTGTTCCTGAAAATGGTCTGGAAGCGTTACGCTTTATGTCAATGGCGGAGCAAGAAATGATGGACCACGAGTGCGGCTGTAGCTGGTCCCCGTAGCGGTTGACCATGGCGGCGGACTTCCACCGCCCGGCCTGCAGGATCACCGGCAGCTCGATACTGACGGCGATCGTGTCCTGGGCGGCGCCCACGCGCGTGCTGTGTTTGCCGGGCACCTTCAGCTCCTCGCATCGCCTCAGGCGCTCGATCCGCTTGTCGTTGACTTGACCAGCCGGCGGCACGCGGCAGTGCCGCGATCTGTCGACAGCCGTACGGCCATACTGGCGCGCCAGCTCGATCATGTCCGCGACCTGGCGGTCCTCGTCGCCACCGCCGCAAGGGACACGACGCTGGGTCAAGCGGGGCTGCCCCAGCACCTTGAGGCGGCGAAGCCGATCGCCGCTCATCGCGGCGTACTCCTTGCGCCACCGATAGAACGTAACCTCGCTGATCCCCAGATGCCGGATCGCGTCCGCCATCGACATGCCCCGGCCGTACAAAACCTCTTCCCGCTGCGGCAGACTGACGATCGCTTCCAGCTTGTAACGCTTCTTTGCCGCCCGGTGTGACCCTCGTGTCACGCCATGAAGGTTTCCTGTTTATTCCGGAACCTTGTCGAGCATCATGCGGCGAGGGTGCGGTCTGACAGGGGAAGGTTGTCGTTGGCAGCTGCATCCCTGACGGCCATCAGGCTAGACCATGTGCGATCGAACAGGTCAGATTTCTGCAGGGCCCGGAACGTCAGCACGGCCTGACCGGAGGCAAGCCGCCAGCGCATGCCACTGCGTTTCATCACGTTGGGTCACAAGCAGCTTGTTTGCAGCTTCAACAATGCTGGTTCCAATGCTCAGAGCGTTGTTCGCGAGTTCGGCATAGCGCATGCGCTCCCGGTTCTTGCGGAAGACGTTCAACTCCCGATCAAGGTCCTTGTACGCCTGTCGCGAGCGTGCCGTGCTGCGCAGGTAGCGGATGGCCCGAGTGACCCGCTCGATCCCGTCGGGGTCGTCGCGCAGCATACGGCGCCAAGTCCGGAACCATGTCCCGGGCGTCTGTGCGTGCCCCCGGCGATATTCAAATGCTGTGCTGGCTGGCGTGAAAACAGTTGATGCCACTGGCATCCGGATGTCGAATGAACCATATCAGGAAGCCGCGCCTACCATCTCATCAGGCGGTGTCTCCCGAACAGGTCTCGATTGTAGGCGGGACATTCCCGTCCCTGCGCCGGCGGGGTGAAGGACAACCGTTTGGCGAGGTGCTGGTGCCTGCCCTGATCATGCGGATCTGGATACAGGGTTCCGCCAGTACGGTGCGCTGGAACGCGCCATGCACGTTCCCGTGCGCGGGTGTCGCAACGCGGCAGGTGAATTAGGCGCGACGGTGCCGGTAGGCTGACCCGAAATCCGCACGGTCCGGCCGGGGACCGGTTTTCCGAAACAGGTTGCCGCTTCCGTGCCGAGCAAGGGTGTCGCGGTGCCGGTGTGATAGGATGGGTGGTGTTGCTCCCGGAGGCTGCCCAGATGAAATCGCTCCGTCTCGCGCGCCCATGTGTTCCCGGCATGCTGGCGATGCTCGTCGTGCTGGTCCTCGCCATGGCCACCGTGGCGGTGCGTGCGGGGGACGACGTGTTCATCGTCGCGCCCGTCGAGGTGGACGTGACGGCCTCGTCATCGCTGGCCGCACGCGAACAGGCACTCGAGCGCGGCGAGACCCTGGCGTGGAAACGCCTGGTCGAGCGCATGGTGCTGGCGGAACAGTCCGCGAGGCTGACCGGGCTCGGCCAGGAGGAGGTGCGCGCGCTCATCCATGACTACGAGATCCTGAAGGAGCGGACCTCGAAGGTCCGGTACATTGCGGAACTGTCGTTCGGTTTTCGACCAGATGCAGTCCGCAACCTGATGAACGACATGGGGATTTCCTTCGCCGAGACACGAAGCCGTCCGGTCCTGGTGATCCCGGTGCTGAGCGACGGTGTACACGAAATGTTGTGGGAAGACCCCAACCCCTGGCGCGAGGCGTGGCAGGACTTCGAGCCGCCCGACGGACTGCTGCCGATCGTCGTGCCCTGGGGCGACCTGCAGGACATGCGCGATCTCCCGGTGAGCGCCGCGCTCGGTCGCGACTGGGCGCCCCTGCAGCTGCTTGCCGAGCGCTACGGCGCCGGTGACGCCGTTGTCTCCCTGGCCCGTGCGGTCCCCGACGGGGAAAGGACCGGGCTCGAGGTGTCGCTGGTCCGCCACGGACCGGGGTCCGGACCCGAGACCCGCGCCGACCCGGTCTCGGTCGGGAGCGGGGATGCGTTCCAGGCGGCGGTCGAGCAGGTGGTCGCGGCTCTGGAAGATGACTGGAAACGCGCCAACCTGGTCAGCCGGGATGCCAGGACCAGTGTCGCGGTGCTGATACCGATCGAGGATTCCTTTCGCCGCTGGCTCGCAATTCGCAGGCAGATCGAGTCGATCGGAATCGTTCGCGACGTTATCGTGCGCCGCCTGTCGCGTCAGGCGGCGGTTGTCGACATCGTGATGGTCGGTGATGTCGACCAGCTGCGCACGGCGCTGCACCAGCGGGACCTCGAACTCCACCAGGGCCGCGACCAGCCGGTGCTCACCGAGCGCTCGCGGCAGGTGCCGGAGCGCTACCGTCCGCCCGCGGCGGGCAGCCCGGCGGCGCCGCGCAGCTGACGATGACGAGACGCGAACGCGGACTGTTCTGGCTGCTGCTTCTCGGGGCGACCGGGCTGTTCCTGGTCGTGCTTGCCGACGTCCTGTTGCCGTTCGTCGCCGGACTGGCGATTGCCTACCTGCTCGACCCGATCGTGGACCGGCTCGAGCGAGCGGGCTGCGGCCGGACCATTGGCGCCACCCTGGTGCTGTGCGGCTTCGTGGTCGCGGCGTTCGGGTTCCTGCTGTTGCTGGTCCCGGTGGTCAACGCGCAGCTGCTGCGGCTCGCGGAACTGCTGCCCGCAGTGGTCGCCCGGATCGAACCGGTGGTGCGTTCCGTGCTCGAGAACGTTCATGCCGGAGCGCGCGACGGGTCGCTCGAATCACTGCCGTCGCTCGCCGGCGGGGTCCTGCCCTGGATCACCCGCACCCTGGCACGGGTGGTGTCCGGCGGAGTCGCGATTACCAACCTGCTGTCGCTGGTCCTGATCACGCCGATCGTCGCCTTCTACCTGTTGCGCGACTGGGACCGCATGGTGGGGACCATCAGCGGCTGGCTGCCACAGGCGCAGGGCCCGGTGATACGGGAACAGGCGGGGCTCATCGACAGGACGCTGGCATCCTTCGTGCGCGGCCAGGGCAGTGTCTGCCTGGTGCTGATGGTCTACTACGGCACCGCTCTCAGCTTTGCCGGTCTGGACTTCGGAATCGTCGTGGGCATCTTCGTCGGAGGGATTTCCTTCATCCCCTTCGTGGGCGCCATCCTCGGCGGCGTGCTCAGCATCAGCCTTGCCGCCATCCAGTTTCCGGACTGGCAGCCGATCGCCATCGTGGGCGTGATCTTCGTGATCGGCCAGGTGCTGGAAGGCAACGTTCTGACCCCGAAGCTGGTGGGGGATGCCGTCGGCCTGCACCCGGTGTGGGTCATATTCGCCCTGCTCGCGGGCGGAACCCTGTTCGGCTTCGTCGGTGTGCTGCTGTCATTGCCGGTGGCGGCCATCATCGGAGTGATCGGGCGGTTCGCACTCGTCCGATACCTTGCGAGCCCGTTGCACCTGCATGGCATCCCGCCGGCCGATGACGCCGGTGAACCGCGCGATCGGGAGCGGTCGTGAGCACGCCCGGGCAACTCACCCTCGATCTCGGTCATGCGCCGGGGTTCCTGCGCGAGGAGTTCGTGGTGTGCTCATCGAACCGCGACGCGGTGGCCTGGATCGATCGCTGGCCGGACTGGCCCGAGCAGATCACCGGTCTCAACATTGTCGGACCGGCGGGATGCGGCAAGACCCATCTCGGGATCGCCTGGCGGCGGCGGGCTGGCGCCGCGTATGTCGACCGGGCGGGACTTGTCCGTCTGCCGCCCCCGGAGCTGCTCGACGACGCGCGCCACCTCCTGATTGACGGATTCGATGCCGACTGGCCCGGGTTGCCGCTTCTGCAGCTGTACAACATGGTGATGCAGCAGGGCGGCACGGTGCTGGTGCTGAGCCGGGTCCCGTGCAGCGGCATCGGCATCCTGCCCGAGGACCTGGCATCCCGACTGGCGACCCTTGCCGTGGTTGCCATCGGCCAGCCCGAGGACAGGGTGCTGCACGAGGTGATGGCGAAGATGTTCCGCGACCGCCAGCTGCGGGTCGAGGACGGCGCGCTGGCCTACATCACCAGCAGGATGGACCGGACCTTCGAGACGGCCGGGCAACTGGTTGAGGAACTGGACAGGATGTCGCTCACCGAACACCGGTCGGTGACACTGCCACTGGCCCGGCTGGTGCTGGGCAGGATGACCAAGGGAACGGAAGGACACTGACCATGGACCTGGGCATTGCTGGAAGAAAGGCGCTCGTCTGCGCGGCGAGCAAGGGCTTGGGACGCGCCTGCGCCGATTCACTGGCCGAGGCCGGGGTGGAGGTGACGATCTGCGCCCGCACCAGGGCTGATGTGGAAGCGACCGCGAGGGAAATCGGGACCGCGCGCGGTATCGCGGTGACCGCACTCGCCTGCGACATCACCACGCCGGAGGGGCGGGAAGCCGCCCTCGCGGCGGCGGGAGACATCGACATCCTGGTCAACAATGCCGGGGGTCCGCCGCCCGGCGACTTCCGCGACTGGAGCAGGCAGGACTGGATAGCGGCGCTTGACGCCAACATGATCACCGCCATCGAACTGATCGGGTCAACCGTCGACGCGATGATGGAACGGGGCTTTGGCAGGATCGTCAACATCACCTCGGGCTCGGTGAAATCACCGATTTCGATCCTCGGCCTGTCGAACGGCGCCCGGACCGGGCTGACCGGGTTCTGTGCCGGCATTGCCCGCGACACGGTCCGCCGTGGCGTGACCATCAACGGTCTTCTGCCCGGTCCGTTCGATACCGACCGGCTGCGCGGCAATCTCGTGGTCCGTGCGAAGGCCGCGGGCATGAGCTACGAGGAGATGTACGAGGCCGCATCGGCGGAGAACCCCGCCGGACGGTTCGGAACCGCCGAGGAATTCGGCAAGACCTGCGCCTTCCTGTGCAGTGTGCACGCCGGGTATATCAACGGGCAGAACCTGCTGATGGACGGTGGCGCCTTCCGCAGTTCGATCTGATCCGGACGACGGGAGCGAAACGAGGAGGCTCCGACGATGACCAGCGCGGAAGTCCTTGAGGAACCGGTGCCGGACCGGAACTCTTCGGACCGGTTCATCAATCGGGAGCTGTCGTGGCTCGCCTTCAACGACCGGGTACTCGAGGAGGCCTGCAATCCGGAGAACCCGCTGCTCGAACGGCTTCGGTTCCTGTCGATCTCGAGTGCCAACCTCGACGAGTTCTACATGGTCCGGGTGGCCGGGCTGAAGGGAATGATCTCGGCCGGGGTCACCACCTCGAGTCCCGACGGACTGACCCCGTCGCGGCAGCTGCAGGCGATCTCGAAGGAGGCGGACCGGCTGATCGAGGGCCAGCAGGACTGCCTGCACGAGCTCACCGCGGAACTGCGGGATGCCGGTTTCCACCTGGTCGACCACGATGATCTCGACGCGGCCGACCGGGCGTGGCTCGACGAGCATTTCCTGGCACAGGTGTTTCCGGTGCTCACGCCGCTGGCCATCGATCCGGCGCATCCGTTTCCGTTCTTCCCCAACCGCAGCGCCTGCCTGGTGCTGCGGTTGCGCCGGTCGTCGGACGGCCACCACATGGAGGCGTTGCTGCCGTTGCCCTGGCAGGTCGGGCGGTTCGTGCGCCTGCCCGGCAGCGAGATCCGCTACATCACCATCGAACAGGTGATCCTCCGGCACGCCGATACGGTCTTTCCGAATTTCGAGATCATGGAGTATGGGATATTCAGGGTCCTGCGCGATAGCGAGATGGAGATCGACGAGGAGGCCGAGGACCTGGTGGTGTCGTTCCAGTCTGCACTGCGCCGCCGCCGCCGAGGAACCGTCATTCGCCTGTCCACCAACTCCTCGATGCCAGACGACCTGCGCGCACTGGTGATGCGCGAGTTCGACACCTCAGGGGAGGAGGTGTTCGCGTTGCAGGAAATGGTCGGGCTCGCCGATCTGTCACAGCTGATCACCGACGAGCGCCCGGACCTGCTCTGGCCACCGTTCAATGCCCGTTTCCCGGAGCGGATCCGGGACTTCGGCGGTGACTGTTTCGCCGCCATCGGGGCGAAGGACATCATCATCCACCACCCCTACGAGAGTTTCGATGCGGTGGTGCAATTCGTGCGCCAGGCGGCAACCGACCCCGCGGTGGTTGCGATCAAGCAGACGCTGTACCGGACCATCCATGACTCGCCAATCGTCAAGGCGCTGATCGAGGCGGCCGAGTCGGGCAAGTCGGTGACGGCCATGATCGAGCTCAAGGCGCGCTTCGACGAGGAGGTCAACATCCGCCTGGCCCGGGATCTCGAACGGGCCGGGGTGCAGGTGGTGTTCGGGTTCCTGGACCTGAAGACCCATGCCAAGATGTCGCTGGTGGTGCGGCGGGAAGGCCGCGGTCTGCGCAGCTACGCGCATTTCGGCACCGGCAACTACCACCCGATCACGGCGAAGGTATACACCGACCTGTCATTCTTCACGTGCGAGGAGGGGATCTGCCTCGATGCCGCGCGCGCCTTCAACTACATGACCGGCTACGTGACCCCGCTGGCGATGGACAAGATCGCACTGTCCCCGATGTCGCTGCGCAGCCGCATCGTCGAGCTGGTCCGTGTCGAAATGGCCTATGCCGCCGAGGGCCGGCCCGCCGCGATCTGGGCCAAGATGAACTCGCTGGTCGATCCCGACCTCATCGACCAGCTGTACGAGGCATCCTGCGCCGGTGTCGAGATCACCCTCGTCGTACGCGGCATCTGCTGCCTGCGTCCTGGCGTGCCCGGCCTGTCGGAGAACATCCGGGTGCGCAGCATTGTCGGCCGGTTCCTCGAGCACTCGCGCATCGTGTGCTTCGGCAACGGCCACGGATTGCCGTCCGAGCACTCGCTGGTCTTCATCTCGTCGGCCGACTGGATGCCGCGCAACCTCGACCGCCGGGTCGAGCATTTCGTTCCGATCGAGAACGAGACGGTGCACCGGCAGGTGCAGACGGAAATCATGGGAGCGAACCTGAAGGACCGCAAGAACAGCTGGGAACTGGAAGCCTCCGGCCGGTACATCCGGGTGAAGGCGCTGGCCGACGACTTCTCGGCCCACACCTACTTCATGACCAACCCGAGCCTGTCAGGTCGCGGCAGTGCTTTGCGCAGGCAGTCTCAGGCTCCGGCCATTGCGAAGCGGGACCGGCAGGAGGCCTGAGGGTGGCGTACTCCGCGTCGGCATGGGAAGACGGCAACGGCCACCGGGTCGGCGTGCTGGACATCGGATCGAACTCGGTGCGCCTGGTGGTGTTCACCGGTGATCGGCGCATGCCGTTTCCGGTGTTCAACGAAAAGGCGCTGTGCGGTCTGGGCGCCGACATGCCCCGGACCGGCAGACTGTCGGAAACCGGGCGTGCGGCCGCTGTCGACATCATAGCCCGGTTCCTCGAGGTGGCGCGCGAGATGCGGCTGGCACGGCTTGATGTCATCGCCACCGCGGCAGTCCGCGATACCGAGAACGGACCGGCGTTTGCCGAGGACCTCGAGAGTCGCTTCGGGATCCGGGTGCGCATGCTGTCCGGCGCCGAGGAGGCGCGCTTGTCCGCCTGCGGCGTCATCAGCGCCTTTCCGGGCTGCGACGGCGTGGTCGGCGATCTCGGTGGCGGCAGCCTTGAGCTGATCGACGTTCCGGACGGGTCGCCCCGGTCGGTTGCGACCCTGCCGCTGGGAGCCCTGAGTCTGGGCGCGCTCACGCGGGGGAACCGGAAACGGCTGCAAGGACGCATCGACAGTCACATCGAGCGCCTGCCGTGGCTTGACTGCCTTGCCGGGCGACAGCTCTTCGCTGTCGGCGGGGGCTGGCGCAGCCTCGCGCGACTGCACATGGTGAGGTGCCGCTATCCGCTTGAGATCATTCACGGCTACAGGATCGAGCCCGACCGTGCTCTCAGGTTTCTCGAACGTGTCTCCGACGGCAGGGGGCTCGCCGCGCAGCCGGGCATCTCCCGACGCCGGATCGACACGATCCCGGCCGCCGCCCTGGTCCTGCATCGCCTGATCTCGCTCGGCCGGGTCGGGGAACTGGTGTTCTCAGCCTTCGGCCTGCGCGAGGGGTGCCTGTACGACAGGCTGTCGCCGGAGGACCGGCGGCGCGACCCGTTGCTCTCGGGATTTTCCGACATCGTCCGCCCGTTCAACCGGTTTCCGCTGGAAGAGGGAGTACTCGAGCGCTGGGTGACCGACTTTCTGCCGACCCCTGTCCCGGCACGGCTTGTGCACGCCATCTGCCTGCTCGGTGACGCAGCCTGGGCCGAACATCCGAGCTACCGCGGCGAGCACGCCTTCCTCAAGGTCCTGCGACTGCCTCTGGTCGGCCTCGAGCACGGGGAACGGGTGTTTGTCGCTCTGGCGGTGCTGGCGCGCTACAACGGTCACGTCGATCATCCGCGTGCCAGGACCGTCGCTCGGCTGATCACCCGTGAGCAGCGGGAACTCGCCAATCTGATCGGGTGCGTCCTGCGGTTCGGATTCAGCTATTCGGGCGGCGTTGCGCGATTGCTCAGCGAACTCGAGGTGATCCCGCAGTCCGACCGGATTGTCGTTCGCTATCCCGGTGAACGGGCGGTCGTGCTCGGTGAGACCGTCGCCCGGCGGGTTACGCAGCTTTCCGCCGTGCTCGGCAGGCCGGTTGTCATGGAGCCGCGGGCCCGGGTCCATGCCCGGGAAGTCACGGCCTGACCAGCTCCACCCGGTCGCCGCGGGCACGCAGTGCCAGTTCGCCGTTGCGCACGGCGAGCGCGTCGTCGCCGAAGACCCGGGTGCGCCAGCCTCTGAGCGCCGGCGAGTCGGCCGCGCCACCGTGTTCGGCGATGGCATCGAGATCGGCACCGGTTGCGATCAGCCGCGCCGCCACCGAGTGCTGCTCCGACTTCAGTTTCAGCAGGACCCGGAGCAGGTCGACGATCGCGGTGCGGGAAGACGCGGCGGGCGGAGCGGGCAGCTGCGGACAGGCGTGGTCCGGGAGTGCCCTTGCGCGGGCGACCGCATCCAGCAGGTCGCGTCCGCTGCGCCCCGATGCGACACGTTCGGAAACGTTGCGCACGCCGGCGAGCTGTTCGACCGTCCGCGGTGCGCGGGTGGCAATCGCCAGCAGCACGTCGTCGCGCATGATCCAGGCCCGCGGCCGGTCCCGTCGCCGCGCCTCGCTCTCGCGCCAGGCCGCCAGTTCCCGCACCAGTGCCAGGAACCGGGGTGACCGGTTCCTGGCCTTGATCCGCCGCCAGGACTCCCGGGGGTCGATGGCGTAGGTCCCGGGATCGGTGACACCGGCGAGTTCCTCCTCGAGCCAGTCGGCGCGCCCGCTGGTCCGCAACCGTTCCTGCAGGATTTCGTAGACCTGGCGCAGGCCGGTCACATCGGAAATCGCGTAGGCGAGCTGGGCATCCGACAGGGGCCTTCGGGCCCAGTCGGTGTAGCGGGAACCCTTGTCGATGCGCATGTCCGTCAGGTTGTGCACGAGCGCGTCGTAGCTCACCGCCTCGCCGAAGCCGCAGACCATGGCCGCGACCTGGGTATCGAACACCGGGGCGGGAACCGCAGCGGTTCGGTCGTGGAAGATCTCGAGATCCTGCCGGCAGGCATGCAGGACCTTGATCACGCCGGGGTCGTTCATGAGGTCCAACACCGGCGCGAGATCGACATCCGGCGCCAGCGCGTCGATCGCCACCGCGTCGCGCGCGCCTGCCAGCTGGACCAGGCAGAGCCGGGAATAGTAGGTCCGTTCGCGCATGAACTCGGTATCCACGCACACGTAAGGTTCTTCAGCCAGGCGACGACAGAGTTCCGCGACTGTCCGCGAATCGGATACAAATGTCATGGCCGAGCTATACATCGGGGGTTCGCGACCCTCAAGAGTATCGTCGGTTCAACATGTTCTTGCAGTGATCTCAGTTATCGGATAAACTTGATTGCCTAAGCTGTTGAATGGTTGGATCCGGGAGTCGGCATTGCCGGGTCAGTGGGAGTGTTGGTCATGATGCGTGTGGCCGTGAGCGTGGGGCTGTGCACGATGCTTGCCGGGTGCCTTCCGTTCCTTCCGCCTGTTATGTCGGCCGCGTCGCTCGGAGTGTCCGGGTTCTCGGTCCTGACCACCGGCAAGAGCACGTCTGACCACATCGTGTCAGCCGCCAACGGGAAGAACTGTGCGCTGCACAGGATGCTTTTCCTCAATCCGATCTGCCGTGAATACACCGAAGCCGATATCCAGATCGCGGTGACCTATCCGACATCATTTCCGGGAGATCATGCCGATGGCGGTCCCGAGGTGACGGCGGAGCAACTGGTTGCCGAGGAGAAGGTACGGACGCTGGCGCTGAAGTTCGGCGGCGTGAACGGTCCGTCCAGGATTGCCGCCGGAACGCCGAGGCGGCTCGCTTCCGCGAGCACGATCGCCTCGAATACGGTCGAGACCCACTCGCTGCCCTTTGGCTCGATCCAGGTTGCCGCCGCGGCTCCTGTTGACACCGACCGGGACACCGCTCACGTGGGCGCGGCGACTGGAGCCGGAACCGCGGGCGATGCCTCGCCGGTGGTTCCGAAGCTGGTGCCGTCCGGACTGCGCGCCGACGGCCGGTTCACGCCGGCGGCGGGGACAACACCACTGGTGCTGCCACGCTCCTCGCCGTTCAAGCACATCCCTGCAGCCTGGGGCGGCGATGCGGGATTTGCCGACATTCCGTTGCCGGCGCTTGCGCGCCAGCAGGCGGCGATCATGCAGAACCGGGAGTCCGGTCCGCCGTCGCTTGCAGCCGACCGGGTGGCGGTGCCGCGCGTCCTCAGCCGGTCCTGATACAGACGGCCTCGATCTCGACCACCAGAGACGGATCGGCCAGGCCGGCGACGAACAGCAGGGTTGACGCCGGGACGCTGTCCCCGAAAAACCGCTGACGTGTCGCCCGGTAGTAGTCGACATCCTCGCGCCGTGTCAGGAATACCGTGATCTTGACGATGTCGTCGCGGCTGGCGTTGGCCGCGTCGAGTTGGGCGGCAAGGTTGTCCCAGGTCTGGTCGATCTGGCCGTGTGCGTCCTCGACCATGGTTCCGTCGGGGCGCAGCCCGATCTGGCCGGAGATGTGGATCCATGTGGCGCCCGCGGGCACTTCGACCGAGTGCGAGTAGCCCCTGGGGGCATGGACGGTATCCGGATTGCGTTTTTCAAGCATGACTGGGGTCCCTGGTCTGTCTCTGACTGCGGCAGGCGTCCGCCTTGCCGGAACGGACCGGCCCCGGCTGGTGCCGGAGCCGGTGCCGGTACGATTACACGAGCAGTTTGCGGTCCTCCTCGGCGATTTCCATCTCGGCTGCGGCAATCGACTCCTCGAGCAGCTTCAGCCACTTGTCACCGAACTTCTCGATGTACCAGTCCTTGAGCCGCTGGACGGCCGCAACGAACTGCGCCTTTTCCTCGGGGCTCGGGACATAGACCTCTCCGCTCTTTTCCTTGAATGCCGCATAAGCGGCAAGGGCGGTGAACTTGGGATCGTCGGAGGCCATCGCGGTCATGTGATGGAAACCGGACGCGACCACGAAAGTCAGCCAGACCATGACGAACTTGGCGATCTCCTCGGACCAGGAAAGGGCGTCGTTCATGACGTAATGCATGAAGACCGCGATATCGACGATGGCTAGCATGCTGACCAGCAGGGCGATCGCGAACCACTTGAAGACGACCAGTACCCGGTCGTTGAAGAGGGCGATCCCGGTCTCCAGGTGCCCGAGCAGTGCCGTTGCTGTCATGTCCACCCTGTACCGTTCACCGGACCGGAGCCCCGACAACGCTGTCCGATCCGGAGCACAATGACAAGGACCGGGTGCAACCGCGGTGCGGGCATGGTAGCGCACTGCGCTCCGCCGGGGAGGCGGAATCATTGTCGCTGACGCGTCGGGGGCCCATAGTCCGGGCGTTCACCAGGTCGGGAGAAGGTGCCGCCATGTCAGGGAGGGTTCTGCGCATCGCGGTGGTCACCGCCGCCCTCGTCATGCCTGCAACCGGTCCGGCCCGGCCTGCCGGTGGCGGGATTGACACTGTCAGGATCGTGCCCCATTCGGCGATCTACTCGATGTCGCTCTCCAGGATCGATCTCGACAGCTCGGTCTTCGATTTCTCCGGGGGGCTGAAGATCAACCTGATCGAGGACTGCGAGGCCTGGCACCTCAGCCAGGAGACCGTCATCGGGTTCGTGAACACGCTTGGTCAGGGAACACCGACCATCCTCAGCCATACCGCGCGGGAGAGCAAGGACGGCAGCTGGCTCAGGTTTGCCGCCGAAAGGACGTGGGGCCGTGACCGCGAGGCCGTCACCGAGTCCCATGGCGGCAGGGTCGAGCGACGCAACGGTCAGCTTGTGGCTACCTACGACGGCCACGACACTCCCGTGGTGCTGTCGGAGCAGACCCTCTTTCCGGTCGCGCACAGCAGGAAACTGCTCGAAGCCGCGCAACGCGCCACGCGCGTGTTCGCCGCCCGCGAATTCTCCGGTTCCGAACGCATGGAGAGTGATGTTCTGGTCACGGCCGTGATCGGAAACGGGACAACGGGATCGAACACTCCCGAAGGTCTGGACGCGACGGTCGCGGAGGTCCTGTTCTCGGGCACGTCATGGCCGGTTCACCTCGGCTACTTCAGCCCGGACTCCCGGGTCGACGCGCCCGACTACGAGGTGAGCATGCTCCTGCACGAGAGCGGGGCCGTCTCCTCGTTGACGCTGCACTACGATGCCCTGGATATCGATCTCGGGCTCGAGGAGGTGAGCCTGAACGCACTGCCCGACTGCCCCTGAGCGTGTGTCCCCGGCGCTACTGCCAGTCAGTCGTTCCTCGACATGCTGCGTCCCTTGATGATCGCCGCGGGCCCCTGTTGGGTGCGAACCGCGTCCATGGCCTGTTCCGCACGCTTGCGCCGCTGTCCGGACGGGTCGGCCAGGTCCGGAAGGTCCGCTTCATCCTCGTTGGCGAGCCCGGTGACCCCGACGCCGAGCAGCCGGAAACTCCGCCCGTTCGTCTCGCGTTCGAGCAGGGGCCGGGCGGCCCTGAACAGCGTGTCGGCCAGCTGGGTGGGAGAGGTGAGGGTGGTGCGGCGCGATACGGTGCGGAAAGTCGATGTCCGCAGCTTGAGCATCACCACCCGGCCGGCCTTGGACGCCTCCTTCAGACGCCGGGAGACGGTCTCGCACTGCGACCAGAGAACGGGAACCAGCAGCTCCGGCTCGCGCAGGTCGGTCTGGAAGGTGGTTTCACTGGAGATGCTGATGCTCTCGCGGGAGGGATCGACCGTGCGGTCGTCGCGGCCCCACGCACAGGCCGCGAGCCGGGAGCCGATGGCTCCGTAGCGCCGGGCCAGTTCGGCCTCGGGAACCTTCTGCAGATCACCCACGGTCGAAATCCCGGACCGGCGTAACGCGCGGTCAAGCTGCCGGCCGACACCCCAGATCACCGAGACAGGCATCGGCGCCAGCCTGGCGGGAGCCTCGGCCTGCCCGATGACGCTCATGCCCCGCGGCTTGTTGAGGTCGGATGCCACCTTGGCGAGGAACTTGTTGCAGCTGAGACCGATCGAAACGCTGACGCCGATCTCGCTCTCGATGCGTGCGGCGAGCCGGGCCAGGGTTTCGGCGGGACAGCTGCGGTGCAGCAGTTCGGTCCCGCCCAGGTCGAGGAACGCCTCGTCGATCGACAGCGGTTCGACCAGGGGTGCGGTCTCGCGCATGATCTCCCGGATCTGTCGCCCGACAGCGGCATAGCGTTCCATGTCCGGTCTCAGGACCACCGCGTCCGGACAGGCGGCGAGTGCCCGCGTCATCGGCATCGCGGAGTGCACGCCACGGATGCGGGCGATGTAACACGCGGTCGACACCACGCCGCGTGTGCTGCCACCAACGATGACCGGCCGGGAAACCAGCTGCGGATCGTCACGTTTCTCGACACTGGCGTAGAAGGCGTCGCAGTCGAGGTGGGCGATGGCGAGTTCGGAGAGTTCCCGGTGGCGGATCATCCGCGGCGATCCGCAGTCCGGACACGCATCGAAACCGTGCGACCATTCGAAGCAGTCCCGGCACAGGCCCCGGGATGTCATCCCGACCTGTCGGGATGACGCGGCCACAGCCAGGCGGCGCCGCGCACGCCGCTCGCATCTCCGTGCGCCGCTGCCACCAGCCTGGTCCGGATCTCGTCCGAGAACACGTACCGCTGCCAGTGCTTCGGGACGTCGGTGTACAGCTGGCCGATGTTCGACAGGCCGCCGCCGACCACGATCACGTCGGGGTCGAGCAGGTTGATCACCGTGGCGAGGCCGCGCGCGAGCCGTTCGGTCCAGGCATCCAGGGTTCGCGAGGCGGCAGGGTCGCCGGCGCCGGCACGCCGGGCGATCTCCCGGGGCTCGAGTGTCTGCCCGGTCTCGCGGCCATGCAGGCGCTCGAGTGCCGGACCCGACAGCCAGGTCTCCAGGCAACCGGACAGGCCGCAGTAGCAGGGATCGCCGGATCGTTCGCTGTCCCTGGGCCAGGGCAGGGGATTGTGCCCCCATTCGCCGGCAATGGCATTGGCGCCGGACACCGGGTGGCCGTTCACCACCAGGCCGGCGCCGATGCCGGTTCCGAGCACGACGGCAAGGATCACGCTGTCGCCGTTTCCGGCTCCGTCGGCTGCCTCCGAGACCGCGAGACAGTTCGCGTCGTTCTCGATCCACACCGGCACGCCGAGCGCGGCCTCGATGTCCTGCTGCAGCGGTCTGCCGATCAGCCAGGTTGCGTTACTGTGCTTGACCAGCCCGGTACGGGCCGAAACGGAGCCGGGAATACCGATCCCGACCGGTGCCGGATTGCCAGCGGCCCCATGCGCGGTGGTGACCAGCCGCGCCAGGGCAGCGATGGTCTCGTCGTAGTCCCCTCGTGGCGTGCGGGTCCGCCGGCGCCAGCAAACGGATCCCGCCGGGTCCATGACCACGCATTCGATCTTGGTCCCGCCGAGGTCAATTCCGATGCGGAAGCCGTCGGTCATGGTTCCCACCGGCGCCGTGCACGGAACAGTCCGCAGGTTCCCCATGCTACAGGGGCCGCCCGCCGGGCGCCACCGCGCCTCAGTACCCCTGTTCCCAGGATATGACGTTCTTCAGCGGGTGCCCGGCGAGGTACAGGCGCAGGTTCTCGAGGAACAGCGCTGTTCCCCTGTGGGTGTTGACGTCCGACTTCGCCGAGATGTGAGGCGTGATCACCACGCGCTCGTCCGACCACAGCCGCGGGTCCGGCGGCCGTTCGAATTCGCCGTCATAGACGTCGAGCACGACACCGCCGAGCGTGCCGGCGGCAAGCGCTCCGCACAGCGCCTCCTCGTCTATGATCTCGCCGCGCGCCACGTTGATCAGCAGCGCTCCGGGCTTCATGGCGGCGAAGGCGGCGGCGTTGATCATCCTGTGCGTCTGCGGGGTCCACTGGCAGCACAGTGCGATGACGTCGGCCTGGCCGAGTATCTCGTGCAGCTCGTCCGGTCCGGTCACGCGGTCGAAAGCGGGATCGGGTGGACCGGGAACGCGCTTTACCCCCGTCACCCTCATCGCCAGGGCGGCGGCGAGCCGACCGACCTCGCGGCCGATGCCGCCGACCCCGATGACGCACATTGTCCTGCCCGCGACCTGCAGACCGGGGTAGCCGCGAGCGTTGAACCCGCCCGCCTCCCGCTCAGTCGAGGAAATGTGAAGACCCTTGAGGAAATGCAGCATTCCGGCGAGCACGTACTCGGCAATGGGAAGGTTGTGGGCGTGGCCGCGCGACGAGGTGACAGTGACGTCGGATTGCCAGAGGTCGCCGTGGCGCATGTTCGAGGAACCGGCGGGACGCTGGTGCACCCAGGCCAGCCCGGCGGCGCGGGCGCGCAGGTCGACGGGAAACGGAAACCCGACCAGCATGACCTCGGCATCGGCGAGCAGCCGGTCTCGTTCCTCGCGCGTGCCGCGGCCGGTCGAGTCCGGGGCGAGGTAGCGGTCGGTGGTGAATGCGGGCCAGGTTTCCCGCATTTCACCGTCGAACCAGCCGGAAGCCTCCACGAGCCGCAACCCGGGATCGATCCTGCCGATTGCCTCCCGGTCCCGCGGCGCGAGCCGCACAAGGGAAAGGATGCTGCCCTTCATGCCATGTCACTCCGGGGTTGCGCGCCGGACAAGGGGACTGCCCGAGGACCAGGAACAGCCGTCCGTCGCGGTGCAGTGGCCCTCAGTAAGTGTCGAACATCCGCTGGATCTCGTCGGGATCGCTGGTGCGGGTGAGTGCCAGCATGGCAAGAACCCGCGCCTTCTGCGGATTGAGATTGTCGGCCGCGATGACGCCCGCCTTGCGCATCGATCCACGGCGCAGCACCCGCCCGCTTCCGGCCCGGCTGCTGTAGATCACAGGAATACCCCGGGCGACGGCCGTACCGAGCGCCTGTTCCTGAGCGGGCGTCGGCAGGCCGGGGGCGAGGGTGGCGCAGACGATCGCCCGTGCGCCCGCGTTGACGAAACCCGAAATGGCCGCATCGTCCGCGCCGGCGTAGCTGAGCGCGATGTCGACCCGCGGCAGTGTGCCGATCCCGGCAACATCGAACTCGGTGTCGCGGCAGCAGGGTCGGACCGGCTGGCGATAAATGGCGACCGTTCCGTCGGGGTCGGCGTAGCCGAGCATTCCGATATCCGGAGCGCGGAAGGTCTCCAGCCGCAGGGTCGAGGTCTTGGTCACCTCGCGGGCGGCATGGATTTCCTCGTTCAGGACCACGAGGACTCCGAGCCCCCGTGTCTGTGGCGCCGAGGCGACACGCAGTGCGCAGAGCAGGTTCGACCCGGCGTCGGTCGCAAACCCCGAGCTCGGTCTCTGGGCGCCGACCATCACCACCGGCAGGTCGACCTTGAGCGCAAGCGACAGGAAGTAGGCGGTTTCCTCCAGCGTCGCGGTCCCGTGGGTGATCACCACGCCATCGACGTCCGGGGTGGCGGCCACCGAGCGATGTACGGCGTCTACGAGTGCCAGCCAGTCATCCGGTGTGATGCCGGAACTGGAGACCTGGCGCACGTCGACCGGGATGATGTTGGCCGCCGCTTCCACTTCCGGAAACAGCGAAAGGATCTCCGCGACCGGCATGCGGCGTCCGTAGTCCATGTATTCCCACAGGTCCAGACTGTCCCTGCCAGCATAGGAAATGGTGCCGCCGGTCCCGAAGAAAAGGACACGGGGTCTGCTGTCGCTCATGGTGGCGGTCTCCGGACCGGTGGCGGTTGGTCCGCATCTTCTCCGATGTGGCATGCACGAAACAAGGCGCTGAAGCCGGCGGATGATTGCGGCCGGATGCTTGACGGCATGCAGATTGTGGCGAACGTTGTTACAGGTCCCCTCCCGTGCCCCCACAACCGGTGACGCCGGCGAAAGCCATGAACAGGATCCGCCCCGCCTTGATGTCGGCGAAGCTCCCGGGATCCGCCCGCGTGGCGGCGGGGTGACGCGAGCGTGTCGGGTCCGCTGCTGTCCCTGCTGCGTGACGGTGCCTACGCCCGGATCTGGTTGATCGGCCTGCTCGGCAACACCATGCGCTGGCTCGAGGTGCTTGCGGTCGGGATCTTCGTGTTCGAGACCACCGGTTCAGCGCTGCAGGTGGCGGTGATAACCGTGGTTCGACAGGTTCCGCTGGCGCTGTTCGGCTCGGTGACCGGCCAGCTTGCCGAACGGGTGAACCGCGGCCGACTGCTTGCCACCGCCTTCGCAGTAACCACCCTTTCCTCGAGCACCATGTGTGCGCTTGCCTGGACCGGGTCTATCGAACTCTGGCACATGGTGGCCTGCGCGTTTGTCAGCGGAACCTGCTGGACCATGGACTTCCCGGCGCGGCGAACGCTGCTCGGCGAATTCTGCGGCCCCGAGCGGCTCGGTGCCGGCGTGTCCTTCGACTCGGCCACCAACAATGCCACCCGCATGGCCGGGCCGCTCAGCGGCGGCATCCTGTACGGACTGCTGGGTCTGGAGGGCGCGTTCCTGTTCTCGCTGGCTGCGCACGCCGCCTGCGTCGTCGTGGCTCTCTCGCTGACGGTCGGCCCGACGCCGATGGCGGCGGCGTCCGGTTCGTTCCTGCGCGACCTGCGCCGCACGGTCGACGTGGTGATGGGGTCGCGTGACCTGCTCAGGATCTATCTCTTCACCATCGTGCTCAACGTGTTCGGTTTTCCGTATGCCGCCATGATCCCGGTACTCGGCCGGGCGCGCTACCAGGTCGAACCGGCCCTGATCGGCCTGCTGTTGGCAGTCGAGGGCGCGGGCGCCTTCATCGGTGCGCTGGCGATCTCGCTTGTCGTGCGTCCGCGCTGGTATGCCCCGCTGTTCGTCGGCGGATCGATCGTCTTCATGACCGGTGTGATCTGCCTGTCGCTGGCTCCGTTCTACTGGCTCGCCGTGGCACTGCTCTTTGGCGCCGGTCTCGGCATGGCCGGTTTCGGCAGCATGCAGAGCACCCTGGTGCTGAGCCTGGCCCCCCAGGAACTCCGTGGCCGGCTGATGGGGCTGTTGTCGGTCTGCATCGGCTGTTCGCCGGTGGGGCTCCTGACCCTCGGCCTGTTGTCCGACTGGCTGGGCCCGCCGACGGCCCTGCTGCTGATGTCCGCAACAGGGCTGGCGCTGTTGCTGGCGATCGCGATCAGGACCAGGAACTGACACCGGCGGTCGTGGCACGGGATGATTTCTGTTGCGGCGCTCCATCAACATTGGGTAACCTGCAGACGCCAGCCTACAAAATGTAGGGGTGTCCTGGGAACTCGGGAGGAGTCGATGTCCGTACAGCCACCTGGTACGTGGAACGAGGATCGGTTGGCCAGGCTCAGGGAACTCTGGACCGAAGGTGTGTCGGTCACCCAGATCGGCCGGGCGCTTGGCGTGACCCGCAACGCCGTTGTGGGCAAGGCTCAGCGCCTGGGCTTGCCGCGACGGCGCTCTCCCATCCCCGAGGTGGCGGCTCCGGCCGTCAAGGGACGGCGCCGCGCCTTGCAGGAGGTTGCGGCGCAGTGGGCGACGACGCGGTGTAGCTGGCCGATCGGCGATCCGCAGAGTTCCGGGTTCAGGTTCTGCGGAGCACCGGTGAGCGACGGGCGCCCGTACTGCCAGGAACACTGCGAGCAGGCGTACAACGTCCAGCCGCTGCGCAGCTCGACCGCCTGACGGCGGGATTCGGCGCGCGTCGGGCCGGCGACCCAAACCCGGTCCTGCTTCCGCCGGTTCCCGATGTTGACAGTCCGCCCGGTCCCCTGCCAGCTTCGGCCATCCAGGATCACCAGGGGCCGGATCGGGTGCCATGACCGAGGTTTCCACACCAGGTTCCAAAGAACCGGCCGAACCGAAGCGGCTCGGGGAGTATCGCCCGCCGCAATTTCTCGTCGACACCGTCGACCTCGTCATTGATCTCGCCGACGAGTGGGCAACGGTTACCGCCACGCTGGCGGGCCGGCGCAATCCGCATGTGCAGGCAGGAAACGGCGCGCAGGCCGATGATGTCCTCGTCCTTGACGCGCAGGATCTCGAGGTTCTTGACCTGGAGCTCGACGGCCGGCAACTGCCGGTCCCCGGACGGCCCGAACCGGGGTTCGAGATTGCCGGCGTCGGGGAGACCTTCACCCTTGTGGTGACGAGCCGGACACGACCCGCCGACAATACGGTGCTCGAGGGCCTGTACCTGTCGAACGGTATCTACTGCACCCAGTGCGAGGCCGAGGGCTTCCGCCGGATCACGCCGTTTCCGGACCGGCCCGACATCCTGTCGGTCTACCGGATCACCATCGTGGCAGACCAGGGCCTGTATCCGGTCCTGCTGTCGAATGGCAACCTGGTCGAGACCCGCAATCTTGCCGGTGGTCGCCACAGCGCCACCTGGCATGACCCTTGGCCGAAACCGTCCTACCTGTTCGCAATGGTGGCGGGAGATCTTGCCTGCGTCGAAGATCGCCATGTCACCCGGTCGGGACGCGACGTCGCCCTGCGGATCTATGTCGAGCACGGTGACGAGACCCGGTGCGACCACGCGATGCGGGCGCTGAAGTCGGCAATGGCCTGGGACGAGGAGCGCTTCGGCCTCGAGTATGATCTCGATCTCTTCATGATCGTGGCGGTCAGCCACTTCAACATGGGAGCGATGGAGAACAAGGGTCTGAACATCTTCAACAGCAAGCTGGTGCTGGCCGACCGCGACAGCGCCACCGATATCGATTTCCAGCGCATCGAGGAGGTGGTGGCGCACGAGTACTTCCACAACTGGACCGGCAACCGGGTCACCTGCAGGGACTGGTTCCAGCTCAGTCTGAAGGAAGGGCTGACCGTGTTCCGGGACCAGGAATTCACCGCCGACATGCATTCCCGCGGGGTGAAGCGGGTAGCGGATGCGCGCTTCCTGCGTGCGCACCAGTTCCAGGAGGATGCCGGTCCGACCGCTCACCCGGTTCGTCCCGACAGCTACATCGAGATCAACAACTTCTACACCCTGACCGTGTACGAGAAGGGGGCGGAAGTGGTGCGCCTGCTCCATACCCGGCTTGGTGAGGAGGGGTTCCGCAAGGGCATGGATCTCTACTTCGGGCGCCATGATGGCGAAGCGGTCACCTGTGAGGACTTCGTGAACGCGATGTCGGATGCGAACGGCATCGACCTTGGCGACATGGAGCTGTGGTACAGTCAGGCCGGTACACCCGAACTGTCGGCGGTCCTCGAGCACGACCGGCAGCGGCAGCGGGCGACGCTGCGGGTGTCGCAGCGGATCCCGGCGACGCCCGGACAAGCGGACAAGCGGCCGATGCCGGTCCCGCTGCGCATCGGTCTGCTTGACGGTGCCGGACGCGAGCTCCCGTTGCAGCTGTCCGGAGAGCCGCGAAACGACGCGCCCACCGACCGTGTACTCGAAGTCCTGGATGCCGAGAACGTGTTCACCTTCGAGGGTATCCCGGAGCGGCCGGTTCCATCCCTGCTGCGGGGTTTTTCGGCCCCGGTGAAACTGAACCTCGAACTCGATGGCGCGGACCTGCTTCACCTTGCAGGCCACGATACCGATCCGTTCGTGCGCTGGGACGCGTTTCAGCGTAGCGCCAGCGCGGTGCTCCTCGATGCGACACGCAAACAGGACCAAGCCGGGGGCGACCCGGCCTTCATCGAGGCAATGCGCTCCGCCCTGCATGACGAGCGGCTGGAGCCGGCGCTCAGGGCCGAACTGGTCCGGCTGCCCGGTGAGACCGAACTCGCGAACCAGATGGAGGTCGTTGACGTCGACGCGATCCACGCCGCCCGGACCCGCCTGCGGGCCGGGATCGGGACCGCGTTGTGGGATGATCTGCACGCGGTACACGCGCGCGCGCTGTCGGGCCAGTCACCTGACGACCTGTCGAGCACCGCCATGGGTGCGCGTGCGCTCGCGGCGGTCGTGCTCGACTACCTGGTGGCAACCCGACGGGCATCGGCACTGGGGCTCGCCCTCGCGCAGTATACGGAAGCACAGTCGATGAGCGTGGCCATGGCCGCACTGCAGGCGCTCAATACAATCGACTGCGCCGAGCGAACCGCAGCACTCGCGCACTACCACGACCGCTGGCGTGCACGGCCGCTCGAACTTGACAAGTGGTTCGCACTCAAGGCGACGTCGAGCCTGCCGGATACACTCGAGGTGGTCCGCGGACTGCTGTCTCATCCGGGATACGATCCCGGGGTCCCGGACCGGGTCCGTTCCCTGATCGGAAGTTTCGCGGCCGGCAACCAGGTCCGGTTTCACGCCGTTGACGGGGCCGGGTTCCGGTTCCTGACCGACAGGGTGCTCGAGATCGATCGTTTCAATCCCCGGGTGGCCGCCCGCCTGGTCATGCCGTTGGTCCGCTGGCGGCGGCACGACGCCGTGCGTCAGGGCCTCATGCGCCGCGAGCTCGAGCGCATCCTGGCAACCCGGAACCTGTCGGGCGATGTCGGCGAGATCGTCGGCAAGGCTCTCGAACCCGAGACTGGAGAGAAGGCATGACCGGGCCTGTCATCGTGATCAACCCCAACAGTACCGAGCAGGTGACGCGGGCCATGGACCAGGCGCTTGAGCCGTTGCGGCTGGCGGCCGGTCCCGAGATCGAGAGCCTGACCAATCCCGGCGGCCCGCCGGGTGTCGAGACCCAGGAGCATGTCGACCGTGTGGCGGGCGACGTGGTGCGCATGGTCAGGGAGCACGAGGACCGGGCGAGCGCATTTGTTGTTGCGTGTTTCTCGGACCCGGGCCTGCACGCGGCCCGCGAGGCCACGGCCCGGCCAGTGTTCGGAATTGCCGAGAGCGGAATGCTCGCAGCGCTCTCGCTCGGCAACAGGTTCGGTGTCCTTGCCATCCTGTCCGGCTCGGTGCCGCGGCACCTGCGCTACATCAGGTCGCTCGGGATCGAGTCGCGGCTCGCGGCCGACCTGCCGATCGGACTGTCGGTGGTGGAACTGGCCGATGCGTCGCGCACCCTCGTTCGCCTGGGAGAGGTCGGCGAGATCCTGCGCGATCATCACGGTGCCGATGTGCTGGTGCTGGGATGCGCCGGCATGGCTGCGTACCGTTCCCCGCTCGAGGAGCGGCTCGGGATCACGGTGATCGATCCGACCCAGGTTGCAGTGTCCGCGGCGCTCGCCGCGGTCCGGCTCGGCCAGACCACCGGACCGAGACGTCGAACTGCGTGATGCTCCCCGGTCTTGTCGTTGCGGACCCGATCATCGACCGCAACGAGTTCTGCTGGCCGGGCGGCAGTCGGCTCGCCGTCGCGGTGATCCTTGCGCTTGATGCGGACAATGCGGTCGCCGAGCGGTACGGGATGAGCGTCGGGGCATGGCGGCTGCTGGAAATGTTCCGCACCTTCGAGATGCCGGTGGCAGTTGCCGCCGGTCCCGGCATCCTGGCGCGCCACCCGCGGCTGACGGCGATGTTCACCGCTCGGGCCGACGAGTTCGTTGCCATGGGCGCGGTTCCGGATCAGCGTTACCGTGATCTCGGGATCTCCATGCCCCGGGGCCTGCTGGTTCGCGGCGAGCTTGACCTCGCATCCGTTCTGGACGCCGGCTGTTGCTACCTGCTGGCGGCCTGCGGCGACGATCAGCCGGTCTGGCTCTCGAACGACGGTCACCGGATAGGCTGCGTCCCGATAGCACCGGAACTTGATGACCTGCAGCAGTTGCAGGTCCATCGTCATACCCCGCGCCAGTTCGCCGCCATGCTCTCGGACCATTTCGACGAGCAGCTGCGCCAGTCGGCGCACCGGCCTCTCGTGATGTGCCCGGTGCTCAGGCCCCACCTGTCCGGCCAGCCGCGTTGCCTTGATGCGATCAGGCGCTGGCTGGCCCATGCGGCGGAGTATCCGGGCGTGGCCTGGTTCTGCCATCCCCGCGACATCGCCTGCACCTGGCAGGAACGGGGATGAGCATCGCGCCGGCGCCCCGGATCGTCTATCGCCGTCCCGCGGCCGTCGGGTCCGGCAGGCCGGAACGGTGCGCGATCGTGATCGTCGGCGCCGGGCCGGTCGGCCTTGCCGCGGCACTCGAACTTGCCCGTCTGGGTGTGCGCACGGTGCTGCTCGAGAAGGGCGACAGGCTTGCCACCGGCAGCCGGTCGATCTGCTGGTCGAAGCGCACGCTCGAGATCCTGGACCGCTCCGGAACGGCCGGGAGCATGCTCGGGCACGGTGTTGTCTGGCAGACCGGGCGGGTCTACCGGGGTAAACGGCAGCTTTACGCCTTCAATCTGCTGCCCGAGACCGGGCATCGCATGCCGGCCTTCATCAACCTTCAGCAGTACCACGCGGAGGCCTGCATGATCCGGCGCCTGCAGGAGCTGGGGCTTGCCGACATCCGCTGGTGCAACGAGGTCACCGGCGTGTGCAACCGGGAAGCGGATGGTGCGCTCGTGCAGGTTCGCACGCCGGACGGCGAGTACGGAATCGAGGCCCGGTACCTGCTGGCTTGCGACGGGGTGCACAGTACGCTGCGCCGTGCCCTGGGGCTCGAATTGGTCGGGCGGAGTTTCGAGGAACGGTTCCTGATCACCGACATCCGGGTCGAGGCGGGGTTTCCGTTCGAACGCCGGTTCTACTTCGAGCCGGCGTTCCATTCTGGCCAGTCGGCCCTGTTGCACCGCCAGCCTGACAACCTGGTCCGGATCGATCTGCAACTCGGTCCCGATGCCGACCCGGAACGGGAAAGCGAGCCCGGACGGGTGACCGAACGGATCCGGCGCGTCGTCGGTCCCGGCACCCGATTCGAACTGGAGTGGATCAGCGTATACAGCTTCTCGTGCCGGCGGATGGAGCGGTTCCGCCACGGCCGCGTGTTCTTCGCCGGAGACGCCGCCCATGTCGTCAGTCCGTTCGGGGCCCGGGGCGGCAACGGCGGCATCCAGGACGTCGACAACCTCGCCTGGAAGCTGGCACTGGTCGAGGCCGGTGCCGCGCCCGCCTCCCTGCTGGACAGTTACGATGACGAGCGGGTTCCGGCGGCCGACGAAAACATCCTGAACGCCGCGCGCAGCACCGACTTCATGACACCGAAGAACCAGGCGAGCGCCGACCTGCGTGACGCGGTGCTCTCGCTGGCCGGGAGCGAACCCTTCGCCCGCGCGCTGGTCAACAGCGGACGGCTGTCACTGCCACACAGTTATGCCACCTCGGCTCTCAACAGCCCGGACGACCCCGGGTTCGGCGGTCTCGGGCCGGCTCCCGGCGCGCCGGCCATCGATGCCCCGCTGGAGTCGGGGTGGCTGCTCGAACATCTCGGTGGGCGGTTCGTGCTCCTGTGCTTTACCGATGTCGACGGAACCGGGAAGCCGAACGGGTGCGAGGAAATCCTTGCCAACGCGAAACCACGGATAGACGTGCTGGTGACGGAAGCGACCGGCCTCGCTGCCCGCCGTTGGGCCGCCGTGCCCGGGTCAATGTACCTGCTGAGACCGGATCAGCACGTCGCCGCCCGTTGGCGGGAGGGGTGTGACGCCACCGCGCTCACGCGTGCACTCGCACGGGCATGCGCCGGGAGGGAGACAGGACAGTGAGCGACCTGATACGCGCTTCGCGCATCGATGATCCCGATCGCTGGTACGAGATGCTGATCGAGGCGCACGAAGGGCTGTCGGATGAAGACGGACGCCGGCTCAATGCCCGCCTCGTCCTGATCCTCGCCAACCAGGTGGGCGACATCGCGGTTCTGGAAGACTCGCTCGCCCTCGCGCGGCGCACGCTGTAGCACCGGCTCCGCACCATTGACCGAACGGGGGTTCCGGCCACGCCAACCGGATCGGGTAACAGCTCGGACAAGACGGCACACCGGAGACGCTGTCGGTGCGACCGGCGGCACCGGCGCGGACCCCGGTGCGCGTCGCTCCAGGACGTGAATGGAGCCGGGAAGCGATGCGGAAGGCAGTGGCGCATTACCGTCAGCCGCTCACGGTACCTGCTCCGTCTCGGTCGCTGACAGTCAGGCGCCGGGGTGCCCGGCTTCGAAGCCGGGGCGGGCACCGTGTCCACTTTCACAACGGACCGCAAACGCAGCAGGAATCTCTCGATCGACCGGACATCTCGACGAAAAGTGGATTGCTCCGGTCAGTGGGCTGCCGAGCGATGGACCGGGAACCGGTCATCAGGTCGATTGTGGTGTTCCTCAATACCGGGACCCGGGCAGGCGGCGCCTGGCGGCAAGAGGCCAGCGCGGGGCGCGGAGACATTTTCGTAGTGGATGGACGATCGGCACTGCGGGTCGGAACCATCCCGTATCCCACACCTTCAGGGTATGGCTCCCGCGCGGAACAGCACTTTCATGTGCCTCACCGGTCGGCCAACGACGGTAACCGTGAACAGGGCGGGTGCGGTCCGGACCGGCCGGAGGTCCGACGGTGGCTTGCGGTGTTGGATCAGGGTTTCCGACAGCCGTTACCGCAATTGCCAACCGGACCCCGGAAGCCGCGTTCCCGCCTGACTCCGCAAGCACATTCCCCGGGGATGTGACCCCCGCGCTGCCTCACGCGAGGACAGTCCCTATCACCGGAAAGGCTTATCCCTTTGCCACAGGTTGGTCCACATCTTGTGTCGGAGGGGTTGACCGGCCGCCGTGTTCGTCTTGTGTTCGCGCCATGCCCAGCCGGTACAAGGCCATGCCCAGCCGGTACAAGCATGACCGCCCGATGTCGCTCCAGCAGTTCGGGAAGCTCTTCCCGGACGAGGACGCCTGCGCCCGCCATCTCGTGAAGCTTCGTTGAGGCGACGGCTTCGTCTGCCCCGCCTGCGGCGGGACGAAGGGCTGGGAGCTCAAGGGGGACCGGTGCCTCCGGGAATGCGCGGATTGCGGGCGCCAGACCTCGGTGACCGCGTGTACCGTGATCCACCGCACCCATCTTCCGCTGAAGACCTGGTTCCTCGCCACCCACATCGTGGCCACGCATTCCAACGGGATCTCGGCGCTCCAGCTGCAGGCGCAGCTGGGCATCGGAAGCGACAAGTCGGCCTGGCTGCTTCTCCAGAAGCTGCGTCGGGCGATGGTCGGTCCGGACCGGAGCGTCCTCCAGGAGATTGTGGAGGTCGACGAGGCGTCGATGCCATTCCGTGAGGGACGCGGAGCGGAAGGCCGGTCGAAAAATGGCCGAAACGCGGAGGAAACGATGCTCCTGGCCGGCGTCGTCGAGCTTTCCGAGGATGGAAAGCCCCGGCGCATCCGGTTGAAGGAGAGAGACGATTACAGTGCCGACTCGCTCCAGGGCTTCATCGGCGACGTCGTCGAACCCGGGGCACAGGTCGTCACCGACGGCTGGAGTGGATACTCCGGTCTGCCCGAGAACCCGCACGAGGCCAGGGTGATCGGTGACCAGGAGGCGCACACGGTCCTGGAGTGGGCCCATCGGGTGTTCTCGAACCTGAAGCGATGGGCCATGGGCGTCTACCACGGCCTGCGCAGGAAGCACTTCCAGAAATACCTGGACGAGTTCGTGTTCCGGTGGAACCGGAGGCGACACAGGGCGACCTCCTTCGACAGGCTCCTGGGTATCGGCCTCGGGTTGAAGCCTGTCACGGATCGCGACTTTGTCGAGGGACGCGCCTGAAGCGCCAGGTATTCACGCCCGGACCCCCTCTCCACACGGCATAATCGCTCCCGGACCTCGGGAACCGGACCTTTCTCGCCCTCAGGTCTTTGCGACAGCGCCGCCAGCACGGCTTTGGCGCAGAATCCGGTCAGCCCGGCGCACGGCTGCCGACACAACATCTTGTGGCACCGTAATCAAGGGGATAAGCTTTTTTTGGTTTAGTTTCACGAGCCTGTAACGCTACGGTAATGAGGCTGCAACCCGCGTCGGGGATTGTCCCGCCGCACTGCAACGCTAGGAGTTTTTCCTGGAGGTTCCCGATGAAACCGAAGATCCTTCTGACCGCGATCGGCGCAACGATGGCCATCGCTCATGCCGGCCCGGCACTGGCCGCGACCGAGGTCCAGTGGTGGCACGCCATGGGCGGCAAGCTCGGCGAAAAGGTCGTCGAAATCGCCGAGGGATTCAACGCATCCCAGTCCGACTACAAGGTGACGCCCGTCTACAAGGGCAACTACACCGAGACCATGACGGCCGCCATTGCGGCGTTCCGGGCCAAGCAGCCGCCGCATATCGTGCAGGTGTTCGAAGTGGGCACGGCCAGCATGATGGCGGCCAAGGGGGCCATCTACCCGGTCTACCAGATGATGGCGGATGCGGGTGAAGCCTTCGATCCGGGTGCCTACCTCGCCTCGGTTACCGGCTACTATACCGATACCGATGGCAACATGCTGTCCATGCCGTTCAACAGCTCCACGCCGGTGCTCTACTACAACAAGACCGCGTTCGAGAAGGCCGGGATTTCGGAGGCGCCGAAGACCTGGCCGGAAGTCGAGGCTGCCGCCATGAAGGCGCAGGCCGCCGGTTATCCCTGCGGTTTCACGACGGGCTGGCAATCCTGGGTGCAGATCGAGAACTTCTCCGCCTGGCACAACCTGTCCGTCGGCACCATGGCAAACGGTTTCGCTGGCACCGATACCGAGTTCACCTTCAACAGTGCGGACCATGTAAAGCACATCGGCCAGCTCGCCGAGTGGCAGAAGTCGAAGGTCTTCGACTATGGCGGCCGGCGTTCGGAGAGTGCGCCCAAGTTCTACGGGCAGGAATGCGTGATGTACATGAACTCGTCCGCGGCCTATGCCGGGGTGAAGGCCAACGCCAAGGACTTCGAGTTCGGCGTCACCGCACTGCCACACTGGGCGGATGTCGGGAGCGCCCCGCAGAATACCATAATCGGCGGCGCCACTCTCTGGGTGCTTCAGGGGCACGATGCGGAAGACTACAAGGCTGCTGCGAAGTTCTTCTCCTACCTGTCCTCGGCAGAGGTTCAGGCGGACTGGCACCAGTTCACCGGCTACCTGCCGATCACGACAGCCGCCTACGAGCTGACAGCGTCGCAGGGCTTCTACGAAAAGAACCCCGGCACGGACGTCGCGATCCAGCAGATGACGGGCAAGGCCCCGACCGAGAATTCCAAGGGGCTGAGATTCGGCAATTTCGTCCAGATCCGCGACATCATCAATGAGGAACTGGAAGCGATCTGGGCCGGCACGAAGTCGGCGCAGGAAGGTTTGGACGACGCCGTTGCGCGCGGCAATGCGCTGTTGCGCAAGTTCGAGGCGGCGACCGGAGGCTGACCGGGACTTCGCGCTCGTCCGGCGGCCTCACCCGACACCTGGGGTCACGAGGCCGCCGGACGTCCCGTCCCGCACCGCCGCGCCATGGAAAAACGGGTCGTATTCTCAAAGCTGGGCCTGCCCATACTTCTGGTGGCCCCGCAGATCGTCATCACGCTGGTCTTCTTCATCTGGCCGGCGAGCCAGGCGCTGTACCAGTCGCTGCTGCTTGAGGATGCCTTCGGCCTCAGGAGCCAGTTCGTCTGGCTCGACAATTTCATCGCCCTTTTCTCCGACCCTCACTATCTGGACAGCTTCGCCCGCACGGTCGTCTTCTCCGCGGCCACGGCTGGCCTGTCGCTCGGCGTCGCGCTCTTTCTTGCGGCAATGGCCGACCGGGTGCTGAAGGGAGCGACGGCCTATCGAACCCTGATCGTGTGGCCCTACGCTGTCGCTCCGGCGGTCGCGGGCGTGCTCTGGTTCTTCATGTTCAATCCCTCCATCGGGGTTCTCGCCTACCTGCTCAAGTGGCTCGGTTACGACTGGAACCACTATCTGGACGGTACCGACGCCATGATGCTGGTCATCCTCGCGGCCTCCTGGAAGCAGGTCAGCTACAACTTCCTGTTCTTCCTGGCAGGGCTGCAGGCGATCCCGCGCTCCCTGGTCGAGGCAGCCGCCATCGACGGCGCCCGCCCCTTCAAGCGGTTCTGGACGATCATCTTTCCCCTGCTGTCGCCGACCGCCTTCTTCCTGCTGGTGGTCAATATCGTCTATGCGTTCTTCGATACGTTCGGGATCGTGCATGCGACCACGAGCGGTGGCCCGGCGCAGTCCACCACCATCCTGGTCTACAAGGTTTTCAGCGACGGCTTTATCGGACTCGACCTTGGCGGGTCGGCGGCGCAGTCGGTCGTCCTCATGGCCGTTGTCATAACGCTCACCGTGTTCCAGTTCCGCTATATCGAGCGGAAAGTGGCCTACTGACGGGCGGGGAACCATGGTCGAAAACCGTCCCTGGCTCACGGTTTTCTCGCATGTCGTGCTCTGTCTCGGCGTGCTGGTCACCGCGCTCCCGATCTGGATCGCCTTCGTTGCCTCGACGCATCCGGCCGACTCCATGCTGTCGGGGCGGACACCGCTGCTGCCGGGCGGCCACATGATCGAGAACTATGCGACCGTGCTCGGTTCCGGCGTGAGAGCCGCGGGCAGCATCCCGGTCGGCACGATGCTCTGGAACTCGTTTGTCATGGCCCTGATGATCGCCGTGGGCAAGATCGCGATCTCGATCATTGCCGCCTACGCCATCGTCTACTTCCGGTTTCCGCTGCGCAGGACGTGCTTCTGGGTCATCTTCATCACCCTCATGCTGCCGGTCGAGGTGCGCATCCTGCCGACCTTCGGCGTGGTGGCCAGCCTCGGCATGCTGAACAGCTACTGGGGGCTGTCGGTACCGCTGATCGCGAGCGCGACGGCGACGTTCCTGTTCCGGCAGTTCTTCCTGACCGTGCCCGAGGAACTCGCCGAGGCGGCGCGCATAGACGGGGCGGGGCCGTTCAAGTTCTTCCGCGACATCCTGCTGCCCCTCTCACGGACCAATATCGCCGCGCTCTTCGTCATTCTCTTCATATTCGGCTGGAACCAGTATCTGTGGCCGCTCCTGGTCACCACCGACGAGGGCTATTACACGATTGTCATGGGCATTCAGCGCATGCTCCAGGCCGAAGACGCCGAGCCCGCATGGCACGAGATCATGGCGACCTCGATGCTGGCCATGCTGCCGCCGGTGCTGGTCGTGGTCTTCATGCAGCGCCTGTTCGTAAAAGGGCTGATCGAGCAGGAAAAATGACGGCCCGCGCCGGGCGGGCGGTTCGAGGGAGTTGACGGCATGGCCGGTCTGGAATTCATCGGCGTGCGAAAGACCTACCCCAACGGCGTGCAGGCGATCCACGGGATCGACATGGCCGTCGCCGACGGCGAGTTCGTCGTCATTGTCGGCCCGTCGGGATGCGGCAAGTCCACCCTGCTGCGCATGGTCGCCGGGCTTGAGACGGTGACGGAAGGGGAAATCCGGATCGGAGAGAACCGGGTCAACGAACTGGAGCCTGCGGACCGGAACATCGCGATGGTGTTCCAGAACTATGCGCTCTATCCCCATATGAGCGTGTTCGATAACATGGCCTACGGCCTGCGCAACCGGCGCACGCCCAGGGACGAGATCGCACGCCGGGTCGCGGAAGCTGCCGGAACCCTTCAACTGGAAGGACTGCTCGACCGGCGTCCCGGACAGCTGTCCGGCGGTCAGCGCCAGCGGGTGGCGATGGGCCGCGCCATCGTCCGCGAGCCCGAGGCCTTCCTGTTCGACGAGCCGCTTTCGAACCTCGATGCCAAGCTGCGCGTGCAGATGCGCCTGGAAATCAAGCGGCTGCAGCGCGCGCTCGGAACCACCAGCCTCTACGTGACCCACGACCAGGTGGAGGCGATGACGCTCGCCGATCGACTGATTGTCATGAATGCCGGCGTGGCGGAGCAGGTCGGCAGGCCGCTCGAGATTTACGATGCGCCCGCCACCCTGTTCGTCGCCGGCTTCATCGGCTCGCCCGCGATGAATTTCCTGCCGGGGACGGTTGCCGATGACGGGAGCGGAGCGAATCTCGATGGGGTGGATCGGACGCTGTTGGTTGCGCCGCCCGCTTCCGCCGGCAGGGGTCGGATCATGGTCGGCATCCGGCCCGAGCATCTGGAGCCTGTTTCTCGCGAGGAGGCAGCGATGGAAGTCGTCGTCGAACTCGTCGAGGCGCTTGGCGCGGACAGCCTGGTTCACGGACTGCTGGCCGACGGCGGAGAGGGTGCGGCGGTGACCGTGCGCCTGGACGGCGCTCGCCGTGTCGCGGCCGGAGAGGTGCTGTCCCTGGCCGTAGCGCCGAACCACGTCCACTTCTTCGACCCCGACGACGGCAAGCGGCTGGCCTGAGTGGACGCATGCTGGAAATAAGCGGGCATCGCGGCGCACGCGGGCTGCTGCCGGAAAACACGCTCCCGGCATTCGAGCATGCGATCGCGCTCGGCGTCGATACGCTCGAGTTCGACATCGGACTGACCCGGGACGGCGTTCCCGTCGTGCATCACGACCATGCGCTCAACCCGGACCACACGCGCGACACCGGCGGCAGGTGGCTGAAGCCGCCCGGGCCGCTGCTCCGGGATCTGGACATGCCGGTGCTGTCGGGATTCGATGTCGGCAGGGTGAGGCCGGGTAGCCCGACAACCGTCAGGTTTCCGCACCAGCGGGCGTACGACTGTGCGCGTGTACCGACCCTGGCGGAGGTTCTGGCCTTGGGGCGCCGGCCGGGGGCCGCTGCGGTCGGCTTCGACATCGAGATCAAGCTGTCGCCTCTGGCGCCAGGCGAAACGGCGGCGCCGGAGGCGTTCGCAGAGGCGGTCGTGGCGGTGCTCAGGGTGGAGGGGATGACTTCCCGGTCGAGCGTCCGGGCGTTCGACTGGCGCGTGCTTCGCGAGATCCGCAAGCTCGCGCCGGAGATCCCCCTGGGCTGCCTCACGGCCGAACAAGACTGGCGCGACAACATCCTGCGCGACCGGCCCGATCCGTCTCCCTGGACCGCCGGCCTGAATATCCACGCACATGGCGGCTCGGTGCCGAGAATCGTGCATCGTTTCGGCGGACCGGTATGGTCGCCCTACCACTCCGAACTGACCGCAGAATCGCTGGCCGAGGCCCGGGATCTCGGCCTCAGGGTCGTTGTCTGGACGGTGAACGACGTTCACGACATGCAGGCGCTGGCCCGTCTCGGCGTTGATGGTATCGTTACCGATTATCCCGACCGCGCCATCGAGGCGCTGGCGCCCTGGCGTCGGAACGCGCTACAGACCCTCTGAAGATAGGTTCCGAGGCGCGTCGCGCCGTCGGCGGAGATGCCGAGGCCCTTGCGGGTGCGCCGCCACAGAACGTCCTCGGCGGTCAGGGCCCATTCCCGGCGGACCAGATGCTCCACCTCCGCTTCGTACAGCCCGGCTCCGAAGTGCTCGCCAAGATCCGCGACGCTCCCGCGGCCGGCAAGCAGGGTATCCGTCTCGGTCCCGTAATGGCGCATGTAGTGCCCGAGAAGTCCCTCGGGCAGCCATGAATGGCGGGCCGCGCACCGCGCCCCGAACGAGGCGAAATCCGCATCGGGGATATCTCCGCCGGGAAGCGGTGCTTCGCGGGTCCATCCCGGCCGGTTGACGCCGAGAGGCCCGGACAGCAGGTCCACCGCTTGCTCGGCAAGCCTCCGATGGGTCGTGATCTTGCCGCCATATACCGAGAGCATTGGAGCCGGCTCACGGTCGAGCTTGAGAACGTAGTCGCGGGTGACCTCGCTTGCCCTTTCCGCCCTGTCGTCGAACAGCGGACGGACGCCGGAATAGGTCCACACCACGTCGTCCGGCGTGACGGGTGTCTCGAAATAGTGGTTGGCGGCCTCGCAGATATAGTTGATTTCCTCGGGCGTTATCTGGACCCGCCCCGGTTCGCCGGTGAATTCCACGTCCGTCGTTCCCAGCAGGGTATAGTCCTCCTCGAAGGGAAGCGCGAACAGCACACGCCCGTCTCCGCTCTGGAAGATGTAGGCATGGGCGTGGTCGAAGAGCCTGGGCACCACGATGTGGCTGCCCTTGACGAGCCTCACACTCCGGTCCTCTTCCGCGCCGCCGGCGAGCGAGCGGGTGCGGCCAACCCAGGGGCCGGTCGCATTGGCGACGCCTCGTGCAGTGACGGTGAACCGCTCGCCCGACAGCCGGTCTTCCAGAACGGCTTCCCAGCCTGAATTGCCCGGAGTGAGCGACATGCACTGCGTGCGCGTGCGGACCTCCGCGCCATTGGCTTGAGCGTCGCGCGCATTCAGCACGACCAGGCGCGAGTCCTGCACCCAGCAGTCGGAATATTCAAACGCCCGGCGATAGCGGCCTTGCAGGGCGCGGCCGCTCTCATGTCGGCGCAGGTCCACGCTCGAGCATGGCGGCAACACGGCACGGCCGCCGAGGCGGTCGTAGAGAAACAGACCCAGGCGGATCATCCACCAGGGGCGCAGCCCGGCGTGGTGCGGAAGTACGAAACGCATCGGCCAGACGATGTGCGGTGCGTTGCGCAACAGCACTTCGCGTTCGCGCAGGGAATGGCGTACGAGCCGGAAGTCGTACTGCTCCAGATAGCGGAGCCCGCCATGAATCAGCTTGGTGCTGGCGGACGAGGTATGCGCAGCGAGGTCGTCCCGTTCGCACAGCAGGACCCCGAGGCCGCGGCCCGCAGCGTCCCGCGCGATGCCGGCGCCGTTGATGCCGCCGCCGACGACGAGCAGGTCTACCTTGCGGGGACAGGGGCTTTCCGAAGCCATTCGAACGCAGCCTTCCTAAGGGCGACCGAAGCGTCGGCCCGGCCCGGGACCCGATGAAGAGCCGGTTGTCGCACCGCCTGTCAAGGTCGGACACGCCCCGACGATGTGACGGCCTGCCGGAAACATGGCAACCGCCGGGCTTCGTGCCGCGCCCGGTTGCGGCAGCCAAATGGACTCTCATGTGGTCAGAGGATACTGCCTTATCCGGTCGATCTGTCGGCCAGAGAGCAAGGACTCCCAAACGAGCATGAGTCTCGTTTTCCTCGCCCCAGTGCATGAACCAGTGGCGCTACGCAGTCACACCTGCGGGTGTGTGCGGAAAGACTGATTGTGTTGGGTCGGTGCTGGAGACGGAACGGAGAACGAAGAATTAGCGTGGCTTGTGACCACGGACCCAAACCGTTCCGGTCGGTCCGGCATCGCGCCCCTGCATGTACCCGACCTTTCGAGGTCGAGGACGAACGCCAAATTGACCGCAGTGGCGGCATGAAGTGCCGCCGCTGCGAGTTCACACCGGACCTTCCATTCCGTCTCCACTCGGAACGGCGTCGGGAAAGCAGAGGCTTAACACGCCCTGCCGCAGGAACTGAGCGACCGCGTCAGGAAGTCTTTCGGATGCCCAATTTTGGAACTGTTGGTCCGGCTCGTGGACATTCGAGACGAATCGGAATGCATGGTGATTGCATGTTTCCGCCAGCTTTCGGACCGGCAGCGATGGTCCGTTTTGGACATCGTCAGCTCGATGACATCGCCGGCAAGGTCAGACAAGTGACTGAACGAGTCCGGTTGTTGATGCTGACGGACGGGGCCTGCACCGGGCGAGCGCATGACATTCGGTCTGGCCTGGCACCAAACGGGTCAGGACGAGGTCCGCACCGACCGGGGCCGCGGCCGCGGGTCTGGCGGGACGGGAGCCAGGTGCTGCGCTCGACCTGGCGCCGACGAAGGCGAGGTTTCGGGGCCATGGCAATCGCCTGTTGCGGCGCTGAGTCCTCTGAGGTCAACGACCGACGGGGCGCGGCCTGGTGCAGGGGCCCACTCCAGATCGGGGGTCAATATTGAACGCCAATTGACAGGTGTCCGAAGCGGCGGAAAAATCATGCCCAGGTTGCGGCAGTCTGGCGTCCTGTCTAGGATCGGAGACAGTTCATGGCCGTGATCGCGCGGCGCATGATCCAAAGAGGAGAACAGCATGAGCAGCAGCACCGCGGCGGTAGCCGAGATGTCCGAGGTGGCCGAGCGTTCCGACGACTTCGTCCTCGCGAAGAAGAGCGAGGCGATCTACGTCGAGGGTCGCCGGGACTGGATGAAGTACCGCGAGCTTGGCGTCACCGAGGCGAGCGACGGGAAGATCCGCGCCCAGGTGACCTCGGCGTCGCAGGGGCTCTCGGAGCCGACCGGCTGGCACATCCACCTCTGCGAGGGCCAGTTCGTCTACATGCTGAACGGTTGGGTCGACCTTGAGTTTGCGGGCGGGAAGGTCGTGCGCATCGAGGAAGGCGACAGCATGTACATCCCGGGCGGCATCCCCCACAACGAGATCGCGACCTCGGAGGGGTTCGAACTGGTCGAGGTCAGCCTGCCCGCCGACATGGGCACCGAGCCCTGCGACCCGCCGGCCGACCCGACGCGGACGGGCCGTAGGTCGTCCGGTTGACCCGCGACCGGACGCAGCCGCTTCTCTCCGCCATGGGACGGCCGCAAGCCGGCCGGAGAGTCCCCACGGAAACACGCCGCAGGGAGACCGCCATCATTCTTGCCAGCTCGACCGACTGACAACAGTTTGGAGAGGCGGCCGTGGGTGCACGCTACGATCGCGGAACCGGGAGCTACCCACCACGGCTCTAGCCCCGTGTCGTCAGCCAGTTCCGCATCCGCACGGGCTGCCAGCCTATCCCAGGGGTTGTCTCCGACGTTGGACTTGATCTCTCCTGACGAAAGTCGCGCAGCAATGGCGCGCCTGACCGACAGACCGGCGATCCGGCTGATGCTGTTGAGGGTCCGAGGCCGGAATCTCCGAATTCCGCGAGTTCATCAGCGCCTCGCCGGTTGAGACCGGCTGGATGACGGCCGAACGCCCGGGATCGGGATCAGCCTCGGCGCCGAAACCGCAAGCGGCGCGACGGTCTGGACCTTCCATAGCCTGATCGACGAGTTCCAGGACTTCTCGCCAGCCAGGGCTCGGCTGCTGCGGGCATTGCTCGACAGTGCACCCGGCGTGCAATTGTTCGCGGTCGGGGACGACTGGCAGGCGATCTACCGGTTCAGCTACATGACCGTGCGTCGCTCCAAGGGAATGGAAGCCGACTATGCCGTGGTGCTCGGGCTGTGCGCCGGCAAACACGGCTTCCCGGTCGAGATCGCCGACGCTCGACCGGTCAGGCTGCGGCCTTGAACCGCTCGAATCGTACCGCCAGACGGTCGCGGTCGGGACGGTCCCCGGCGCGTTTCGGCAGGTGCAGACGACCACCCTGTAGCTGTTTGAGCGCATCGAGCATCGGACCGTCGCGCTGATCGAGAAGACGGCCGGAGACATGCACCCAATAATCCGGATCGATGCCGATCAGGTCGGCGTCGAACGCGGCGTGGTGAATCTTGGAAAGCGGCAGGCCGTTGGGCACCACTGGCTGGCCGAGCAGTTCGTCCATGTCGGCCACGATGTGCGCCGCGTCGAGCAGGCGGTGTTCGCGCAGTCCCGACAGGGCGCAGCGTCCGCGGTATGCGGTGATGACGGCCTCCCGGAATAAATCTTGATGCAGGCGCTGTTTCACGACCCGCAGGGCGTAGCGGCGTTCCGCGGCCTGGGGCGGCGAGGAGAGGTCGTCGCGGCCGGGCAGGCCGAACGAGATGCTCGCCTTGAGCGTCGCCGGGTCCCACCCGGAAATGTAGGTCGGGACCATGGCCTGGTAGCGGCCCGGGGCGACGCCCAGGAAGTAGATGACGGGAACCTGGTGTTCGAAAGCCTCGCGCAGCCAGCGGTTGTCGGCGGCG